>NZ_JBEZFD010000011.1:0-306293 GCF_040649235.1 Spirillospora sp. NPDC049024
GTACTGCGTTTTCTTTTCCGTGGGGGGGGGTGGGTGGGGGGGCGGGCCGGGGCGGGCGCCCCCCCCCCGGCCCCGGCGTCCGGTCCCGGCGCCGCGGCGGAGAAGAGCCGCGGCGAACGGGAGTCAGCGCCGGGCGGCGGCCTCGGCGGCCGGCACCGCCGAGGCACGCCCGGGAGCGCCGCCGTCCTGGGAGTGGGACGGGTGACGGCGGCGGTGGAGCGGCTCGAAGGAAAGTGTTCTAGAGGTTAGAAAACTCTGTCCAGTTGTTTGGCAGAACATCTTGAGATAAGTTCAGGCGGAAATGTCATCATTTCCCGCTTAGTTGACCGCGCGGCCATTTCCGCGACGCGCCGGATGAGGTAGTAATGTCCCACCCCATGTCCCCGACCCTCGACTCGCTCCTGGAGTGTCCGCCCGGCCTGCTGGACATGACGTTCGACCAGCTCCGGACGCTGCTGGTGGTGCACGAGACGGGGTCGGCGCTACGGGCGGCCAGGGTGCTGGGCCGCGAGCAGTCGAGCGTCCAGAAGCAGCTCGACACGCTGAACCGCAACAGCCAGGTGCTGTGCGGCGAGGTCCTGACCGTCCGGCAGGGGCGCGGGAAGGACTACCTGTTCACCCCGACGGGGGAGACCACGGTCGAACTGGCGCGCACGACCTTCGAGAAATGGCTGGAGTCCATTCACTGGAGCCGGCGCCGCCTCGGCCGGATGCTGACGGTCGGGACGACCGAGTTCACCCTGCCGATCGTCTCCCGGGCCTGGGACCGGGTCTCGGAGGAGTTCCGGCAGCGGGAGGTCGAGTTCAAGGTCGCCCACGTCCGCACCAAGGACCTGTGGTCCCGGCTGGAGACCCGCCAGGTCGACCTCATCTGCGGCAGCATCGTCAGCACCCCGGAGGGCGACCTGCGCCTGAAGGAGTACGAGGTCATCGAGTACGCCCGGGGCCAGGCGCTGCTGCTCACCAACCTGCCGGAGGGGGAGCTGCCCGACACCCCCGTGGAGACCAGCCGCCTCGGCCGGATCCCGCTGGTGGTGCCGCCCGCCGGGCTCGTCGCCGACCTGCTCGCCACCTGGTACGGGACGAACTTCCGCGAGCGCCTGAGCGTCGTCGCCGACATCGACGACCTGCACTACGGGCTGTCGCTGCTGCGCTCCGGGTTCGTGCGCGGCTGCATGATCGTCACGGGTTCGATCGGGCGGGGGATGGCGGCGCAGGAGGACCCCGATGCCGTCCCGCTCCGCGCGATCAAGTTGCACGACGACCTGGAGCCCAAGGCCGAGCTCATGACGGGCGCCTTCGTCCGCCGCGCCGATCTCGAACGCTACGACGCGGGGCACCCCCTCAACCGCCTCTGGGACGCGGTCAAGGAGGACGTCCGCACCTACACCCCGCTCGCCTGACGGGCGCTGCCCCTGGGGGACCGGGCCGCCCCTACTTGATCTGGTTGTCGACCACGTCGAGGGTGGGGCGGGCGCCCAGGTGCTGCATGGCGCGGGCGGCCAGGCGGCAGCCCGCGGTGAGCGCGTCGGCCGGCTGCTTGCCGTCCAGCCAGGGCGGGAGGAACCCGGCGACGAACGCGTCGCCGGCGCCGGTGCCGTCGACGATCTTCTCGACGGGCTCCGCCGCGACGGTGACCGGCTCGGGGCGGCCGTTGGTGTACCAGAGGGCGCCGTCGGCGCCGCTCTTGATGACGACCTGGGGGTACCAGGCGGTCAGCACCTTGGCGGCCTGCTCCGGGGTGTCGCGGCCGGTGAGGATCTCGGCCTCCTTGGCGTTGACGACCAGGAGGCGGGCGCCCTGCGTCCACTCCAGGAAGGGCTCGGCGCCCATCCGCTTGAGCGGGGAGGAGGAGCCGCCGTCCACGGAGACCGACATCTGCGCCTTGCGGGCGATGTCGAGGGTGTGGATGGCCGCCTTGCGGGAGCCCTCGTTGATCAGGGAGTACCCGGACAGGTGCAGGTGGGTGCCCTGGGAGAACAGGTCCTTGCAGCGCTCGATGTCCTCCGGGAGGAGGGCGGCGTTGGCGCCGGGGTCCGACAGCATCGTCCGGTCGCCCTTGTGGGTGACCATGACCACGCAGGTGCCGGTGGGGCGCTCCTGGTCCATGACGAGGCGGGCGTCGACGCCGTAGCCCATCAACTCCATGTCCCGGTTACGGCCCGCGATGTCGGAGCCGCGGCGGCCGACGAAGGCGGCGTCGGTCCCTTCCACGGCGAGCCATGCGGCCACGTTCGCACCGGAGCCGCCACCGTGGGTTGTCACGGCGGCGGGCGTGTCGCTCCCCTTCGCAAGGGGATACGCGGCACGAGCCACGGTGTCTGTCATAAGATCGCCGACCACGACCACGCGCGTCATGGAGTCATCACCTCGATCAACACGGCCCGCGCGAGCGGCATTCAGGGCGTGTGCTCGACCGTAACAGCTCTCGAGCCCCGATTAGGTCTCGAACGCGCAGCGAAACCGAGGAAGCCCGTTTTTCTTCGCGGGGGCCGTGACGCATCCGTGCCTTACCCTCGGGTACGTGACCGAGCGTTACCCGGACCAGTGGGAGGCCGACGTCGTCCTCAGCGACGGCGGGACGGCCCATCTGCGTCCCATCCGGCCCGAGGACGCCGAGCTCCTGCGCACGTTCCACGCGCGGCTGTCCCCGGAGTCGATCTACTACCGGTTCTTCTCCCCGCGCCCCCACCTGTCGGACCGCGACGTCGAGCACTTCACGACCGTCGACTACGACCGGCGTGTCGCGCTGATCGCCACGATCGCCGGGGAGATGGTGGCGGTCGTCCGCTACGACAGCCTGGCCGACCGGCCGGAGACGGCGGAGGTGGCGTTCCTCGTGGAGGACGCGCACCAGGGCCGCGGGCTCGGCGCCGTGCTGCTGGAGCACATCGCAGCGGCGGCGCGGGAGCGGGGCGTGCGCCGGTTCGTGGCGAGCGTCCTGCCCGACAACCGCCGGATGACCCGGGTGTTCCGGGAGGCGGGGTACCAGGCGGAGCAGCGCTTCGAGGAGGGCGTGATCGAGCTCGTCCTCGACCTGGAGCCGACCGACACCTCGCTGGAGGTCATGACGGCGCGCGAGCACCGGGCCGAGTCGCGGTCGATCCAGCGGCTGCTGTTCCCGCGGTCGGTGGCGGTGATCGGCGCGAGCCGGGCCGAGCACAGCGTGGGGCAGACCGTCCTGCGGAACCTGCTCGCCGGCGACTTCAGCGGACCGGTGTACCCGGTGCATCCGTCGGCGGTCGCGGTGGCCGGGGTCCGCGCGTACGCGTCGGTCCTGGAGATCCCGGACGATGTGGACCTCGCCGTCGTGGCCGTGCGCGCCGACGCCGTCCACGAGGTCGTGGAGGAGTGCGCGGGCAAGGGCGTGCGGGGGCTGGTCGTCGTGTCGTCCGGCTTCGGCGAGGTAGGGGAAGAGGGGCGCGCCGCCCAAGAGCAACTGGTGCGGCTTGCGCGCGCCTACGGGATGCGGGTGGTCGGCCCCAACTGCCTGGGCATCGCCAACACCGACACCGACGTGCGGCTGAACGCGACCCTGGCGCCGACCATGCCGGGACGCGGCCCGGTGGGGTTCTTCTCCCAGTCCGGTGCGCTGGGCATCGCCATCTTGCAGCGGACGGCCGAACGCGGTCTCGGGCTGTCCACGTTCGTCTCGGCGGGGAACCGGGCGGACGTCTCCGGCAACGACCTCATGCAGTACTGGGAGGAGGACCCGGCGACCAGGGCCGTCCTGCTCTATCTGGAGTCGCTGGGCAACCCCCGCAAGTTCGCGCGGCTGGCGCGCAGGCTCGGCCGCCGCAAGCCGATCGTGGCGGTGAAGAGCGGCCGCAGCACGCAGGGCGTCCCGATCGGGCACGCGGCGCGGGCGCTCACCCTGCCCGACCACGCGGTCAGCGCGCTGTTCGAGCAGGCAGGCGTGATCCGGGTGGAGGACCTCGCGGAGCTGTTCGACGTGGCGCAGGTGCTGGCCTACCAGCCGCTCCCGGCCGGCGACCGCATCGCGATCATCGACAACTCCAACTCGCTGGGCCTGCTGGCGCAGGACGAGGCCGTCGCGCTCGGCCTGGAGGTGCGGCCCCGCATCGACCTCGGCCCGAGCGCCGACGCCGACGACTACGAGGCCGCCCTCGCCGGGGCGCTGGACGACGACTCGGTCGACGCGGTCGTGGCGCTGTTCACGCCCCCGACGATCGGCGGCTTCGACGTCCGCGTCCCCGAGAAGATCCTCCGGCTGGCCGCCGAGGGCAGGAAGCCGATCGTGGCGACCTACCTCGGCACCGAGGGCATGCCCGCCGAGCTGCGCGTCACCGGCCCGGACGGGATGGCCGCGGAGGGCTCCGTGCCGTCCTACGCCTCGCCCGAAGACGCCGTCAGGGCGCTCGCGTACGTGATCCGGTACGCGCAGTGGCGGCAGCGTCCCGCCGGCCGCATGCCGGCGTTCGAGGACGTGGACCGCGCCAAGGCGCGGGAACTGGTCGCCGGGTGGCTGGGCGACGGCGGCCCCGTCGAGGTCGCGCCGGAGCAGGCGGTGGAGCTGCTGGCGTGCTACGGCATCGGGCTCGCCGGCGGCACGGACGGGGTCGCGACCCGCATCGTGGTCCGGGAGGACCCCTCGTTCGGCGCGCTGATCTCCTTCGGGATCGCCGACGAGACCGCCGAGCTGCTGGAGGACCGCGCCTACCGCCTGTCGCCGCTCGCGGACGCGGAGGCGGCCGAGATGATCCGTGCGATCCGCACCGCGCCGCTGCTGCTCGGGCACCGCGGCGCCGATCCGGTGAACCTCGGGGCCCTTGAGGAGCTGCTGCTGCGCGCGTCCCGCCTCGGCTACGACCTCCCCGAGGTGGCGCGGCTGGAGCTGAACCCCGTCATGGTCGGCGCGTCCGGTGTCGCGGTGCGCGCGGTCAGGCTGACGCTGGGACGCCCCCTCGGGCCGCGTCCCGAACTGGAGCCGCGCCACCTCTGACCCGGGTCGGGCCGTCGTCTCACCCCGGGGGCGGGGGAGGGCTGGGCCGCGGCGTCGGCGGGACGGGATCCGGCTCGGGCCCCGGCGGGATCGGCTCGGGAGGCGGCGCGGGCGGCACCGGCTCCGGTGCCGGGCCGGGCGGGGTGGGCTCCGGGGGCGGTCCGGGCGGCACGGGCTCGGGCGAAGGCCCCGGCGGGACGGGGCCGGGGGGCTGCGGTGCGGGCCCCGGCGTGGGGCCGGGCGGAGGCTCGGGCGGCACGGGGGGCTGCGGGGGAGGAGCCGGGTCCGGCGTGGGCGGGGGCACCGGCGGCGGGGTCGGCAGTGGATGCTCGTCCATGCCCACCCCCTACCCCGCGCGGGGACATATGACCGTGTGCCGTGCCGGTCATGTGCGCGTCCGGCCCCGGACAGGGCAGGATGGGGCCATGAGGGAAACCCGAGCGACCGTCAGTGGTCTGCGCACGGCGATCGAGCGCAGCGGATATTACCCCGCCCTGGTCGCGGACGCGGTCGAGTCGGCCGTGGGGGACGAGCGCGTCGTCGCCTACGTCGTCCACCACGAGGCGACCTTCGACCCGGCGATGGAGGTGCGGCGGCACGTGACCGTGCTCGTGCTGTCGGCGAGCCGGCTGCTGGTGTGCCACACCGACGAGCACCCGCCCGGCGAGGGCATGACCCGGCCGCACGCGTCCACCACGACCGAGGCCGTCAAGCTGGAGCGCGTCCAGTCGGTGGCGGTGACGCGGGTGGTCCCCGACCCGGCCTCCTACGTGCCCGGGGTGCCGCCCACCGAGGTGGTGCTGACCATCGGCTGGGGCGCCATCGCCCACATCGACCTCGAACCCGCGACGTGCGGCGACGAGAACTGCGAGGCCGACCACGGCTACACCGGCAGCGTCACCGCCGACGACCTGTCGCTGCGGGTCAGCGAGGCCGCGGACGGCGCGGACGCCGTGAGCCAGGTGCTGGCGTTCGCCGAGGAACTGTCCGCCGCGACCGCCAAGTGAGCGGGGTGCCCGCCGGAGGGGGCGGCGAGCCCCGCCAAGGCGCGCCCATCGCCGCACCGCCCGTCCCGCGTTACGGAGAGGGCGCGCTGGCCGACCTGCCGGTTTCCGCGCTGGCCGCGCTGGGCGTCCCGGGCGCGCCCAACGTCCTCGGCCTGCCCGCCGTGCCGCGCGTCTGCGTGCTGCTGGTCGACGGCCTCGGCTGGGAGCAGCTGAAGGCCCACCCCGCCGAGGCGCCCTTCCTGAACGCGCTGGAAGGCGGCCCGATCACCGCCGGGTTCCCGGCGACGACCGTCAGCAGCCTCGGCTCGCTGGCGACCGGCGCCCCGCCCGGTGAGCACGGCCTGCTCGGCGTGCAGGTCGCGGTCCCCGGCACCGGCCGGCTGCTGAACCTCCTGCGCTGGGGGGACGACACCGTCGACCCCGAGACGTTCCAGCCGGTCCCGACCGTCTACGGCCGGGCGGCGGCGGACGGCGTCGAGGTGGCGTACGTGTCGAACCCCCTGTACCGGAAGTCGAGCCTCAGCCGCGCCACCGCGCGGGGCGCCGACTACGTGGGAGCCGCCGGCCTCGGCCAGCTGGTCGGCCGCGCCGAGCTGGCCCTGCGCCGCGGCGACCGGTCCTACGTCACCGTCTACCACGGCGACCTCGACGCGACCGGCCACCGGTTCGGGGTCGGGTCGGCCGACTGGCGGCACCAGCTGCGGTTCGTCGACCTCCTCGCGCAGGAGATCGCGTCCGTGCTGCCGCCGGGGTCGTCCCTGCACGTGACCGCCGACCACGGCATGGTCGACCCGGGCGAGCGGATCGACGCCGACACCGTCCCCGAACTGGGGGAGGGCGTCGCCCTGCTCGGCGGGGACGCCCGTGCCCGCTACGTCTACAGCGAGCCGGGCGCCCACGACGACGTGCTCGCCGCCTGGACGGCCCTGCTGGGCGACCGGGCATGGGTCGTCAGCAGCGAGCAGGCGGCGGAGAACGGATGGTTCGGCCGGATCGGCCCCGGGATGCTGGAACGCGTCGGCGACGTGATCGCCGTCCCGCACGCCGACCTCGCGATCACCGCGTCCGAGCGGGAGCCCTGGCTGGACCGGATGGTCGGCATGCACGGCTCCCTCGTCCCGGCCGAGCAACTGGTGCCGCTGCTCACCGCGTCCCGGCCCTGAGATCCCGTGCGGAGTTGAGATGAACCCGGATTCGCCCCTCCCTAATCGGGGCAACGACGGCCAAACTGGCGATGTGCACCCTCTCATCGAAGTGCCCGCGCTGGACCGGCTGCTCCGAGGACAGGCGAACGTGGTCCTGCTGGACGTGCGATGGCATCTGGCCGGACCGCCGGGGATCGAGTCCTACCGCAAGGGGCACCTGCCGGGTGCCGTGTTCGTCGACCTCGACCGCGACGTGGCCGGGCCGCCCGGCCCCGGCGGGCGCCACCCCCTGCCGGACCCCGCCGCCTTCGAGGCCGCGATGCGCCGCGCCGGCGTCTCGGCCGACAGCCTGGTCGTGGTGTACGACGACGCCGACTCCACGGCGGCCGCCCGGGTCTGGTGGTCGCTGCGCTACTTCGGGCACGAGCGGGTCCGCGTCCTGGACGGCGGGTACCGCGCCTGGGCGGAGGCCGGGCACGCGGTGAGCACCGCCGAGCCCGAGGTCAAGCCGGGCGGCTTCACCGCCGACCCCGGCCGCCTGCCCGTGCTGGACGCCGAGGGCGCCGCGGAGCTGGCCCGGGCGGGGGTGCTGCTGGACGCCCGCGCCGCCGAGCGCTACCGCGGCGAGCAGGAGCCGGTCGACCCCGTCGCCGGGCACATCCCGGGCGCGCGCAACGCCCCCACGTCCGGCAACGTCGGCGTCGACGGCCGGTTCCTGCCGCCCGAACTGCTGCGCGAGCGGTTCGCCCAGCTCGGCGCCACCGACGCCCTCGACGTCGGCGCCTACTGCGGCTCGGGCGTCACCGCCGCGCACGAGATCCTCGCCCTCCACCTCGCCGGCATCCCGGCCGCCCTCTACGTGGGGTCCTGGTCGAACTGGGTGACCGACCCCGGCAACCCGGTCGCCACCGGCGACGGCTGACCCGCGCTCCGGGCCCGTCTCAGCCGGCGCCCATGGCCAGGAAACCGGCGGTGGCCGGGGTCCGGGGGATGGCGGCCAGCGCCCGGGAGGGGGCCAGGCCGTCAGCCAGGGCCGTATGGAAGGCGGTCATGAAGGCGGGGGTCGCGTCGTCCCGGACGGGCAGGACGCTGGCGATGACGGTGGCGGTGCCGAGGGCGAGGAGGGCGCCGGCCATGCCGAGGACGGCGTCGCCCTCGTCGGCGCGGCCGATGTCGCACGCGGACAGGACGATCAGGTGCGGCGGATCGGTCAGCTCGTCAAGGTCGTGGACCATGAGCGGGCCGTCGGCCAGGCGCAGGCGCGAGAACAGGGCGTTGCCCTGGTGGAACTCGCCGTGGGCGGCGATGTGGGCGAGGGCGGCCCCTTCCAGGGCGTCGCGGACGGGCTCGGCGCGGGCGTCGGGCCCGTCCAGGACGACGGCGTCCGGGTGGAGGCGGCGGAGGGCGGCGATCTCACGGTCGGCGTGCAGAAGGTCGGGGCCCGCCACGAGGACGGCATGCCCGTCGGAGGGGGCGCGCGTGCAGGCCTGGAGCCAGGCCCGTGCGGACGGGACGATCGTGACCGGGCGTCCGGCCAGGGACGGGAGGGCCGCCCAGGGCAGCCCGTGCAGCGCGCCCGTCGGAGCGATCACCAGTTCCCGGTCGCCCAGGACGGCGTGAAGCGGATCGAGTAGGAGGCGGTCGAGGCGTTCCGCCGCACCCGTGAGGGCGGACGGCTCCGGCCGGCGGCCGTCCTCGGCGAGGCGGCGGGCCGCGAAGCGGAGCAGGACGGTCTCGCGCAGCGCCTCCTCCTGCGCGCCGAGGCGGTGCCGGCGGAGGCGGCCGCCCGCGACGGTGACGGCGTGCAGCTCGCCGCCGATCGCGATCAGCTCGACGAGGGCGCGGTCGCTTAGCGCGGCGGCCACCGCGCCGGCCGTGGCCGGGCGTCCCGGGGACGCGCCGGACGGGCGGCGGCGCGTCCGTTCGCGGATCCTGTCCTCCAGCTCGGCCAGGTCCGCCGCCGCGGCGGACGGGGCTCCGCCGCGGGCCGTGTCGGCGGTGCGGTCGACGCTGAGGGCGCGCAGCGCCGTCAGCGCCGCGGCGCGCTCGGGGTCCTTGGGCGGGCGGACGCGGACGGGCCGCGCGATGGCCCGCCGCCGCTCCTCCACGGCGAGCAGCTCCCGCGCCGACCCGGACAGGCGGAGGCCGAGCTCCGCCAGCTCCGCGGCCAGGCCCGCCGCGCGGGCGCGCAGGTCGAGCGCGTCCAGGACCTCCGCGTGCTCCTCGGTGACCTCCAGCCCGGCGCGCACCGCCGCGAGCGCGCCCCTGCGGGCGTCCCGGGAGGAGCGTTCGAGGGCTATCGCGTGCCAGGCGGCGATCCGGGCCGAGGCCGGGCCGCACGTCCGCCGGACGGAGGCCAGGAGATGGCCTGCAGGGCGGCCCAGTGACAGCGCCACGCGCGCGGCGATGATGCGGGCCTCGTCGGCGGCGTCCGCCCAGCCGGCGCCCTCCAGCCGTTCTGCCGCCGCCGTGGCGGAGCGGAGCAGGACGGGCGAGCGCTCCCCGGACGCCCACCGGACCTTGAGCAGCACGTGCTCGGCCAGGAGCGCCCACCCTGTGCGGTTCTGCTGGGCGAACGTCGTGCGGGCCCGCTCGGCCGCCACGGTGGCCTGTTCGGAATTCCCGTCGGCCAGTTCGGCGTGGGCGAGGAGCAGGTAGCCGTCCGCGATGTCGCATCCGTAGCCGTTCGTTGTGGCGGCCTCCAAGGCGGCGGTGAGGACAGGACGCGCCTCCCCTGGCAGACCGGCCATGATGAGGGTCTCCGCCTGGTCGAACCGGCACTGTGCCAGGCGCTCACCGGTCAGGCCCGGTTCGGCCTCTGCGAAGAGGCGAAGCGCGCGCGGGACGTCGCCACGCCGCGACACCGTGAACGCCAGGTTCCCCTTCGCCATGGCCGTCTGGTGGCGTAACCCGGCGGCTTCCCCCACGGCGACGGCTTCGGCCAGAGCCTCCTCCGCGCCGTCGTAGTCGCCGCGGAACGCCCGTGCCAGGCCGAGGTTGGTGAGCAGGCCGTTGAGCGCGGCGGGGTCGTGCCCTTCACGCAACCGGGGCAGGGCCTGCACGGCGACCTCGTGTGCCTCCTCCAGACGTCCGGCCCGCGCGAGAGCGCCTGCCGTGTTCGCGGCCAGGCGGTCGGCGTCGGGACCGTGCAGGACGGACGCCGCCCGGCGAGCGTGGGCGAGCGCCTCGGTGACCTCGCCGCGCGCCGTGAGCAGCCCGACGAGGTTCATCCGCACCTGCGCCGCCGCATACGGATCGGACCCGGACGCCAGTTCCAGGGCGCGTTGGAGGAAGGCGACCCCCTCGTCCAGCCGCCCCAGTTCCTTGGCGGCCAGGCCGGCCACGCGCAAGGGCAGGATCCCGCCGCCGTCCTCCAGCAACGCGAGCGCGCGGGTGAGTGCGGTCGCGGGGGCCTCGGCCGCCAGCCGCAGCAGGGCGCGCTCGTCGCGCCCGGTCACAGCCGGATCCAGCTCGTGACGATCGACGTCCCGTCGTCCAGCCGCAGGATCAGGCTCACCAGCCCGGACGGGACGCGCGGCAGCCAGAACATGCCGGCCGGGTCCGTGCGCGCCGTGGCCCCGCCCGGCGGCAGGTCGCGGTGGCGGACCTCGACGAGCGCCGGGGCGGCCGGGTCCAGCCGCCCGTGGACCTCCCGGTACCGGCCGTCCGGGGAAACCTCGATCTCGACCGTCGCGGCGGGGCAGGTGAACGTCAGGGTCCGGGGCCGGCCGCCGCGCACCCCGGCCGGGTGCCCGTCCTGGTCGTGCGCCAGCTCCGCCAGCCGCGCGGACGGCGCCCGCCACGCGATCGACGCGCGGGCCGCCGCGAGGACGGCCGGCGGCACGGGGTCGAGGACCTCGAACGTCTCGCGGATCCCCGCCATCAGCTCGTCGTCGTTCACGGGACGAGCCTCCGCAGCGACTCCAGGCAGCGCGCCCGCGTGGGGCCGACGCTGCCGACGGGGATGCCGAGGGCGGCGGCCAGCTCGGCGTGGCTCGGTGCGAGCGCGAACAGCCGCAGCAGCGTCCGGCAGCGCAGCGGCAGCCGCTCCAGCGCCGCGCCGACCAGGCCGAGCCGCTCGCGCGCCGCGACCACCCGGTCGGGCTCGGGTTCCGCCGCGCGCGGCGCGGGCACCGGCGGAAGCGGACGACCGCGCCGGCGCGCCAGCCGCAGGCTCTCGTTCCGCGCGGTCGTGGCCAGCCAGCACGCCGCGGCGGCCGGCTCGCGCAGCTCCCCGATGCGCTCCACCAGCCGCAGCCATGTCGTCTGCACGGCGTCGCCCGCGTCCGCGTCGTTCAAACCGTACGAGCGGGCGATCGACCACAGCAGCCCGCTGTGCCGCTCGACCAGCCGGGCCCACGCGTCCCCGTCGCCGTCGCGTGCCCGGACCACCAGCTCGTCCGTGTCGTCCCTATGGGCATCGTCCCTATGGGCCACCGAAGTCTCCTACCGAGGCCCCCTGCTCCACTTTCACCCTAAGGCATCGACCGATGACGCAGTGTGGACTTCGGTGCCGAGACCCGGAAGAACCGGGTGCCGCGCGGGATCCAGGACGCGGTCGGCCGCCTCGGGCGCGCCGATGCCCTCCTCCGCCGCGACGGCGGCGATCCGGCCCGCCACGACCGGCGTCGCGAAGGACGTCCCGCTCCATGTCGCGAAGCCCTCGAACCGGTCGGGATCGGACCCGTTCACCGCGGCGCGGGGGCCGTCGAACCGGACGAAGGCGCTGGCCAGGCCGACGCCCTGCGCGCACGCGTCCACCCACCAGCCGTGGTTGGAGAACCAGGCCCGGTCGTCGCCGTCCAGGGCGCCGACCCCGATGACCGGCTTCATCGCGGCGGGCCAGAACGGGCGGTCCGTCGCCGCGTTCCCCGCGCACGCCGCGACGACCGTGCGGCGGCCGAGCGCGGTGACCGCCTGGGACAGCACCGGCGAGGGCCGGTCGTCGTAGGTGTGGCAGCCGAGCGAGATGTTGACGACGTCGGCGCGGCCCCAGGCGGCGAGCCACTCCAGCGCCCGGATCACGTCCAGCTCGTCGCCGACCCCGTCGCCGCCTATGACGCGGCGGGCCCGCAGCACGGCGGACGGCGCCTGCGACAGGACGACGCCCGCGATGAACGTCCCGTGCCCGGCCTGCGCGTCCAGCGTGAAGTCGAGATCGGCGTCCAGGACCTCCGCCACCTCGTCCCGCTGCTCGCGGAACCACTCCTCGTCCTCGTACCAGGGGTGCGGCGCCAGGCCGGTGTCCAGGATCGCGACCGTCACGTCCCGCCGGACGGGGGCGCGCCTCGGCGCGGGCAGGGGAGCGGCGGGCCGGGGCAGGTCCGCGGGGCCGCTCCACCACATCGGCTGGCCGAGGACGAGGTGGTTCGGCGACACGCTCAGCCTGCGGTGCCGCCGGTCGGCGCCGCCGAGCACGGACGCCAGCTCGCACACGTCGACCTTCGCGGGGGCGCGCAGCCGCAGCCGCGCGACGCCGCCCTCGTCGTGGCGCGAGTCGAACCAGCGCCGCACCAGCGCCTCGGCCGCGCCGGCGTCCCGCCCGGCGACCAGGATCTCGTCCCGGCGGACCAGCGCCGGCCGCCCCGGCATCGGCTCCACCACGACCGCGTCCGGATGCCGCGCCAGCACCCGGTCGAGCCGCGCCTGTTGATCGAACATCGCCCCTCGCTCTCCACGAACCGGCCCCCTTCGCCCATCGTGCCCGCCCAATGACTCAGCGTGTCCAGTTGAGGGCCGAAGGTGGCCGAACGCGGCTCGGTGAGGAGTCTCACTCCGGGGCGCGGGCACGGCGGCGGGGCGCCCGCAATAGTGGATCTTGCCGGAAGTGCCGGGTGAACGATGTGCATCCTGTGTTCAAGCGTTCAACAAACTGCGAACTCCCGGTGGTGCGACTCGGGCCGATGATGCACAATGAGGGACGCGGACGCCGACTTGGGACGTACGAGGCCGTAGGGGAAGACGAGCCTCGGTACAGATCCAGGAGGTCCGGTGACCGCACGTGGCGTTTTTTACGTCCACTCCGCGCCACCTGCGCTGAGCCCGCACATCGAGTGGGCCGCCGCAGGTGTTCTTGGGGTGCCCGTTTCCCTTGAGTGGGCAGATCAGCCGGCCGCGCCCGGAACCCTGCGCGCCGAGCTTCATTGGGAGGGCAGGCCCGGCACCGCCGCGGGCATCACCTCCGCGCTGCGCAACTGGAAACTGGTGCGGTTCGAGGCCACCGAGGATCCGACGCCCGGCACCGACGGCGTCCGCTTCAGCTTCACCCCGTCCCTCGGGGTGTTCACGGGGGTCATCGGCGCCAACGGCGACATCATGATCCCCGAAGACCGGCTCCGCGCGGTGATGGCGAACGCCGCCGTCGGCAAGACCGCCCTGGAGCAGGAGCTCGACCGGCTGCTCGGCACGCCGTGGGACAACGAGCTGGAGCCCTTCCGCAGGGCCGGCGACGGCGCCCCCGTCCGCTGGCTGCACGCCGCCGTCTGAGCCGCCCGGCCGCCGTCCGAACGGCCGGCCGGGCGCCGTCCGCGCGAAGCGTACCCGTCCCGCAACGCGTACGCTCCGCCCGATCGGGAGGCGCTCACGCCCGCGACCGGGCGGCCCGGGAGGTGTGGAAACGGGAGGTCCGGGGCAGGCTGGGGCAATGACCGCATTGACCCGCAACAACGTCCACGACCTGGGCCGACGGTCAGAGCAGCCCCTCCTCTTCGCGCACGGGTTCGGCTGCGACCAGACGATGTGGCGGCTCACCGCGCCCGCCTTCGAGGCCGACCATCGGGTCGTCCTCTTCGACCACGTCGGGATGGGGGACTCGGATCTGGCGGCCTACTCGCCGGACCGGTACGACACCCTGGACGCCTACGCCGAGGACGTCCTGGACATCGTCCACGAACTGGGCCTCCGCGACGTGGTCTTCGTCGGGCACTCCGTCAGCGCGATGATCGGCGTGCTGGCGGCCAACCGGGAGCCGGACCGCTTCGCCGGCCTCGTGCTGGTCGGCCCCTCGCCCCGCTACGTCGACGAGGGCGACTACGTCGGCGGGTTCACCGGCGCCGACATCACCGAGCTCCTCGAGTCGCTGGAGAGCAACTATCTCGGCTGGTCCAGCCGGATGGCGCCGCTGATCATGGGGAATCCGGAACGGCCCGAGCTGGGCCGGGAGCTGACCAACTCCTTCTGCCGCACCGACCCCGCGATCATGCGGCAGTTCGCGCGCGTGACCTTCCTGTCCGACAACCGGGCCGACCTGGCCGAACTGAGCGTCCCGGCGCTGCTCCTGCAGTGCTCGGACGACATCATCGCCCCGGAGGCGGTGGGGGAGTACGTGCACCGCGCCATCCCCGGGAGCGAGCTGGTGAGGATGAAGGCGACCGGGCACTGCCCCAACCTGAGCGCGCCCGAGGAGACGATCGCGGCGATCAGGGATTTCCTGGCGAAGGTTCCGGGTGGCCGCGATGGCCGGCACGGATGACGAACTCGCCCGCCTGCGCACCCTCTACGAGCACGCGCCCTGCGGCTACCTGTCGCTGCGCCCGGACGGCACGATCACCAGGGTCAACCGGACGTTCCTCGACTGGACGGGCCACCGCGCCGAAGACCTGCTCGGCGGCACGCGCTTCCAGGAGCTGCTCCCGATCGGGGACCGCATCTACTACGAGACGCACTTCACACCACTGCTGACCATGCAGGGCGAGGTCCGGGAGATCGCCGTCGACCTGAGGTGCGCGGACGGCGAGCGGCTGCCCGTCCTGGTCAACTCGACGCTGCACCCGGAGGAGCCGGGCGGGCCCGCCGCCGTCCTGGTGAGCGTCTTCCAGGCCACCGACCGCCGGGAGTACGAGCGGGAGCTGCTCCACGCCCGCGGCCGCGCGCGGGAGTCGGAGGCGCGCGTCCGGCAGCTCGCCGAGACCCTCCAGCGCAGCTTCATCCCGCCCGCGCTGCCGCCCGTGCCCGGCCTGGAGGTGGGCGGCGCCTACCGCCCGGCCGGGGCCGGCGACGAGGTGGGAGGGGACTTCTACGACGTGTTCGAGGTCTCTCCCGACCGGTGGGGGCTGGTGCTGGGGGACGTGTGCGGCAAGGGGGTCGAGGCCGCGGTGGTGACGAGCCTGGCGCGGCACACGGTGCGGGCCGTCGCCACGGAGGCCGACTCGCCCGCCGGCGTCCTCCGCAGGCTGAACTCGTCCCTGCTGCGCCCCCGCGCGGAGCGGTTCTGCACCGCCGTCTACGCCGGTATCGAGCGCGGTCCGGGCGGCGGGCCGCTCCTGACGGTCTCGCTCGGCGGGCATCCCGCGCCGCTTCTGGGCACCGCCGCGGGCGAGGTGCGGTCCATCGGCCGGACCGGCGACCTGCTCGGCGTGTTCGAGGACGTGGTGCTCGCCGACGAGGCCGTGGAGCTGCGGTCCGGCGACGCCGTCCTCTTCTTCACCGACGGCGTCAGCGAGGCGCGCAGCGACGCGGAGCTGTTCGGCGAGGAACGGCTCGCCGACCTGCTGTCGGAGGTGCGGGCCCTCGACGCCGACGGCATCACCGCCCGCGTCGCCGACCGCGTCCTGGACTTCCAGGACGGCGTGCCGCGCGACGACATCGCGCTCGTCACCCTCAAGGTCCCATGAACGAACGAGCGCGGGCCGGACGGGCGCGGCCGGACGAGCGCACGCGAACGGCCCGGCGGGAACCCCGGCCGGGCCGTTCGACGAGACGGATCAGAGAGCGCGCTGGAAGGCGACCGACACGTTGTGGCCGCCGAATCCGAACGAGTTGTTGAGCGCCGCTGCCGGGCCGTCCGGGAGCTTGCGGGGCTCGTCGCGGGCGATGTCGAGGTCGACCTCGTCGTCGATGTCCTCCAGGTTCGCCACGAAGGGGACGAGCCCCTCCTTGAGCGCGAGCACCGTGAAGATCGACTCGAGCGCGCCGGCGCCGCCGAGCAGGTGCCCGGTCATCGACTTGGTCGCGGTGATGACCACCTGGCGGGCGGCCTCCTCGCCGAGCCCCGCCTTGATGGAGGCGAGCTCCGCGACGTCGCCCGCGGGGGTGGAGGTGGCGTGCGCGTTGATGTGGACGAGGTCGGTCGGCTCCAGGCCCGCGTCCTTGAGGGCCCGCTGCATCGCCTTCGCCTGCCCCGAGCCGGACGGGTCGGGCAGCACGATGTCGTAGGCGTCGCCGGAGTAGCCGCAGCCGGCCGCGAAGCCGTGGATGTTCGCGCCGCGGGCGCGGGCGTGCTCCTCCGACTCCAGGATCATCACGGCGGCGCCCTCGCCGAGCACGAACCCGTCGCGGTTCTTGTCGTAGGGCCGGGACGCGCGCTCCGGCTCCTCGTTGCGGGTCGACATCGCGCGCATCGCCCCGAACGAGGCCATCTGCAGGGGGTGTATGCACGACTCGGTGCCACCGCAGATCACCACGTCGGCGCGGCCCGCGCGGATCATGTCGATGGCGTACCCGACGGCCTCGCCGCTGGACGCGCAGGCGCTGACCAGGGCGTGCGAGCCGGCCATCGCGCCGAACTCGATGCCGACGTGCCCGGAGGCGCCGTTCGGCATCAGCATCGGGACGGTGAAGGGCGAGACCCGCGACCAGCCCTTCTCCCGGAAGACGTCATAGCTGTTCAGGGCGGTGTGCAGGCCGCCGATGCCGCTGGACAGCACCACGCCGAGGCGCTCGCCGTCCACGGTGAAGCCGCCCTCGACGCCGGGGCGCTCCATGCCCTTCTGCGGCTTGCCGCCCGTCGGCGCGGCGAACCCGGCGCTCGTCCAGGCCTCGCGCGCGGCGATCAGCGCGATCGCCTGGTTGCGGTCGAGCCGGCGCAGGTTCTGCTTCGGCATCACCTCGGACGGGTCGACCTTCAGCGTCGCGGCGAACCGGACCGGCAGGTCCTCGACGCCCTCCCAGTCCAGCTTGCGGATACCGGACTCGCCGGCGAGCAGGGCGGACCAGGTCGACGGCAGGTCGCCGCCGAGTGGGGTCGTTGCACCGAGACCGGTCACGACGACCCTGGTCTGGCTCTTGCTCATATTGGGTGCTCCTTGCGGACTGTGAGGGGAGGAGGGCAGGGCGCGCCGCCTCCCGGGTGGCGGCGCGCCCTCCCGCGGCTCAGCTCTGCAGGTTCTGGACGAAGTTGATGACGTCCTTGACCGTCTTCAGGTTGCGCAGCTCGTCGTCGGGGATCTCGACGCCGAACTTGTCCTGGGCGGCCACCGCGATCTCGACCATCGACAGCGAGTCGATGTCGAGGTCGTCGATGAAGTTCTTCTCCGGGGTGACCTCGGACTTGTCGATGCCGACGATCTCGTCGATGATCTCGGCGAGGCCGTCCAGGATCTGCTGTTCGGTGGCGACTGCCATGGTTCTGCGTTCTCCTTCGGTGGGTTGGTCCAGAGCCTGCGTTCAGGCGTGACGGCCTACGGGATCTGGATGACTTGGGCAGCGTAGGACAGTCCGGCGCCGAACCCGACCAGCAGGGCCGGGGCGCCGGACGGCACGTCGCCGCGTTCGATCATTCGGGACAGGGCCAGCGGGATCGAGGCGCCCGAGGTGTTGCCGGACTGCACGATGTCGTCGGCCACGACGGCGTTGGAGGCCTTCACCTTGCGGGCGATCGCCTCGATGATCCGCAGGTTGGCCTGGTGCGGGACGACCGCCGCGAGCTCCTCGGGCTTCACCCCGGCCCGCTCGCACGCCTGGAGGGCGATGGGCGCGATGGCGCTGGTGGCCCAGCGGAACACCGCCTGCCCCTCCTGCCGGATGAACGAGTTGCGGTCGTCAATGATGATCTTGTCGTACTTGTCGCCGGCGCTGCCCCACACGACCGGGCCGATGCCGGGGGCCTCGCTCGGCGCGACGACCGCCGCGCCCGCCCCGTCGGCGAAGATGATGCAGGTGGAGCGGTCGGTCCAGTCCACCCACTGGGACATCTTCTCCGCGCCGATCACCAGCACGTTGCGGGCGCTGCCGGCCCGGACGGCGGCGCTGGCGGTGCCGAGCGCGTAGCAGAAGCCGGCGCACGCGGCGTTGAGGTCGAAGGCGCCGGGCGCCTCGATGCCGAGGCGGTGCGCGACCTGCGCGGCGTGCCCCGGCATCGGCGTCTCCGCCGAGCAGGTCGCGAGGATCACGAGGTCGATGTCGGAGGGGGCGAGGCCGCTGCCCGCGAGCGCCTTGCCCGCCGCGTGCACGCCGAGCTCGACGATGCCCTCGTCGTCTCCGGCGATGCGCCGCTCGGAGATGCCGACGCGGCTGCGGATCCACTCGTCGTTGGTGTCGACGGTCTCGGCGAGCTCGTCGTTGGTGACGATGCGGGCGGGGCGGTAGTCGCCGAACGCCAGGATGCGGGCGCCGGCCGCCGCCTCGGGGATGGTGAGCGCGGTCATGACGCGTCCGCCTTGATCAGCTCGCGGGCCTTGTCCAGGTCGGCGGGGGTCTTGAGGGCGACCAGCTCGACGCCCTTCAGCTCGCGCCGGGCGAGCCCGGTGAGCGTCCCGGCGGGCGGCAGCTCGATGATCCCGGTGACGCCGAGCTCCCGCATGGTCGCCATGCACGAGTCCCAGCGGACGGGGGCGCTGACCTGCTCGACGAGCCGGGCGAGGAACTCGCGGCCGTCCTCGACCACGGCGCCGTCGCGGTTCTGGAGCAGCTTCGCCCGCGGGTCCTCGACGGGGACGCCGGGCGCCAGCCGCCGCAGGACGCCGACGGCGGGCTCCATGTGCTCGGTGTGGAACGCGCCCGCGACCGACAGCGACCGCAGCCGCGCCTTGGCGGGCGGCTCCTCGGCGAACCGCGCGAGCCGCTCGGTCGTCCCGGCGGCGACGACCTGGCCGGCGCCGTTGACGTTGGCGGGGGTGAGCCCGTGCTTGTCGATCGCGGCGAGGACCTCGTCGGCATCGCCGCCGAGCACGGCCGTCATGCCGGTCTCGGTGACGGCGGCGGCCTCGGCCATCGCCCGGCCCCGCTCCCGGACCAAAACCAGCGCGGCCTCGGGGGTCAGCACCCCGGCGATCGCGGCGGCGGCCAGCTCGCCGACGCTGTGCCCGGCGACGGCGTCCGGCCCCGGCCTGCCGGCGGGGGCGTCCTCGTAGAGCACCTCGCAGGCGGCGAGCGCGGCGGCGACGAGCAGCGGCTGCGCGACCGCGGTGTCACGGATCTCCTCGGCGTCCGCGACCGTCCCGTAGCGGACCAGGTCGAGACCCGTGACCGCCGACCACCACGCGAGCCGGTCGGCGACTCCGGGTATCTCTAGCCATGGCTGCAGGAAGCCGGGGGTCTGGGCGCCCTGGCCGGGCGATGCGAGGAGTATCACAGCGTCCAGCCTGCCGTCATGTGGTCGCGCCCACGATGCCGATCACGACGAACTTTGGTCTTGGCGCTTTGTACGACCCCTACAAGGAACCCTGGTGAGCGCCTGTAAGCACCGGCCAACGCGCCGGTGCGACGCCGGTCACTGCCCCTGGCCCCTGGCGGCGCGGGAGTGGAAGCGGCCGAGGACGAGGGCGATGCGGAGCGTGAAGGCGTTGCGGCCGTCGGTGGGGGCGAGGCCGGTCAGCTCGCTGACCCGCCGCAGCCGGTAGCGGACGGTGTTGGGGTGGACGAACAGGAGCCGGGCGGTGGCCTCCAGGGAGGAGCCCTGCTCGAGGTAGGTGGTGAGCGTGTCGAGGAGCGGGGCGCCGGCGGCGAGCATCGGGTTGTAGACGCTCTCCACCAGGTAGCGGCGCGCCTCGTCGTCGCCGTCGAGGGCGCGCTCGGGCAGGAGCTCGGAGGCGAGGACGGGACGGGGCGCGTCCGGCCAGCCGGCGGCGGCGCGGAGGCCCGCGACGGCGGCGCGGGCGGAGCTCGTGGACTCGTAGAGGTCGGCGACCTGCGGGCCGACGACGACCGGGCCCGGCCCGCACTTGGCGGCGATCGGGCGGGCGGCCTCCATGGGGTCGGTGTCGCCGCCGACGATCACGACGACCCGGTGCCCCTGGACGCCGGCGAGCACGTCGGCGCGGGCGCGGCGCGCGGCGAGCTGCATCTGGTCGATGGTGACCTCGGGCTCCTCGTCCTCCGGGGTGAAGCCCGCGATGACGGTGACGGGCTTGGAGGTCCAGCCGAGCGCGGCGGCCCAGGAGTGCATGCCGTCGTCGACCTCGTCGCGCAGCACCGCGTTGACGACGAGGGCCTCCAGGCGGGCGTCCCAGGCGGCGCGGGTCTCGGCGGCGCGGGCGTAGACCTGGGCGGCGCCGAACGCCACGTCACGGGTGTAGCGCAGGATGGCCTCGCGCAGCTGGGCCTCGCCGCCGGGCGCGGCCAGCTCGGCGAGCCGGGTCTCCACCACGTCGATGATGACGCGGATCATGTCGATGGTGTGCTGGAGCTTGATGGAGCGCAGCAGCTCGCGCGGCGCGGTGCCGAACACCTCACCGGCGATGGCCGGGCGGCTCCGCTCGTTGCTCTTGAACCACTCCACGAACGCGGCGATGCCGGCCTGCGCGACGAGCCCGATCCAGGAGCGCTGGTCGGCGGGCATGCGGCGGAACCAGGGGAGCTGCTCCTCCATGCTGCTCAGCGCCGCGGTGCCGAAGGTCCCCATCGCCTTCTCCAGGCGCTGGGTGGTCTGCTCGCGGATCTCGGCGTCGTTCGCGGTGTTCACCACCCCAGGGTGCCACCACACCCGCGGTGTCCTGGCCGGAAGTGAGCAAACGGGTCAGCCGCGGGTCACCTCGGAGGCGTGCCCGAGCGCGATGCCGGTGAGGTTGCGCAGGGACGCGGAACCGGGTGCGAGGTAGTCGCTGTGGCCGCCGCCCCCGGCGTCGAAGACCCGCGCGCCGAAGCCGCGGGAGACCGGGTCGGGGCCGAGCCCCAGCCCGAAGATCCGCACGTGCGGGACGTCCTCCATCCAGTCGGTCGCGCCCCGCCCGGCCCAGACGCGGGCCGTCCCGCCGAACTTGGACGCCGACCAGGCGGTCGTTCCCGGGCTGCCGTAGAGGGCGATGTCGGTGACCTGCTTCCAGGCGGCGCTGTTGGAGCCGTCCAACGCGGCGCGGCCGCAGACCACGGATCCGTAGCTGTGGCAGAGGAGGCCCACGCTCGCGCGGGGGTTGACCTGGTGGACGCCCTTCATGAACTTGCGGAGCTGGACGGCGCCTTCGGTGGCCCGGTCGCTGGTGAGGACGTCGCCGCTGAACGTCTTGGGGGCCGCGTAGCCGAGCCAGGCGACGACCGCCAGCCCGGGCTCCGGCGATGCGGCGCGGGCCTGCGCGTAGACGGCGCGGGCGCCCCCGCCCGGCGTCGACCACGGCTTGCCGCCCCGCTTGTCGAACGAGGACAGCGTGGTGTCGGCGCCCGGGACGAGCACCGCGACGCGCTGCGCCCGGGTGAGGTCGCCGATCACCTCGATGGCCCGGCCCCGGCCGCGCGGGTCGAAGTACAGGAAGTGGCGTCCGGGCTGGAGGAACCCTCCGAGCGCCTTCTGCCGCGGGGCGTCGCCGACCTTCTCCGCCGTCTTGAGGGCCTTCTCGATGGAGCCGCGCTCGGCCGCGTACCGGACGTCCAGCGTCGAGGGGGCCATCTTGGGGACCGCGACGGGGGCCGCGTAGGGGTCGGCGTGGCCCGTCCCCGCGGTGGTCAGCATCACCACTCCGATGGAGGCGGCGGCGGCCGTGGCCCGCCGGAGCCGGCGGGCGTGCCGTCGCCCGGGGCGCGGCGAGGTCGTCGTGAGGTGCGGCGGCATCGTCGCCTTTCTACCATCGAAGATCGGTGCGGGTTCGGCTCACCCCCTGGCGGGTCAGGAGACGCCTCTGGAGATGTACGGGCCGGGGGCCGGGTTGGTTCCCGGGGCGGTGCCGCGCACGAGCGGCCGCGGCCTCCGGGCGGCGGCCACCGCCCTGCCGGCGGCGAGCGCGCCACCGAAGGCGACCAGCCAGGCGAGCCGCTCGGCGACCCATTCCGGCTGGTCGGGCACGGTGTGCAACCCGTTCAGCCTACCGAACGCGAGCAGCGCCCCCACGGTGACGGAGATCATCGCGGTCTGGTGCCAGAGGTAGATCGCCATCGCGGAGCGGTTGGCCGCGGCGATCACCGAACGGGGCCCCGCGCGCCGCGTCCAGCGGGTCAGGGGCCCGTGCAGCAGGACGGCGAGGCCCGTCTGGGCGAGGCCGAACGCGACCGCGGCGAGGGTGGGCGGGCTGAGGTTGGAGACCGCGGCGCCGGGGACGCCGACCATGCTCGCCGGGTATCCGGCGAACAGGACGAGGAGCGCGGCCGACGCGGCGCCCCCGCCCAGCAGGGCGAGCCCGGCCCTGCGGGACCGCAGCGCTCCGTCCGCCCAGCCGATGCCGAGATAGAACGGCAGGAGCCAGGCGGTGAGGACGGTGGCCCAGCCCGTCCAGCCGGGTGCGCCGAGGGCGAACCGGCCGACGTCGATCCCGGCGGTCGCGGTGGCGAGGACCGCCGCGCCCGCGATCCCGAACCGGTTCCACGCGGTGGCGATGAGCGGGGTGAGCGCCGTCAGCACCACGTAGACGCAGAGGAACCACAGCGGGCTCAGCACCAGCTCGACGAGGACGCGGATGCTGCTCCCCGAGAACCCGGCCCATGACAGGGCCGCGGCGACGGGGAGCCAGACGAGCCCCAGCGCGGGCAGGGGCCGCGCGAAGCGCGCCAGGCGCCGCCGCAGGCGGCGGCCCCAGGCCTCGCCGGGACGCAGGCTCTTGGCCGCCGAGTAGCCGCCGACGAAGAAGAAGACGGCGAGCGTTTGCAGGACCCAGGAGATGGGGGCCAGTTCGGGCATCGTCTTGAGGGGGCTGGTGACGTGCAGCCGGTGGCCAGGGCCGTCCACGACGAGCGCGGTGACGAGCCAGTGGCCGAGCACGACGCCGAGGATCGCGAAGGCGCGCAGCGCGTCCACGGCCCCGTCGCGGTTCTTGCCCTCTTCGCGGCCCTTGCCCTCTTCATGGTCCTTGCCCTCTTCATGGTCCTGGGCTTGGTCGTAGGCCTGGGCTTCAGACATGGGTGACCTCCGCGTCGCGGCCGAGGGCGATCAGGGCGAGGTTGCTCAGCGCGAGGGACCCGGGCTTCAGGTAGCCGCTGTGCGGGCCCGTCCCGGCGTCGAAGCGCAACGCGCCGAAGCCGGGAGTGACGGGATCGGCCCCGAAGCCGAGCCCGGCAAAGCGGACGTGGGGCACGTACCGCACCCAGTCGCCCTTGGACCGGCCCGCCCACACGCGGGCGGACGTCCCCAGGCCGGACACGTGGCGAACGGTGGTGCCGGGACTGCCGAACAGAGCGATCTCGTCCACCGGCAGGGGCGCGAGCCGCCGCGCGGCCTTGCCGCAGACCACCGAGCCGTAGCTGTGGCAGAGCAGGGCGAAGCGGGCCTTTCCGTTCACGCGGTGCACGCCGGTGAGGAGACGTTCGAGACCGCGCGCCCCCTTCTCGGCGCTTCCGCTCGTCAGGGCGCTCGTGCTCAGCGTCGAGGGCGAGTCGTAGCCGAGCCAGGCGATGACGGCGATCCGCGCGCCGGGCGCGGCGTCGCGGGCCTGCCGGTAGAGCGCCCGGCTGCCGCCGCCGACGAACTTGGGCGAGTCGTAGTCGGCCAGCGAGTTGTCCGCGCCCGGCACGACCACCGCGATCCGGTCGGCGTGCTCCAGATCGCCCAGGACCTCCACAGCGCGCCCGTCGCCTCGCGGGTCGAACGACAGGAACCGCCGGTCAGGCGCCAGGAAGGAGGCGAGGACCCGCGCCCGCCCCTCGTCGTGGACGCGCCTGGCGGTGGCCAGCGCGCGGGTGATGTCCCGGCCGGTCGTCTCGTAGCGGGCGCCGAGGGCGGACGGCGCCAGGGCGGGCGCCGCGGCCGGCGGCGCGTACACCTCGGCATGCCCTGCGGCGGTCGCCGAGCCGGTGGCGGCCAGCACCGACACGGCGGCGAGGCTTCTCTGAACGGCGAGGGTCCTGCGAACGCTGGGCATCCCGCGCGTCCTTCCTGGTCAGTGGAGTGGAGCACTGATCAGGAAGGTAGAAATCGGACGTATAAGAGCACATCGGCCCGCGGTGCCGTCCCGCGCCGTGCGCCCCCGGTATGACGGGTGCGTCCCAGGTATGACGGCGGCGGCCGGGCGTCAGTCGCCGGGCCGCACCAGCCCCACCTCGTAGGCGTAGACGATCGCCTGCGGGCGGTCCCGCAGCCCGAGCTTCATCAGGATCCGCCCGAAGTGGGTCTTGACGGTCTGCTCGGCGACGACGAGCCGCCCCGCGATCTCGCCGTTGGACAGCCCGCGCGCCACCAGCGCGAGCACCTCGGTCTCCCGCTGGGTCAGCTGCTCCAGCCGCTTGCGGGACGGCGCGCGCGGCCCGCCGAGCCGCGAGAACTCCGCGATGAGCCGCCGCGTGACCGACGGGGACAGCAGTGCGTCGCCCGCCGCCACCACCCGCACCGCGTCGGCCAGCTCGGTCGCGGACGCGTCCTTGAGCAGGAACCCGCTGGCCCCCGCCCGCAGCGCCTCGTAGACGTAGTCGTCGAGGTCGAACGTGGTCAGCATGAGGACCTTCGGGGCGTCGTCCCCGGCGTCCGCGAGGAGCCGGCGGGTCGCCTCCAGGCCGTCCATCACCGGCATCCGGACGTCCATCAGCACCACGTCGGGACGCAGCTCCGCGATGCGGCGCAGGCCCTCGGCGCCGTCGGCGGCCTCGCCCGCGACCTCGATGTCGGGCTGGGCGTTCAGCAGCACGCCGAAGCCGGTGCGCACCATGCCCTGGTCGTCGACGATCACGACCCGGATCGTCACGTCGCTTCCCGCGCCTTCACCGGCAGCGATGCGGTCACGGCGAATCCTCCCTCGGGCGTGGGGCGGGCGGTGAGCTCGCCGCCCAGCGCGGCGGCCCGCTCCCGCATCCCGACCAGCCCGTGGCCGCCGCCCGGAAGGGGCGGCACGGAGCCTCGGCCCCCGGCGGGCGGGCCGTTGACGACGCCGAGCAACACTACGCCGCCATCACCGGAAATGCCGTCATCACAGGACACGTCGACCTCGACCCGGGAGCCGGGCGCGTGCCGCATGGCGTTGCTCAGCGCCTCCTGGAGGATCCGGTACGCGGTGAGCCCGACGCCGGGGGGAAGCCCGGCGAGGTCGCCGCTCAGCCGCGTCTCGACGCGCAGGCCGGCGCCGCGCGCGTTGCCGACCAGCTCGTCCAGGCGCGCCAGGCTGGGCTGCGGTGCGGTCTCGGCGCCGTCCTCCGCGCGCAGGACGCCGAGGACGCGGCGCAGCTCCGTCAGCGCGTCCAGCGCGGTCGCGCGGATCTCGGCGAGGTCGCGGCGCGTCTCGTCCGGGACGGACTCCACCTTGTACGGCGCCGCCTCCGCCTGGATCGCGATCATCGACATGTGGTGGGCGACGACGTCGTGCAGCTCGCGCGCGATCCGCTGCCGCTCGGTCAGCACCGCCTCGGCGTCCTGGTGCCGCTTCTCCTGCTCGGCCAGCTCGCGCCGGGACGTCTGCCGGACCCGGACGGCGTAGCCCACCGTGAGCGCCAGCAGGAGCAGCACCGACGCCCCGGGCCCGGTCTCCGGTGCCTTGATCCACAGCCCGGCGAACGAGATGAGCCCGACGCCCAGCGTGATGTCGCGCGAGCAGCGCACCGCGACCGTGTACACGGCGACGAGCGCCGCGACCGAGCCCGCCGGGACGAAGGGGACGGTCAGCCAGCCGTCGACGTCGATCAGCGCCATCGCCAGGAAGCTCAGCCGCCACGCGCCGAGCGGATGCCGGTCGCGCAGCGCCAGCGGCGCCGTCACCGCCACGGCGATGAACAGCTTCGTCCCGTCGGACACGTAGATGCCGCGCCGCAGCGTCTCGGTGGACAGCAGCGACACCGTCCCGGCGACGAGCCCGACGGTGAGGGCCAGGCCGAACAGGTTCGTCACCAGCCCGTACGGCAGCCGCCCGACGCCGATGTACCGCGTCCAGCGCAGCAGCAGCGGCCACGGCCGGTTCAGCGGGGCCGGGTCCGCCCTGCCGGTCACGGCGGCGGCGAGCAGCACGTCCCGCAGGACGCCGCGCAGTGTGAGGTTCTCGCCGGCCATGGGGACCAGGCTAGGGAGCCCCGGTCTCACTCGGATGACACCGGGGTGGGACGTGCCGGGTCATACCTGGGTACGGTGCGAGGCGTGGAGCCCGTCGAAGCGCTGCGCCGCATCGCGTTCCTTCTGGAGCGCGCCCACGAGCCGACCTACCGCGTGCGGGCCTTCCGCACCGCCGCCGACCGCGTGGAGGAGACGGCCCCGGACGAGCTGGCCGACCGCGCCCGCGACGGGACGCTCACCGCGCTGCCCGGCATCGGCAAGGTCACCGCCCTGGTGGTCGAGGAGGCGCTGCGCGGCGAGACCCCCGTCTACCTGCGGCGGCTGGAGGCCACCGAGGGCGAGCCGCTGGACGAGGCCACGGCCGCGCTCCGCTCCGCGCTGAAGGGCGACCTGCACACCCACAGCGACTGGTCGGACGGCGGGTCCCCGATCCTGGAGATGGCCGAGACCGCCCGCTCCCTGGGCCACGAGTACCTCGCGCTCACCGACCACTCGCCGCGCCTGAAGGTCGCCAACGGCCTGTCCGCCGACCGCCTGCGCCGCCAGCTCGACGTGGTGGCCGAGATCAACGAGTCCCTGGCGCCCTTCCGCATCCTGACGGGCATCGAGGTCGACATCCTGGAGGACGGCGCCCTCGACCAGGAGCCCGACCTGCTCGACCGCCTGGACGTCGTCGTCGCCAGCGTCCACTCCAAGCTCCGCATGGACCGCGTCGCGATGACCAAGCGGATGGTCGCCGCGATCGCGAACCCGCGCGTGAACGTCCTCGGCCACTGCACGGGGCGCATCGTGAAGGCCGGCGGCAGGCGAGGCGGCCTGCGCCCGGAGTCGGAGTTCGACGCCGCCCTCGTCTTCGACGCCTGCGCCGCCTACGACGTCGCCGTCGAGATCAACTCGCGCCCGGAGCGCCTCGATCCGCCGAAGCGCCTGCTGCGCCTGGCGGTCGAGGCGGGCTGCCGGTTCTCCGTCGACTCCGACGCCCACGCGCCCGGGCAGCTCGACTGGCAGCCGTTCGGCTGCGAGCGAGCCGCCCGGTGCGGCGTCCCCGCGTCCCAGATCGTCAACACGCTTTGCGCCGACGACCTCCTGGCCTGGACGCGCTCGAAGCCGTGACGGTCAGCCGCCGAGGGCGTGGACCATGCGCATGATGGTCTCGATCTGCTTGCCGCCCTTCATGTCGTAGGCGGTGTCGCCGCCGTAGCCCCACCAGTTCCAGCAGCCCTGGGGGTTGCCGCCCAGCCAGCTGGACGCGGTGGCCTGCGGATACAGGACGATCATGCCGTTGGTGTCGGCGTACTCGTTGAGGTAGGTCTTGGTCGCGAACGTGTTCCCGACGACGCTGCGCCCCTGCTGGCATCCGTGCAGCGCCACCATCAGCCTGCACGTCCCCGACTGGCAGCTCGCCGGGACGTAGGCGTAGCCAGTCGCGTCCATGCTGATGGACGAGGCGCTCCCGCCCGGCGCGTAGGCGTTCTGGTCGAACTCCATGAGCGTCCCGCCGGGCGACGAGGCGGGCGAGGCCACGGACCCGAACAGATGCCCCAGCATCGAGCGCTCGGGGTCGTCACCGCACTTGTTGATGTACGGGCTGTAGGTGGCCGAGCAGGGGTTCGGGCCGATCGGGCTCACCCAGGCGTGCCCGGCCTGCGAGGTCGTGTTGTAGGAGACGGCGGACCCGAAGTCCCGGTAGAACCCGGCGAGGTCGTCGTTGACCGACTTCTTCACGGTCGAGTCGTTCGCCCCGTGGTAGATCCACACCGGATGCCCGGACAGGTTGCTCACGGGGTCGACGCTTCCCTGCGCCGACCGGTCGCGCGCCGTCCGCTCCAGTTCGGCGGGGTTGTCGTCGTAGAGGTCGTTCATGCACGCGAGCTGCGCGGTCGTCACGTTGCCCCGCGCGCAGTGGTAGGGCCCGGCGGTGAAGATGCCGGCGCCCCGGAACGTCCCGGAGTAGGCGATGTGGAGCTGGTCGGCCATGTAGCCGCCGGACGAGACGCCGCTGACGTACGAGGCGCTGATCGAGTGTCGGGGAAGCGTGGCGGCGGCCGCGGACGCGGGGGACGCGCTGACGGTCGTTAAGGCGAGCGCGGCGGCCGCGAGGAACGGGGTGGGTTTCATGGAGTTCCCCTAGCTGAGGGAGCAGGTGTTCACGGGGTCGCCCGACGTGGGGCGGGGGAGTGTGGCGCTCTTCGGTGGGGTGGCGCCGTTCTGCGTCCAGGACTCCATGGCCGTGAAGGCCGTGCGCATGCAGGGCAGGAGCGGGCGCAGGCGGTCGGGGAAGGAGTCGTAGAGGCCGTCGACGTGGTTGGCGGCCTCCAGGCGGTAGTAGCGGTAGGGCGCCTTCCCCTTGGCGCGGACGAGTTTCGCGTAGACGTCGGAGTCGGTGGTGATGGGCAGGAGCGAGTCGTAGGTGCCGTGCAGGGTGATCAGGGGCTTGCGGATCCTGCCCGTGAGCGCCACGCGGGCGACGGCACGGCGGACCTCCTTCGGACGTGCGGCGTAGTTGTAGTCGGCCTCCTTTCCGGTGTAGTTCGGGTCGAACTCTTGCCGGTAGATGCGCTGGGTGAGCTCCCAATAGACCTGGTTGTGGAACGGCCAGAGGAACTCCGAGCCCGGGGCGAG
This sequence comes from Spirillospora sp. NPDC049024, assembly GCF_040649235.1. Taxonomy (NCBI): domain Bacteria; kingdom Bacillati; phylum Actinomycetota; class Actinomycetes; order Streptosporangiales; family Thermomonosporaceae; genus Spirillospora; species Spirillospora sp. NPDC049024. The sequence continues at coordinate 28,780 of NZ_JBEZFD010000011.1, forward strand.
ACCGGCGTTCAGGAGCGCTTCGTGCGCGGACGGATCGCCGGTGGCCGCGTAGGACGGGTAGGCGCGCAGGATCTTCGGCAGGTAGGTGAACAGGTTCGGGCCGCCGGCGCGCCAGAGCGTGCCTTCCGCGTCGATCCCGCCGTCGTACAGCTCCGGGCGGTTCTCCAGCTGCCACCGGACGAGGTAGCCGCCGTTGGAGATGCCCGCCGCGTAGGTGCGGCGAGGAGTCCGGCCGTACCGCTGCGCCACGACCTTCTTGGCGGCCCGCGTCAGCTGCGTCACCCGGTCGTTCCACTCCACGACGGCGTCGCCGGGGCGGCGGCCGTCCTTGTAGAACTCGGTGCCGCTGTTGCCCTTGTCCGTCGCGGCGTAGGCGTAGCCCTTGGCGAGCGCCCAGTCGGAGATGGTGAAGTCGTTGGCGTACTGGCGCCGGTTGCCGGGCGAGCCGGCGACGACGAGCCCGCCGTTCCAGCGCTCGGGCAGGCGGATGACGAACTGGGCGTCGTGGTTCCAGCCGTTGTTGGTGTTGAACGTCGAGGTGTCCGGGAAGTAGCCGTCCAGCTGGACGCCCGGGACGCCGGACGGGTTGCGCGTGCCCGCGGCGTGCAGCCCGGCCCAGTCGGCGGGGACGGTGTGGCCGGAGCCGACCGTCCCGGCGGTCGTGAGGTCGTCGAGGCAGGCGGCCTTCTGCTTCTCCGCTCCCGGCACCGCGAGCCCGGACGCGCAGCCGGGGCTCTGCCGCGCGCCGGCCTGCGGGGCCTGCGCGTGCGCGGCCAGGGGAAAGGCCAGGGCCGCGGTGAGGGCGCCGGCCACGGTGCCGGCGGTAAGGGCGGTGCCAGCGGTAAGAGCAGGGCGGACGATCGGCATTCCGGCTCCTCGGGACGGATGTCAGGTGCCCGCCATGGTGGGCGCCGCTTGTGACCGCTGCCACGTGGACCGCCCACATATCCGGCGAAGCCGCCATGTGCCCGTGGTCGTGACCTGCGCGTGATGTGGCTCACACCCGTATCCGGCCGTCCGAATGTGGGTCCCGGTCACATGGTCCGGTCCGCGGGTCCCACCTAGCGTTCCCGGTCACGGCGGCCCGAGTGTGGTTCGGGTCGTCCACGACGAGCGCGAGGAGGGCGCATGGGCGACCCGGACCGAAAGGCCCCGGTGCTGGCGGCGCGCGGCCTGGTCAGGGAGTTCCGCGGCTTCAGGGCCGTGGACGGGGTGGACCTCGACATCGCCGAAGGGTCCGTCCACGCGCTGGTGGGGCCGAACGGCGCCGGCAAGACCACGCTGTTCAACCTGCTGACCGGATTCCTGAAGCCGACCGCGGGCAGCGTGCGGCTCGGCGCGCACGAGCTGGCCGGGCGGCGCCCGGAGCTGATCGCGAAGCTCGGCCTCGCCAGGTCCTTCCAGATCACGAGCCTGTTCGCGGAGCTGACCCCGCGCCAGCACGTCGAGCTCGCGCTCGCCGGGCGGACGGGCCTCGGCTGGCGGTTCTGGCGGTCGGACAAGGCCCTCGACCGCCACTCCGACCGCGCCGCCGAGCTGCTCGGGCAGGTCGGGCTGGACGGGCACGCGGACGTCCCGGCCGGGGCCCTGGCGTACGGCCGCAAGCGCGCCCTCGAACTGGCGCTGGCCCTCGCGCTGGACCCGAAGGTGCTGCTCCTGGACGAGCCGACCGCCGGCATGGGCGTCGAGGACGTCGGCCGCACCGTCGACCTCATCAAGAAGGTGCGGGACGGGCGGACCGTGGTCATGGTCGAGCACAACATGAGCGTCGTCTCCAGCCTCGCCGACAGGGTCACCGTCCTGCAGCACGGCCAGGTCCTCGTGGAGGGCCCCTACGCCGAGATCCGCCACGACCCCCGCGTCGTCACCGCCTACCTCGGAGACTCCAATGCTGCGCATTGACGGACTGTCCGCCTGGTACGGCGAGGCCCAGGCCCTGCGCGAGGTGTCGCTGCACGTCGACGAGGGGGAGATCGTCACCCTCGTCGGACGCAACGGCGCCGGCAAGACCACGCTCCTGCGCTCCCTGATGGGGCTGCACAAGGGGGCGTCGGGAACGGTCCGCTTCCTGGACGAGGACATCTCCTCGATGAGCCCGCACAAGCGCGCCCGCCGGGGCCTCGGCTACGTCCCCGACGACCGCGGCATCTTCGCGACGCTCTCGGTGGAGGAGAACCTCACCCTGCCGCCCGCGATGGGTCCCGACCCGTGGTCGCTGGAGCGGGTGTACGAGACCTTCCCGCGCCTGCGGGAGCGGCGCCGCTTCCCCGGGACGAAGCTGTCGGGCGGCGAGCAGCAGATGCTCGCGCTCGCCCGGGTGCTGCGGACCGGCGCCCGCCTGCTCCTGTGCGACGAGCCCACCGAGGGCCTGTCGCCGCTGATCGTCCAGCAGATCGGCGACATCCTCCGCGAGGTCAAGGCGGCCGGGGTGACCGTCCTGCTCATCGAGCAGAACGTGCACTTCGCCGCGACCGTCGCCGACCGCCACCACCTGCTCGCCGAGGGCCGGATCGTCGAGTCCATGGACAACGACGAGGTCCGCGCCCGCGAGAGCGAACTCCTCCAGTACCTCGGAATATAGGGAGACCCCGATGAGAGTTCTCGGACGCTCGGCCGCGCTCGCGACCGCCGGAGCGCTGCTGGCCGGCTGCGCGGGCGGACCCGGCGGGGGCGGGGGCAAGATCAGCGACGACAAGATCGTGCTGTCGGTGCTGACCGACCAGTCCGGCGTGTACGCCGACCTGTCGGGCAAGAACGCCGTCGAGGCGGTGAAGATGGCCGTCGCCGACTTCAAGGCCAAGTACGGCGACAAGGCCGTCACCGACAAGATCGAGGTCATTTCCGCCGACCACCAGAACAAGCCCGAGGTCGCCAACTCCAAGGCCCAGGAGCTCTACGACCGCAAGCAGGCCGACCTGATCCTGGACGTGCCCACCTCGTCCGCCGCGCTCGCCGTCGCCACCGTCGCCAAGAACAAGAAGAAGCTGTTCATCGACGTCGGCGCCGCGACGACCGAGCTGGAAGGCAAGCAGTGCAACAAGTACACCTTCCACTACGGCTACAACAGCTACATGCTGGCCCACGGCACGGGCACCGGCGTCACCAAGGACGGCGGTAAGAACTGGTACATCGTCTACCCGGACTACGCGTTCGGGCAGGACATGCAGAGGACGTTCACGGCGGCCATCAAGGGCGCCGGGGGCAGCGTCGTGAAGAGCGACCCGACGCCGTTCCCGAACGACAACTTCTCCACGTTCCTGCTGAAGGCGCCCGGCCTGAAGCCCAAGCCGCAGGTGCTCGGCGCCATGCAGGCCGGCGGTGACCTCGTCAACCTGGTGAAGCAGTACAACGAGTACAAGCTGCGCGACAAGGGCGTGAAGCTCGCCGCGGGCCTGATGTTCATCACCGACATCCACTCGCTCGGCTCGGACGCCCTCGCCGGGACGCGCTTCACCGACTTCTGGTACTGGAACGCCAACCAGAGCAACCGCGCCTGGGCCGACAAGTTCAAGGCCAAGACCGGCGCCCGCCCGACGGCCGTGCAGGCGGCCGACTACTCGGCGGCCCTCCAGTACCTGGAGGCCGTGCAGCGCGGCGGCACCGACAAGTCCGACGACGTCGTGAAGCAGCTCGAGGGCGCCAAGGTCAACGACGCCTTCACCTCCACCGGCACGATCCGCGCCGAGGACCACCTGCTCACCCACGACGCCTACGTCGCCGAGGTCAAGCCGTCGAGCGAGGTCAAGGAGCCCTGGGACTACGAGAAGATCCTCAGCACGATCCCGGCGGCGGAGGCGTTCCAGCAGCCCGACCCGTCCTGCTCCCTCTAGGCGGGCCGCGACGTGCTGCAACAGGCGTTCAACGGGCTGGTGGGCGGGGCGTTCTACGCCCTGCTCGCCCTCGGCCTGGCCGTCATCTTCGGGATGCTGGGCGTGGTCAACTTCGCGCACGGCGCGTTCTACATGCTCGGCGCGTTCGGCTCCTTCGTGCTGCTCGACTCCTTCGGCGTGAACTTCTGGCTCGCGCTGCTGATCGTGCCCGTCGTCCTCGGGGTCGCGGGCGTGCTGCTGGAGCGGCTGTTCATCCACCGGCTCGCGCCGCTGGACCCGCTCTACAACTTCCTGTTCACCTTCGGGCTCGCGCTGATCCTGCAGGACCTCGTGAAGCGCAAGTACGGGGTGCAGTCGCAGCCCTACCCGCGCCCGTCCGCGCTGGACGGGTCGATCGACCTCGGCCTGTTCACCTACCCGACGTACCAGGTGTTCGTGCTGGCGGTGTCGGTCCTGGTGTGCGGCGCCGTGTGGGTGGTGCTGACCCGCACCCGCGTCGGCATGATCGTCCGGGCGGCGACCGAGCGGCCCGAGCTGTCGCGCGCCCTCGGCATCGACGTCGCCCGCTGGGTGACGCCGGTGTTCGGGTTCGGCATCGCGCTCGCCGCGTTCGCCGGCGTGCTCGCCGCGCCGATGCGGGCGGTCAACCCGCTGATGGGCTCCGACCTGATCATCACGGTGTTCGCGGTGGTCGTGATCGGCGGCCTCGGCTCGGTGTTCGGCTCGGTCGCCGCCGGGTTCGCGGTCGGGCTCGTCTCGGCCCTCGGCAACTACTACGTCCCGTCGCTGTCGCAGACGCTGGTGTTCATCCTGATGGCCGCCGTGCTGCTGTGGCGCCCCGCCGGCCTGTTCGGACGCGAGGAGGCCCTGTGACCGCTGGAGATGCTGTGACCGCTGGAGATGCTGTGACCGCTGGAGATGCTGTGACCGCCCGAGATCCCGTGATTTCAGAGGAGATCCTGTGATCCTCTCCAAGCTGGCCGGACGGCCGGTCCTGCTGGCCGTGGGGCTGGTCGCGGCGCTCGTCCTGCCCTGGTTCATCTATCCGCCGGTCGCCCTCGACATCGTCTGCTGGGCGCTGTTCGCGGCCGCCGTCGACCTGCTGCTCGGCTTCACCGGGCTCCTGTCGTTCGGGCACGCGGCGTTCTGGGGCGGCTCGGCGTACGCCACCGGCCTGATCGCGCTGCACTCCGGGCTCCCGTTCCCCGTGGCCGTGCTGGGCGGCGCCGCCTTCGCCGCGGCGCTGGCGGTCCCGATCGGCTTCCTGTCGGTGCGGCTGCGCGGCATCTACTTCGCGATGGTCACGCTGGCCTTCGCGCAGATGGTGTACTTCATCGCCAACCAGTGGAGGGAGGCGACGGGCGGCGAGAACGGCCTGCAGGGCATCCCCAGGGAGCTGTTCGGGCTGGACCTGTCCGACCCGTTCTTCTTCTACTACGCGGCGCTGCCGTTCGTCCTGGCCGGGCTGTTCGCCGCCTGGCGCATCGTCCGGTCGCCCTTCGGCCGGGTCCTGATGTCCATCCGCGACAACCCGAACAGGGCGCGGGCGCTCGGCTACAGCATCGACCGCTACAAGCTGCTGGCGTTCGTCCTGTCGGCGGCCCTGTCGGGCCTCGCGGGCGGGCTGTTCACCGTCGGGCACGGCTTCGCGTCCCTCCAGGGCGTCTACTGGACGACCTCGGGCCAGGCCGTGATGATGGTCGTCCTCGGCGGCATCGGCACCCTGTGGGGCGGTGCCATCGGCGCCGCGCTGATCGTGGAGCTGAACGACTACCTGGCCACCGCCGGGTTCGAGGAGACCGGGATCATCACCGGCGCGATCTTCATCGTGGTGGTGCTGCTGTTCCGCCGCGGCGTCTGGGGCACCGCGCGCGACCTGCTCGCGGCCCGCACGTCCCGGGCCCGTCCCGAGCCCGAGAACAGCGACACCAAGGTCGAGGCCTCCGTCTGACACCCGACCCGAGCGCGCGGCGCGCCGTCCCCGAGGGGGCGGCGCGCCGCTTCGGCATGCGGGGCCTGTCAGCGGGAGAGGCGGTCTAGCGGGAAAGAACGGGGTCAGCGGGAAAGTGGGGGTCAGCGGGAAAGACGGTGGAGGCGCAGGGCGAGTTGGAGTTCGAGGGCCCGCTCGGGGGTCTGCCAGTCGTCGCCGAGGAGGCGGGCGATGCGGTCGAGGCGCTGGCTCACGGTGTTGACGTGGATGTGCATGCGCTCGGCCGTCCGCGACAGGCTGCCGCCCGTCCCGAAGTAGGCCTCCAGGGTCTGGACGAGGGCCGTGCCGCGCCGCTCGTCGTAGTCGAGGACGGGCCCGAGCGCGCTCCCGAGGAAGCCGGTCACGTCGCGGTCGTCCCCGATGAGCAGGCCGACGAAGCCGAGCTCGGACGCGCCGGCACCGTCGCCGCGGCGCCCGAGGGCCAGCAGCGCGTCGGCGCAGCGCTGCGCCTCCCGGTGGGCGGAGGCGACCCCGCCCGGGTCGCGGACAGGGCCGGCCGCGCCGACCGTCGCGGGCCCGCCGAGGGAGGCGCCGAGCTCCTTGGCCACGCGGCGCGCGGCGTCGCCCGGCCGGTCGCCCGGCAGCAGCAGGACGATCTCCTCCGCGCGCGAGGCGGCCAGGCCGTGCTCGACGGCCGCGAAGGACGAGGCCCAGAAGGCGGCGCGGGGACGGTGCTCGCGGGAGTCGTACTTGGCGCACAGCAGCACGTGCGGGGCGCTCAGGTCGACGCCGACGCGCCGCGCCCGGGCCGTCAGCGCCTCGGCGCCGGTCCGGCGGCCGGACAGCAGGTCGTCCAGCAGCTCGCCGCGCACCCGCCCCTCGGCCTCGGTGGCGCTGCGCTGGAACAGCAGCAGCAGGGCGGTGACGAGGGCCGCGCGCTCCAGGATCCGCTGGTCGGCGTCGTCCACCTCTTCGGCGGTGCGCAGGACCAGCGTGCCGAGCATCTCGTCGCCGGTGGAGACCGAGGCGATCCACAGGTCGCCGCGCCGGACTGTCCGGCCCTGCGCGCGTGCGGAGTGCGCCGAGGCGGACACCCCGTCCAGCTCGTCGTCGGTGAGGGGCTCCGAAGCGGCGCCGGTCGTCGCGAGCCGGCGGCCGTCGGCGTCCAGGACGTGGAGGGTGCCGCCCAGCAGCTCGGTCACGACGGCGCCGACGTCTTCCACGCCGCCGCCCCGGACCACGACGGCGGTCATCCGGTCGTGCGCGCGCGCCGCCCGCTCCACGGCCGCGCTGCGCGCCTTGACCTCCTCGTTGGCGGTGCTCAGCTCGGCCAGGGCGGTGCGGGTCTCCTCCAGGAGGCGCGCGTTGTCGATGGCGATGGCGGCGTGCGCGGCGAGCGAGCCGAGCAGCGCCACCTCCTCCTGGTCGAACGGGCGCTCGCTGCGGTTCGCGGCCGTCAGCACCCCGATGACCCGGCTGCCCAGCCGCATCGGCACGCCGAGGATCGCGACCAGGCCCTCCTCCGCGACCGCGTCGTCGATGAACCCGCGGTGCTCGAACTGCGCGTCCCCGAGGTAGTGGGCGCTGTTGTAGGGCATCGCGGTCTGCGCGACCAGGCCGACGAGCCCGGTGCCCATCGGCAGCCTCAGCTGCCGGAACGCCGCCGACACCGCCCCGTCGGTCACCCGCATGTAGGTGTCGCCGCGCTCGTCGTCGTTCAGCGTCAGGTAGGCGATGTCGGCGCTCAGCAGCCGCCGCGCCCGGCGGGTGATGGCCTCCAGCACCGAGTCGAGGTCGCGCAGCCCGGCGAGGTCGCCCGCGGTCTCGAACAGCGCGGCCAGCTCGGTCTCCCGCCGGGCGTGCCTCCGCATGATCATCCGGACCCGCAGCGCGGCCAGCTTGGCCGCCTCCAGCTCCTCCAGGACGGCGGGAGACGCGCCCTCCGCCCGCGCCTGGACGAGGGGACCCTCGAACTCGACGGGGGAGGCCTCCCGGGCCAGCAGTTCGAGGAAGACGCCGCAGGTCATACGGCCCATTCTCAGTGCGCCGTCCAGCCGCCGTCGAGTGCCACGGACGTGCCGGTCACCATCGAGGCGGGCGGCGAGCACAGATAGGCCACGAGTTCGGCCACCTCGTCGGGCTCGATCAGCCGCTTCACGGCGGCGTGGTCGAGCATGATCCGCTCGACGACCTCGTCCTCCTGCAGGCCGTGCGTGCGCGCCTGGTCGGCGATCTGGTTCTCCACCAGCGGGGTCCGGACGTAGGCGGGGTTGACGCAGTTGGACGTCACACCGTGCGGGGCGCCCTCCAGCGCGATCACCTTGGACAGTCCTTCGAGGCCGTGCTTCGCCGTCACGTAGGCCGACTTGTACGGCGAGGCCCGCAGGCCGTGCACGGACGAGATGTTGACGATGCGGCCCCAGCCGCGCTCGTACATGCCGGGCAGCGCGTCCCGCACCAGCCGGAACGGCGCCTCCACCATCAGCCGCAGGATCCGCGCGAAGGTCTCCGGCGGGAAGTCCTGGACGGGCGCCACATGCTGGATCCCGGCGTTGTTGACCAGGATGTCCACACCGGCGGCCAGCCCGTCGAGCGCGTCCACGTCGGCGAGGTCGGCCAGGAGCGGGACGCCGCCGAACTCGGCCGCCGTCCGCTCCGCCGCGGCCCCGTCTATGTCGGCCACCACCACCTCGGCCCCCGCCGCCGCGAGCCGCCGGGCGCAGGCGCGCCCGATCCCGCTCGCGCCGCCGGTGACCAGGGCGCGCCTGCCCGCCAGATCCAGCGTCCCCGAAGTCCCCGCGGCAGGCCGCGGTGTCACGCTCGTCATGCGCAGAACCTATGGAGCGCGGCCCCGCGCTCCCATGTGGCCCGCGCACACAATCCACCGCCGGACGGTATGGGGCCGCCGGATTCGGCCGTTTCCCCGCCCTTTCCTCACCCGCGTCCGGGGCGCCGGTCCGGGGGGCTACCGTTGGGCCCGCACGGGCCGCCCATGCCGTGAGGGGTATGAATGCACGAGATCACGCACCGCTACGTCCGGTCGGAGAGCGGCCTGCGCATGCACGTCGCCGAGGCGGGCGAAGGGCCGCTCGTGCTCCTCCTGCACGGCTTCCCCGAGTGCTGGTACTCGTGGCGGCACCAGCTCTCCGCGCTCGCCGAGGCCGGGTTCCACGCCGTCGCGCCCGACCAGCGCGGCTACGCCCGGACGGGCGGCCCCGCGGAAGCCGACCAGTACTCGATCCTGCACCTGGCCGGGGACGCGGTCGGGCTCGTCGACCGGCTCGGCGCGGACCGCGCCGTCGTCGTCGGCCACGACTGGGGCGCCCCCGTCGCCTGGGCCGTCGCGCAGATGCGCTCCGACAAGGTGCGCGGCGTGGTCGGCCTCTCGGTGCCGCACCGGCCGCGCAGCAGCAGGCCGCCCGTGGAGTCCATGCGCCGGATGTTCGGCGACGGCTTCTACATGGTCCACTTCCAGCAGCCGGACGTCCCGGAGGCCGAACTCGACCGCGACCGGGCCGCCACGTTCCGGCGGATGCTGTACGGGGTGTCCGGCGACGGCCCGTGCCCGCCGCTGATCGCCCCGGAGGGCGGCGGCTTCCTCGACGGCCTCCCCGACCCGGAGAAGCTGCCCGCCTGGCTGACCGAGGACGACATCGCCGCCTACGTCGAGGAGTACGCGGAGAGCGGCTTCAGCGGCCCCGTCAACTGGTACCGCAACCTCGACCGCAACTGGGAGCTCACCGCCGCCTGGCACCGCGCCCCCATCGGCCCGCCCGCCCTCTACATCGCGGGCGACCGCGACCTCGTCGCCGTCGGCGCCCGCGACGCCGTCGACTCGATGCGCGACTTCGTGCCGAACCTGCGCGAGACCGTCTGGCTGTCCGGATGCGGCCACTGGACGCAGCAGGAGCGCCCCGCCGAGGTCAACGAGGCCCTGATCGCCTTCCTCCGCGCCCTCTAGGGGCGCGAGGACCGCCGTACCGGGAGGGACGATCGCCGGGGCGGCGATATCGTTCCCAATCGTTCCCAAGATCACAGCCGGATGAGTACGGGAGCGCCCTGTGGACGCGCTGCGCGACGGCGACCCGCGCCGGATCGGCCCGTACCGGCTGGAGGGGCGGCTCGGCTCCGGCGGGATGGGCGAGGTGTTCCTCGGCGTGTCGGCGGGCGGCCGGCAGGTCGCGGTGAAGATCGTCCGCGCCGAGCACCTGGACCGGCAGGAGTTCCGCGCGCGGTTCGCGCGTGAGATCGAGGCGGCCCGGAAGGTGGGCGGTTTCTACACCGCGCAGGTCGTGGACGCCGATCCGGAGGCGCCCGAGCCGTGGATGGCGACCGCCTACATTCCCGGCCCGTCCCTGCGGGACGTCGTCCCGCTGCCCGCCGCCGAGGTGGCCGGGCTCGGGGCGGCGCTGGCCGAGGGGCTGGCGGCGATCCACGCGAGCGGGCTGGTGCACCGGGACCTCAAGCCGGGCAATGTCATCATGTCGCCGGACGGCCCGCGCATCATCGACTTCGGCATCGCCCGGGCCGCCGACGCGAGATCGCTCACCGCCGACGGCGCCGTCCTCGGCACCTACGCCTACATGTCGCCCGAGCAGGTGCGGGGCGAGCCGTCCGGGCCGCCCGCCGACGTGTTCGCGCTGGGCTGCGTTCTCGCCTTCGCCGCGACGGGGCGCAGCCCGTTCGACGCCGCGACGATCCCGGCCATCGTGCACCGCGTCCTCAACGAGCCGCCCGAGCTTGACGGGCTGGCGGACTCGCTGCGCCCGCTCGTGACGGCCTCCCTGGCCAAGGACCCGGCCGGCCGTCCGGGCACCGACCGGATCCTCGCCCACCTCGCCGACCCGCACGCCGTCCCGCCGGCCGCCGCACGCCCGGCGGCCCCGGACGCCGACCGCACGGTGGAGCGCCGCACGATGCTGTTCACCCGGGTGGCGGATCAGGTCCGGCCCGCCATCGGGACGCCGCGCCGGACGGTGCTGGCCGGCGCGGCGGCGGCCGCCGCCGGGGTGTCGGCATTCCTGCTCGCCCGGGGCGGCGGGCGGTCCCGGGCAGCGCCGTCCGCACCGCCCGGCGACGCCATGCGGCCGCCCACCACGACGCTCACCAGGAACGGGCAGCCGATCGAGGCGGTGGCGTTCGGCCCGGACGGCCGCATCCTGGTCTGCGGCGGGACGCGGGGGGAGACCCTGTACCTGTGGGAGTTTGCCGCAGGCCACGTCATCCACGAGCTGCGTGCCCCCACCGGAGTGGACGCCCTGGCGTTCAGCCCGGACGGAAAAGTACTGGCCGTTGGCCATATGAACGCCACCGTCCGCCTCTGGGACGTCGGATCGGCGGACACGCGGCAGCCCCGCCCACTGCGGACGCTCCGCGCCGAGGGCACCCGCGCCAACGCTCTCGCGTTCAGTCCGGACGGCGGGATCCTCGCCGGGCCGGACCGGCTGTGGGACGCCGCGACCGGACGCGTCCTCGGCGACCTCCCAGGTGCCGACGGTGTGAACGCCGTGGTGTTCAGCCGGGACGGCCGCCGGGTCATGGCCGGGATGAACGGCTTCCAAGGCCGCGCCGAACCGGGTTCCGTGCGGGTGTGGGACGTCCGCACCCGCAGCCCGATCGCCCACGTCGCCGACCGGGGGAAGAAGACCAGTTCGCTGGCCCTGACCCCGGACGGCCGGACCCTGGTCACCGCAGGGGGCGGGGGCACGATCCGGCTGTGGGACGCCGCTCGCGTCCGCGTCACCGGCGTCCTCGACTCCGGCCTCACCGGGGACGTCGCCCAGGTCGCCGTCAGCGCGGACGGCGCGGTGCTGGCCGCCGCCGGCACCGACCTCACGGCCCGGCTGTGGGACCTGGCGACGCGGCGGGTGACCGCCACCCTGGCCGGGACCGGCGGGCGGATCACGGGACTCGCGCTCTCCCCGGACGGCCGGACGGTGGCCGGCGGCAGCGATCGCCGCGGAGAGGCCGCCGTGAACCTGTGGAGGCTGCGCTGATGGACTCCCTGCGCGACGGCGACCCCCGCAGGATCGGCCCGTACCGGCTGGAGGGCAGGCTCGGTGCGGGTGGCATGGGGGAGGTGTTCCTCGGCGCCACCCCCGGCGGCCGCCGGGTCGCGGTCAAGGTGATCCGCGCCGAGTACGCGCAGGATGCCCGTTTCCGGGTGCGGTTCGCGCGCGAGGTCGAGGCGGCCCGGAAGGTGGGCGGTTTCTACACCGCGCAGGTGGTGGACGCCGATCCGGAGGCGGCCGAACCGTGGATGGCGACCGCCTACGTCCCCGGCCCGTCCCTGCGCGAGGCCGCGCCGCTGGACGTCCCCGCCGTCCGCGTGCTCGGTGCCGCGCTGGCCGAGGGCCTGGCGGCGATCCACGCGAGCGGGCTGGTGCACCGGGACCTCAAGCCCGGCAATGTCATCATGTCGCCGGACGGCCCGCGCATCATCGACTTCGGCATCGCCCGGGCCGCCGACGCCACCGCGCTGACGTCCACCGGCGCGGTCGTCGGCACGTACGCGTTCATGTCGCCCGAGCAGGTCCGCGCGGACACGGCGGGCCCGGCGTCGGACGTGTTCTCCCTGGGCTGCGTCCTGGCCTTCGCCGCGACCGGGCGCGGACCGTTCGACGCCGAGAACGTGCCGGGGATCGTCCACCGGATCGTCAGCGCCCCGCCGGACCTGACCGGCGTGCCCGCCGAGCTGCGGCCCGCGATCGAGGCGTGCCTGGCCAAGGAACCGGACCGGCGGCCGGCGCCCGCCGAGGCGGCCCGGCTGCTGGCGGCGCCGCCCGGCCGGACGGGGCGCCGCACCGTCCTGGCGGGGGGAGCGGCGGCGGGCGTCGCGGCCGTCCTCGGATTGCCCGCGCTGCTGTGGCGGCGGTCGGAAGAGGACGCCGCGCCGCTGAAGAACCCTCGGCCGGTCGTGCTCGCCGGTGGACCGGTCGCGACGTTCCGGCTCGCCTTCACGCCGGACTCGAAGACGCTGGTCTGTGCGGGGGCGCAGCAGATCTGGCGGTGGACGGTCGCGACCGGCCGCGGAACCGCGCACGAGCTGGGCGACGAGGGCGCCGACCAGCTCACGGCGCTCAGCGGGGACGGGCGGCTGCTGGCGACGCTGCGGGGCAGGGGCCCGATCCAGCTCTGGGACGCGGCCACCGGCGCCCGGCTCCGGACGATCATGCCCGTGGGCAGGACGTTCACCAAGGCGTTCAGCGATGACGGCCGGACCCTGGCCACCGTCGGAGCGAACGGCGTCGAACTCTGGGACACCTCGACCGGTCGCCGCACAGGCGCGTTCGCACCGCGCAACGACGCCACCCGGCTGACGTTCGACGCGACCGGCGACCGGATCGCCGTCAGCGGCGGCGGCGACGTCCAGGTCCACGACCTGCGGGCGGGCCGGGACATCGCGAACGCCGTCGCCGGCGCCATCAACGTGCTGTTCGCCTTCGCCCCGGACGGGCGGACCGCCGCTACCGACATCTGGGACAAGACGCATCCGGACCAGGCCACGTGGGCGGTCCGGATCCTGGACCTGCGAGCCGGGAAGCGGATCCGGGACCTGAGAGGACACGAGGGGACCGTCCAGGCACTGGCGTTCACCCCCGATGGCCGGGCCCTGGCCAGCGCGGCCCACGACGGGACGATCAGGCTGTGGGACACGCGCACCGGCGACCGGTTCGCGACACTCGAATGGGAGAGGTCGGACGGGACGGCCCTGGCGTTCAGCCCGGACGGCCGGCTCCTGGCCGCCGGAGCCGGCAGCTCCAACGGGAGCGTTCGCCTCTGGCACTTCTCTTAGCCGGGAATTGTCGGACCAGCCGGGAATTGTCGGACCCGGGGCGTACGGTCGGCGCGTGAACCGCACCGACCGCTTGTACGCCCTGGTGGAGGAGCTGCGCGCGTGCGCCCCGCGCCGGGTCAGCGCGCGGGAGCTGGCCGCGCGGTACGAGGTGAGCGTCCGCACGATCGAGCGCGACATCGGCGCGCTCCAGCAGGCCGGGGTGCCGGTCTTCGCGGACGTGGGCCGGGGCGGCGGCTACACCCTCGACAAGAGCCGGACGCTGCCGCCGCTGAACTTCACCCCCGCCGAGGCGGTCGCCGTCGCGATCACCCTGTCCCGGGCCGGCGGCTCCCCGTACTCCCGGGCAGCCCGCACCGCCCTGCACAAGATCGTCGCCGCGATGTCGGCCGCCGACAGCGCCTCGGCCCGCGAACTGGCCCAGCGCGTCCGCTTCCTGACCCCTGCCGAGGGCAGCGATCCGGCGTCCGTGCCGAGCGTCCTGGAGGAGGCCATCCGCACGCGCCAGGTGGTCCGCCTCACCTACGTCGACCGCGCGGGCACCGAGACCGAGCGCGACGTCGAGCCGGTCGCCTTCACCGCGTCCGGCGAAGGCTGGTACCTGACGGCCTGGTGCCGCATGCGAGGCGAGCGCCGCGTGTTCCGCACCGACCGCGTCCGCCGCGCCGCCCTCCTGGAGGAGACCGCCCCCGAACGCCCCGTCGAGGCGATGCACGACGACATCCCGTCCGACTACACCTTCCGGCCCCTCGAACTCATCTGACCACCGCCGTGGTGCGGTCGCCGAAGGATTCCCGGCCCGTCATGTAATCCGCTGCGGCCTTCTCCGACTTCTCGGCGTACCGGTTCCGAGAAGAGAGGAGGTGGCGTGGACGAGCAAGAGGCCCGATTCACCCGCCTCTACGAGACGTACTACCGCAACGTCTTCGGCTACGTCGTGCTGCGGGCCTCCCCTCAGGCCGCCGAGGACCTGACGGGCGAGGTGTTCACCGTCGCGTGGCGGAAGATCGATGAGATCCCCGACCAGGCGCTGCCGTGGCTGCTCGGCGTGGCCAGGAACCTGGTCCGCCAGTCGCACGGCGCGGCGGGCCGGGCGCGCGGGCTGGTCGAGCGGCTCGCCGGCCTCACCACCGACGCCGACCTGCACGCCTGGGACGTCGCCGAGCACCTCATCGCCCGCGACCAGGCGCTGGCCGCCCTGCGCGCCCTTCCCGCCAAGGAGGCCGAAGCGGTCACCCTGACCGCCTGGCACGGGCTGGCCCCCGCGGAGGCGGCCCGGGCCGCGGGCTGCTCCCGCACCGCCTTCATCGTCCGGCTGCACCGGGGGCGCCGCCGGCTGGCCAGGGCGATCGAGGCGTCCCGGGAAAGCACGGCGCGAGCGCACGGACGCGCCCCGCGCCCGCGAGTCATCCAGGAGAAGCAATGAAGCAGGACGAGCTCGACAAC
Source organism: Spirillospora sp. NPDC049024 (assembly GCF_040649235.1). Classification (NCBI taxonomy): domain Bacteria; kingdom Bacillati; phylum Actinomycetota; class Actinomycetes; order Streptosporangiales; family Thermomonosporaceae; genus Spirillospora; species Spirillospora sp. NPDC049024. The sequence goes on from NZ_JBEZFD010000011.1 coordinate 43,781, forward strand.
CTGATCGTCGCCCTGAGGCCCGCGGCGGCCGCCGAACTCGCCGACGACGCCTTCGCGCGGCGTCCCGACGTGGCGCAGGTCCGTGCGCGCGCAGCCGCCTCGGCCGAGAATCCGCGCGCGGTGCCGGCGCGGCGGCCGGTCCGGCGGCTGGCCCTCGCCGCCGGCGTGACCGCGGTGGCGGCGGCCGCGACGGCGGTGGCCGTCGGCATGCCGTCGGACGGCCCCGGCGACGGCCCCCGCTCCGGCCATGACGAGGCGATCGACACCCGCGCATTCCTGCTGGCCAGCGCGAAGACGGCCGCCGAGCAGCCCGCCACCCAAGGGACCTGCTGGTACAAGCGGACCCGCATGTGGCAGGACATCAAGCCCTTCAAGCCCGGCCCGGGCGTACCGACGCCCAAGGGCAAGCCCCGGGGCAGGTCCCAGAACTTCCAGGCGCGGACCGCGAGCAGCTTCGAGGACTGGGCGTGCACCCAGGCCGGGACCGGCATGCGGTTCCGTTCACACGGACCGCTGGACATCGAGCTCACCTTCCCCACGAAGAAGGACGAGGCCGCCTGGAAGGCGGCGGGCTCGCCGCCGCTCGACGTCAACGGCGGCACGACCGCCTCGAAGCCGAGCACGGTCACCTACCGCAAGCGCTCGCACCTGGTGAACCCCGTCATCGGGTCACATGAGATCGAGTGGAAGACGATCGCGAAGCTGCCGGCGACCGACACCGCCCTGGAGAGCTACCTGCGCCGGCTGTGGCAGCAGGACCGCCGGGGCGGCGCGCACGGGTACACCGCCCCGGCCGACTTCGGCGAGTACGTTTTCGTCAGCGCCTGGGACCTGTTCATGGCCCCCACCACACCTGGCACCCGGGCGGCCCTCTACCGGATCCTGGCGCGCACCCCGTCCGTCCGCGTCACCGGACAGATCAAGGACCGGATGGGCAGGCTCGGCATGGCCATCACCGTCCAGGGCACCGGCGCGCGGCTCGTCGTGGACCGCACGAGCGCCCAACTCCTCGACTACGAGGAGCATGGCGCCGCCCTCCCAGGCAAGGCGGCCGGAGGCGAGTACCTGGCCTTCGAGCGCCAGGGCTGGGTGAACGAGATCGGAGGCGTCCCCGCCCGCTGACCCAGACGGCGGCGGGCCCGCACGACGGGAGACGTGCGGGCCCGCGGTCGCGGTCAGCCGGTGTAGTTCGGCATCTTGGGGATGGGCTTGCCCGGGGGCTGGGCGACGGGCGGCTGGCTGGGCGCCGGGGCACCGGGGCGCTGCGGCGGGAGCGTGGCGCCGGGAGGCTGGGGAGCCGGGGCGCCGGGGCGCGTGGGCGGAGCCGAAACGCTGGGGCGCGGGGTCGGGGCGCCGGGGGAGGCGGACGGGTGGGGAGTGGCGGTGGCGGCCTCGGCGGCGGCCATCCCGGTGCCCGCCAGGCCGACGCCCAGCGCGACGGCCGCGACGAGTGACTTCAGGCGCATCGATGTTCCTTCCGGTGTTGTTTCATTTCTTGACGACGACAGGCGTGCCGATCGCCAGGTTCTTGGCCATCCAGGTGATGTCGTCGTTGCCGACCCGCACGCAGCCGTGGCTGACCCTGCTGCCCAGCGCCGACGCCTTGTTCGTGCCGTGGACGGCGAGCTGCCCGGGGCCGCCCGCGAACGTCTTCAGCGTCGGCGAGAAGCCGCTCAGCCCGAAGGCGTACGCGCCGTAGGCGCCGCCCGGGTTCGGCGGTTTGACCAGCTCGGTGAAGTAGTAGCGTCCGGCCGGGGTCGGGGTGCCGCCCTCGCCGGTGGCGACCTTGCCGGTGCGCAGCACCCTGTCGCCGTCGAAGACGGTGAACGTGAACGCCCTCGGGTCGATCTCCACGCGGTGGGACGTCGACGACAGCGTGACGTCGGACGCCTTGACCCAGCCGGTGCTGCCGTTGGGCCGGATCGGCAGCAGCACCTTGAGCCAGCCGCCGTCCTTGGCCTCGACGAGGAAGACCCGGGTGGCGCCCATCGCGTTGGGGCTGGACAGCGTCTTCCAGGCCGCGCCGTCGCCCTTCTGCTTGTGCACGGCGATCTGGCGGCCGCGCACGGTCGCTATCTCGGCACGCTGCCGCCCTGACCGCTGCGGCTCGGCGGCGACCGGCCGGCCCGTGCCGGACGGGCCGTCCCCCGATCCGCCGTCGTCCGACGAGCCGCAGCCGGCCAGTCCGGCGATCAATACGGCGATCAGGCCGGCGGCCGGCAGGGTGCCGGTGTGGATCTTGACTTGGCGCATGCCGCGAGATGCTGGCCGAGGACTGTGAAGAACCTGTGAGGCCGATGTGATGATCCCGTGGTGCCGGCCGGGGTTTGGCTACGCTCACGAACCATGTGCGCGAATGTCCTGGTCGCGGAGGACGACACGAAGCAGGCGGAGCTGCTGCGCCGCTATCTCCAGCGCGAGGGGCACTCGGTGGTCGTCGTCCACGACGGGCGGGCCGCGCTCGACGAGGCCCGCGCGCGCCGCCCCGACCTCGTGCTGCTCGACGTGATGATGCCGGAGGTCGACGGCCTCGACGTGTGCCGCGGGCTGCGCGCCGAGTCCGACGTCCCGGTGCTCATGCTGACCGCCCGCTCGACCGAGGACGACCTGCTGCGCGGCCTCGACCTCGGCGCCGACGACTACGTCACCAAGCCGTACAGCCCGCGCGAGCTGATGGCCCGGGTGCGCACGCTGCTGCGGCGGACCGGGCGGGGGAGCGGCGAGCGGGTCTACCGGGTCGGCGGCATCACGGTGGACCCCGAACGGCACACGGTCCTCGCGGACGAGCGCGAGGTCGAGTGCACGCCCGCCGAGTTCCGCATCCTGGAGGCGCTGGCCGCGCGGCCCGGCCGGGTCCTCACCCGGGCGCAGCTCCTGGAGCACCTGCACGGCTTCGACCGCTTCATCACCGAGCGCACGGTCGATGTGCACGTGAAGAACCTGCGCAAGAAGATCGAGCCGGAGCCCCGGCGGCCGGTCCGGCTGTGCACCGTGTACGGCGTCGGGTACAAGCTGGTCGGCGACCGTGCGCCATAGCCTGCTGGTCCGGCTGGTCGCCAGCTCGGTGCTGATCGCGGTGTGCTCGATCGTGGCGACCGCGTGGCTGGCGGCGCGCAGCACTTCGGGCGAGATCCGGCAGCGCCAGGGGCGGACGCTCGCCCGGGACGCCCGGATCAACGACGCGCTCCTCGGTTATGCGGCGAGCCACCCGCGCTGGGACGGCGTCGAGGGGACCGTGCGCGGGCTGGCCCGGGAGAGCGGCCAGCGGGTCGCGCTGGCGACCGAGGGCGGCGCCCGGATCGCGGACTCGGCGGCCGGCCGTCCGCCGCTGCCGGCGCGTCCCTCGGCCGTCGTCGACCCGCTCGCCGTGGACGTCTCACTGGGGCCGGGCGCGGCCACCGACCGGATCGACGCGCGTGCGGCCGGGCCGTTTCTGCTGCCGGACGCCGAGCGGGTACGGCTGCGCCGGGAGGTCGACGCCCAGGCGGCGTGCCTGCGCCGCGAGGGCCAGCGCGCCGCGGTCGTCGTCGGCCCAGGCGGCCGCCCGTACCTCCGCCGCGAGGGCGGCCCGGCGCCGGGCCCGACCCGTCCGGGCGCACCCGTCGGCGCGCCTTCCGGCTACGCCCCTACCCCACCGCGAGCGGGGCTCGATCGACCGTCCGCCGGCGGAGCGCCCGTCGTCGCCGTGGAGCCGCCGGCCGCGCTCCCCGGATACGTCCCTTCCCCGCCGCGAGCGGCGCTCGCGCGGCCGTCCGCCGGCGGAGCGGCCGTCGGCGTCGCCGTGGAGCCGCTGGCCGCGACCCGTCCGGGCGCGCTCCCCGGATACGTTCCTTCCCCGCCGCGAGTGCAGTCCGCGCGGTCGTCCGGCGGCGGAGCGGTCCGGCTCGTCGGCGCGGTCGTGACGTCGCCGGGTGCGCTCTCGCCGACGCCGAAGCCTTCCTCGCCGCCGACCCGGCCGGTGGAGGAGTCGCAGCGGCCGGGGGCCACGCCCGGCTCATCGCCCGGCGTGCCGACCACCGTGCCCGGCCTGCCGAGCAGCGCGCCCGGCGGGCGGCCGGCGGACCGGTCCACCCCGGTGCCGGAGCCCTCGGCGCCGCCCGTGTCGTGCTCGCCGGACGCACCCGGTCCGACCGCCACCGAGAGGCGCGCGCTCGACCAGCTCACCGCCCTGGTCCGGCGGTGCCGCGGAGGCCAGGTCGACGTGTGGCTGGACGAGACCGGCACGCCGGCCGCTCCGGCGTCGGCCGCCGAGTGCCTGGCCACCGCGCGCCGCACCCAGCTGAAGCCGTACGTCGCGCCGGCCGCGCTGCTCTACATCGGCTCGTCGGACGACCGTGCCCCGGCCATCGACCCGTACGGCATCGCGGGGGTCACCGCGGTGATCCTCGTCCTGGCGGTCGGGGTCAGCGTCCTCGTCGCCACCCGGCTGGCGCGGCCGGTGCGGGCGGTCACCGCGGCGGCCCGCCGGATGCGGGCCGGCGACGGCTCGGCGCGGGTCGCGGTGCGCGCCAAGGGCGAGGTCGGCGAGCTGGGCACCGCGTTCAACGAGATGTCCGAGCACCTGGACCGCCTGGAGCGGCAGCGCAGGGCGATGGTCAGCGACGTGTCGCACGAGCTGCGCACGCCGCTGAGCAACATCCGGGGCTGGCTGGAGGCCGCCCAGGACGGCGTGGCCGACCTGGGCCCGGCGCTGACCGCGTCGCTGGTCGAGGAGGCCACGCTGCTGCAGCACATCGTCGACGACCTCCAGCAGCTCGCGCTCGCCGACGTGGGCAAGCTGCGGCTGCACCCCGAGCCGGTCGACGTGGCCGACCTGGTCGAGCAGATCGCGACCGTCTACCGGGCCGCGGCCGAGGCCGCCGAACTGGTGCTGACCGCCGAGGTGACCGGCCGGCCGCACCTGGAGGCCGACCCGGTGCGGCTGCGGCAGGCGGTCGGCAACCTGCTCGCCAACGCGGTCCGCTACACCCCGGCGGGCGGGCGGGTGAGCCTGCGCGCGCACGCCGACGGCGACGACGTGCTGATCGAGGTCGCCGACACCGGGCCGGGCATCGCGCCCGAGCACCTGCCGCACGTCTTCGACCGGTTCTGGAGGGCCGAGAAGTCGCGCAGCCGCCAGACCGGCGGCAGCGGACTGGGCCTGGCCATCGTGCGGCAGCTGGCCGAGGCGCACGGCGGATCCGCGGCGGTGCGCAGCGAGCCGGGCCGAGGTGCGACGTTCGTCCTGCGACTGCCGGGTTCACCGGGCCGCGCCTAGGTGCCGGGCGGCTTCAGCCGTTCTGGTCGGATGCGGTCATGTCGCCCGTCTCTGGTGTGCCTTCGGCGAGGCCGTAGCGCAGGTACACGGTGCCGTTCGGGCTGGCCGCCGGCGGTTCGAGGAGCGTGACGTTCGCGGGCACCTCGCCGCCGTCGAACAGCTTCTTCCCGACGCCGAGCACGATCGGGTGGATCCAGAGGTCGAGGCGGTCGAAGAGCTTTTCGTGCAGGAGTGTCTGCACGAGGTTCAGGCTCCCGACGACCTTGACGTGCTCGTGCCGGTCACGGATCTCGCGGACCGCCCCGGCCAGGTCCGGGCCGAGCTGGGTGGACCCCTCCCACGACAGGTCGGGCCTGCCGCGGGAGGCCACGTACTTCGGAATGCTGTTGAACAGCTTGGCGATCTCGTCTCCCTCGCCGTCCTGGTGCGGCCAGTAGGCGGCGAAGATGTCGTACGTCCGCCTGCCGAGCAGGAGGGCGTCCGTGCCCTCGTACGCGGCGAGGATCTGGCCCCCGGTGACGTCGTTCATCAGCGGCGCCTGCCAGCCGCCGAAGGGGAACCCCAGCGGGTCCTCCTCGGGGCCGCCGGGCGCCTGCCCGACGAGGTCGAGGGTCGCGAACATCTCGATATGGATGAGGCCCATGGCTGCTCCCGATGGGTTGATTTTCCCGGTCACGAGGTAGACCCGCGGGCGCCGCCGGACTCATCGCCGCCCCGGTATCCGGCTTCGTACCCGCCGGGGTCACTCCGAGTGCAGGACCGCCGCCGTCTTGATCCGGGACGCCCGGCCCGCCGGGATCAGGGCGCCGAGCAGGGCGATCGCGACGCCCGCCAGGACGGACAGGAGCATCAGCGGCCACGGGAAGATCTCCAGGAGGCCGTAGGGGAGGACGAGGCCGCCGGTGTCGGCCATGGCCGGCAGCACCACATGGTGGGCGGCCACGCCCAGCGGCAGTCCGATGAGTCCGCCGACCAGGCCGAGCACGGCCATCGAGGCGAGCACGACCGTCAGGACCTGCCCCGGTGTCGCGCCCAGCGATTTCAGGACGCCGAAGTCGCGGGCCCGGTCCTTGGTGTTGAGGATCACCGTGTTGAACACCCCGAGTCCGGCGACCGTGGTCAGCCCCAGGGTCAGCAGGGTGAGGAGCCCGAGGAGGATCACCTGGCCGGATTCGACGCCCTCGGCGGCCGGGTGGGCCGGGATCCCGTCAGCGCTGAGCGCGGCGGCGTAGTCCTTCGGGGAGGTGCCGGGGGTGAGGGTGACCTCCAGAAGAGAGGTCACCATGCCGGTGCGCGGGCCGGAGGATTCCGGGGACGCTGCCGGCTTCTCGCGGTCGAAAAGCGAGGTGAGGGACGCCCAGTCCGTGAGGACGGTGTCGCCGCCGTCCACGAGCGCCGTCCCGACGATCCGCAGGGCGGCCTTCCTGCCGTCCACGGTCACGACGACGGTGTCACCGATCTTCTTGCCGCCGGTCTTCAGGAACGGGTCGCCCACGACGGCCTCGCCCGGCCCGCTGAGCCAGCGGCCGTGCACCATCCGGTAGCCGTGCCGGTCGGCGGTGCCCCCCTGGTAGGCCTTGACCTGCACCGGCCGGTCGAACCCGGGCACGTGCACCTGCTCGAAGCGCGTGACCGCGACCTTGGCGGTGCCGGGCCGGCCGGCCAGCGAGACCGTCCGGCCGCCGTCGAGGGGGACTATGACCTGGACGGTGTCGGTGAGTTCCGAGTCGGTGAGGTAGGCGTTGAGGGACCGGTTGAGGCCGGAGGCGAACGTCACCGCCGCCACCCCGAACGCGACGGCGGTGACGGTCATCGCGGTGCGGCCCGGCCGGGCGAACGGCAGTCCCAGGCCCAGGCTGACGGGGCGCGGCAGCCGCGTCCGGGCCAGCGCCCGCTGCACCCGCAGGGCCCGGCCCCGCCGCGTCGCCGCGCCCGCGCTGACCGCGACCGCCGTCGGGATCCGGCCCGCCCGGACGGCCGGCACCAGCGCGGTGACGACGGCGACGGCGAGCACGCCGGTGAAGGCCAGGACGTCCACCCAGACCGAGACGCCACTGGCGGTCGGCAGGTCGAACGAGTCACCCAGCGTGGTGGTGATCATTCCGGCCAGGACGTTGCCGGTCGCGATCCCGGCCATGCTGCCCAGCAGCCCCGGTATCGCGATCATCACCAGGTAGACGCCGGTGACCTGGGCGGGGGTGAAGCCGAGGGACTTGAGGACGCCGATGTGCCGGAATCCCGACACGACCGCGCCGCTGACCACGTTGCCGATGATGAGCACCGCGACGATCAGTCCGGCGATCCCGAACGCGACCAGGAACGGGATGACGGTGGTCCCCGCCTCGGTGGCCTGCTGGCGGGAGACGAGATAGGTCTGGCTCGCGGTCGCCGGCAGCCCGGCGGTGACGGTGCCGGCCGGGGCGTTCGGGTCGGCGAGCCGGTAGAGCATCTGTAGGCCGTCCGGAGCGGTCAGCTGCCCGGGCGCCACCCACGCCTGGGAGGACCGGGTGATCGACCGGCCGATTCCGACGATGGTGAAGGTCCCCCCGTTGCTGAAGGTCACCTTCCGCCCGATCGGGTCGAACGGGAACCGCGCGTAGTCGGTGCCCAGCACGATCTCGCCGGGGGCGGTGGCCCAGCGGCCGCTCCTGAGCGCCAGGCGGTCGACGGGGTCGTCGGCGCGGCCGATCCGCTCGGTGACCGTGAAGGGGCCGGGCGGAAGCAGCCCCGGACGGGTCCGGTCGGCCTCCTCCGGGACGTTCACGACCTGCGAGCGGAACGGGCCGCCCGCCGCCGTCACGCCCGGCCGGGACGCCGACGCCGCGACCTGCGCGGCCGTCGCCTTCGCGGGGTCGTAGGAGACCGTCAGATGGGCGCCGTGCTGCCGCGCGAACGCCTTGTCGTACGGACCGTCCACGGTGGCGAGCAGGCCCAGCGCGAGCACGACCGTCCCGGTCGACACCAGCAGCACCAGCGTGATGATGGTCGTCTGCAGCCTGCGCCGCCGCACCGCGAACCGCGCGGCCTGCCACACGGCCCTCACCGGGTCACCTCGGCGGCCACGCGGCCGTCCTCGAACGCCACGACCCGGTCGGCGACCCGGGTGGCGAGCCGCTCGTCGTGGGTGACGATGAGGAGGGTCTGGCCGATCTGGTTGAGGTCCAGCAGCAGGTCCATGACCTGCTCCCCGGCCCGCGAGTCGAGCGCGCCGGTCGGCTCGTCGGCCAGCAGCAGGGCGGGTCGGTTCATCAGCGCGCGGGCGACGCCGACCCGCTGCCGCTCCCCGCCCGACAGCACCACCGGGTAGGCGTTGCGCCGGTCGGCGATGCCCAGCTCGTCGAGCAGCTCCAGCGCGCGGCTCTGCGCCTGCTTGCGCGAGGTGCCGAGCAGCTGGGCCGCCAGCATCACGTTCTCCAGCACCGGCAGGTCGTCGAGCAGGTTGAAGAACTGGAAGACCATGCCGATGCGACGGCGCCGGTACCGGGCCAGCTCGGCCTCGCCCATCGCCGTGATGTCCTCGCCGCGCACCACCACCGTGCCCGAGGTGGGCCGGTCCAGGCCGGCGATCATGTTGAGGAGGGTCGACTTGCCCGACCCCGACGGGCCCATCACCGCGACGGCCTGACCGGCCTGGATGTCGAGGGTCACCCCCGCGAGCGCGGCGGTCTCGCCGTACTCCTTGCGTACGTCCATCAGCTGGACCATCGGTTCCATGGCGGTGACGGTACGAGCCCCGCCCCCGCCCGCGCGTCGGGTCCTGGATGTAAGTACGGGCCCGGGTCATCCGAGGGATGTACGGTCCTGGCCCGCCAGAATGATGCGTTCCGTCCCGGTCTGGCGGCAGGATGGGCGGATGCTGCCCGCGTGGCTCGTGCCCCTCCTCGCCGCGATCCCGTCCACATGGGCCCTGTGGGAGCGGCGCAGGCGCCGCGCCGAGCTCGGGGCGCGAACCTGGCTGCTGGAACGTGAACGCGAGGGCGCCGCGCGCCGGGCCGTCGAGGAGGAGCGGGCCCGGGTGGCCCGGGACCTGCACGACATCGTCAGCCACAGCGTCAGCGTCATGGTCGTCCAGGCGGGCGCGGCCCGGCACGGCGTCGACGGCGAGGCCGAGGACGCGCTGCTGGCCGTCGAGCGGACCGGCCGGGAGGCGATGACCGAACTGCGGAACCTGCTCGGCGTGCTCGCCCCCGCCCCGGACGGCGACGGTGAGGCGTTCGCCCCGCAGCCGTCGCTGGCGCACCTCGGAACCCTGGTCGACCGGATCGCGTTCGCGGGCCTGCCCGTCGACGTGACCGTGACCGGCGAACCGTGCCCGCTGCCCGTCGGGATCGACGCCACCGGGTATCGCATCGTCCAGGAGGCGCTCACCAACGCCCTGAAGCACGGCACCGCCGGGGCGACGGCGGAGGTGACGGTGACCTACGGGAGACGGAACCTGCGCCTGGAGGTCCTCAACACCGGCCCGAGCGTGCTCACCGGGACCGGCCCCGCCCCACCCGAGAACAAGGGCGGCCGGGGTCTGGCCGGCCTTCGCGAACGAGTCGCCGTCTACGGCGGCGACCTCGACGCCCGGCGCCGCCTGGGCGGCGGCTACCGCGTGCGGGCACGCATCCCCCTGGAGCGGCCGTGACCAAGGTGCTGATCGCCGACGACCAGACACTGGTACGCGGCGGCTTCCGGATGATCCTCAGCAGATCCGGGATCGAGGTCGTCGGCGAGGCCGCCGACGGCCTGGAGGCGGTGACCGCCGCACGTCGCCTCCGACCGGACGTGGTCCTCATGGACATCCGAATGCCCGGAATGGACGGCCTGGAGGCCACCCGCCGCGTCCTAGCCGACGACCCCGCATGCCGCGTACTGATCCTGACGACGTTCGACCTCGACCAATACGTGTACTCCGCCCTGGCCGCCGGCGCCAGCGGCTTCCTCCTGAAGGACGTCACCCCCGAACACCTGGTGGCGTCGGTGAAGCTCATAGAGACCGGCGACGCACTGCTAGCCCCCTCCATAACCCGCCGCCTCGTGGAGCGATTCGCCCGCCCCGCCCCGACACCCCAGGGCCTGGACGTCCTGACCCCGCGCGAGAAAGAGGTGCTCCGCCTGGTAGGCGGCGGCCTCTCCAACACCGAACTGGCCGCCCACCTCCACCTGAGCGAGGCAACGGTCAAAACCCACGTAACCCGCATCTTCGCCAAACTAGGCCTACGCGACCGAGCCCAAGCGGTAGTAGTCGCCTACGAATCAGGCCTAGTAGTACCCGGCACCCCAAAGTGACCTGACAAGCGCAGCCGGACCCTGGCCAGGTGCTGGTGGGCGTGACGTGACCTGGACTTAGGCGGCGGTGCGGCCGGGACCGGCCGCGGCGGGCGGCAAGCCCGGGCCCGAGGCGATGATGGGCTTGTGCGTTCTGAGGACGATCTGCTCTGCGAGGCCGCCGACCTGAACGGCTGGGCCCTGCGGTGGCTCCGCCATGTCGTGGCAGCGACCGCCCTCGCCGGCTTCGGTGGCCTGCCTTGGCCGGGCGGCGAGCGGGCTGCCATGGACGGCAAACGCATACCGGGAAGGTTCGCGGGTTACTCCTACTGACCCCTGGCTAGTGCGGTGAGCACGAACGTCCACCGGGGTGGGTGACACGCTGGAAGATCTCAGTCGACCCCGACTTCGACGCCAGGCCGGACCGGATCGAGGAGGTCATGTCCCGGCTTGCGGTAGAGGATCGTGCAGGAAGCGATCGTGTCGGTACGATCACCCCGATCGTGGGGGGGCGAGATTGTTCGGAATCTTCAAGCGGCGGCGCGAGGACGAGCTGGCGGAGATCGAAGCGGAGATCACCGCGTTCGGCGAGGAACTCGCACGGTTGCCGCTCGACCCGGGCGAACATGGCGCCGACCTTGACCTGATGGCCGACTACGGCCGCGCGCTGGACGCGTACGAGCAGGCCAAGCTGGACTTCCTGGGCGACCGTGACCGTGGGGACGCCGCCGACGTCCTGCGGAGTCTCGACCAGGGACGCCGCGCGCTCGCCCGCGTCAATGCCGCCCTGACGGGACGGCCCCTCTGCTTCTTCGACCCCCGCCACGGCCCGTCCGTGGACTGTGTCGCGTGGGCCCCGCCGGGCGGCGCCGCGCGCGACGTCCACGTGTGCGCCGCGGACGCGATCCGCCTCACCGAGGGGCTGCCGCCGATCGCGACGGGCGTCCGGCCGGAAACTCGCACCAAGCGGGCGGGGGACATCGGTGACACGCGCCGGCCACGCGAGCCGAAACAGGTGCCCCGACCTCCCCGTCCGGCGAAGCGACCTGGGCCGTTCAGAGTGGCGCCCCCGGACCTGGGCGCGAAGCACCACGTCAAAGGGCGAGGCAAAGGCGAAGCGCTGCTGCACCGCCCCGACTGGGAGGTCCCGTCGCTGGTCGTCGCCCGTCTCCACGAAGGCGGGCGGATCGAACACGTCCAGCAGGGAAAGGCCGTGCGGCTGGCTGATGTGCCGTCACCGTTCCGCATAGTGCGGCCGCTCTCCCTGCAGACAGACTGGCCCGTCCAACTGCGCATCACGGGCAACGGCACGTGGTCGGCATGGTTGCAGGCCAGTGACACCGTTCCGGTCATCGAGCGCGCCGTCGGCTCACGCGGTCCGTTCATCTTCCGCTACGTCGGCGGAGCGGCGCGGATCCAGATGCAGCACAGGGAAGGGGGCAGGTACTCCGTCACCGAACTGACCCCGGAGTTCCACCGGGGCCCCCACGTCCTGTCCGGCAAGGGGATCTCGTCCGCTGAGGGTCAGGTGGCGGGCTCGGTCTTCCTCCATGTGGAGGCGAAGGGCGAGTGGGTCATCAAAGTGATCTGAGCCCTTCCCGGCAGGGCCGCGTGGCCGGCCAGGGACAGCCTATGGACAGCCTGGGGATCCACCCGCTCGGTCGTGCTGAGGACCATGCCCCGCATGTCACCCGACCCGGTGAGCGTTCGTGGTCACCGCACCAGGCGCTGCCGCGGGTGGACGGATCGCCGGCAGCGCGGCCTCGGCGCAAGTCTCGCCTTCGCGCAGGTGGACCAGGGTCATCAGGGCCTGCATGCCCGCAGGCAGGCAGCGGCCCTTGCGGCCGATGGCCTGGCGGTGGCGGCGGACCACACCGGTGGCGTAGGTCAGGTTCCGGCGCGACAAAGGCAGCGAAGCACGGTACGAAAGCATGCGAGGCCATAACAATGGGGTGGTGGTTCAAGGGGGCCGGGTGTGGCTTATGTGAAGCTGCCTCTGGTGGGGACGGGGGTTGTGAGAGATCAACCGTCCTACCAGGGGCTTCTTGACGTCCGGCATCGCCCACGCCATCCGCGATCATGCTGTGACCAGCGCCTCCGAAGCTGCCGCTGAAAAAGGCTCAGTGAAATGGGCCAGTGCCCGGTCAATCTCCTCGACCGACTGGCGACGCCCTCACGGCGAAGTGGAGCCCCTGAATGCCGAACACCTTGTGGTGCAGGACGCGCTGCACGTCCGGGTGATCCAGACCGGAGACACCCGGGGCGCCGGCGCTGAGCCCCGGCACTGGATCGAGCACCAGGAGCTTGCTGCCCGCGCCACAGTCCTGAGCCGGAAGCCGGTGATCGCAGACCAGGGCAGGAAGACGCGATCGGGCGCAGCGTCGGTACTTCAGCGCAGCCCATGGGCGGACATGCGCATCGCGACCGCGGGGACGCCCATGGTGTTCCAGGTCTCTTCCAGATGCCGGAGGGCGGCGAACTGGCGCCACGATCCGAGCCACGGGATCGGGCCTGGCAGGAGCATCAGCCAGGTGACTTCCCATGCCGCCCCTGGGGGACGCGCATGGCTGTCAGCGCTGCGATCACGACGAAGAGGGCACCGCCCGCCATCCGCACCAGGCGGAGGTGCGTAGGGCCCGCAGCTTCCCCCTGCGGGCGGAGAACACGGCCTCACGGTCGATCTCGGCGATGAACTCGGATTCCTTAGGGGCTTGGGTGCACTCGATGAGTCTGCACCCCGGCCACCTCTGCTGTTCTGTCGCGTGAGGTTGGGAACGCGGGTTACTGCATTACTGAATCGCCCTCCTCGTTGCCGTTGGTGGGAGAGAGCACGCCAAGAACAAGCGCTGCTGCCCCGTCCGGGCCGGGTGAGCGGTTTGTCCCGGCTCCGCCGTCCGCGCGCCGCTGGTCAGGCGGCCCAGTTGAGGGTTGTGCGCGGCTCGACTGTGCCTGGCTCGACTGTGCCTGGCTCGACTGTGCCTGGCTCGACTGTGCCTGGCTCGACTGTGCCTGGCTCGACTGTGCGCGGATTGGTGGTCGGTGGGTGGGTGGTTGGTGTGCCGGGTGGGTGGAGCCGGTAGAGGTAGCGGCCGGTGGCGGGGTCTTGGGTGGTGTGGATGTGTTGGGGGTTGGTGTGTTTGTAGCGGTTGTGCCATCCGCAGCACAGGGCGAGTTTGTCGATGTCGGTGGGGCTGTTGCCGAGGGCCCATCCGTTGACGTGGTCGACTTCGCACAAGATTCCGGGGACTTCGCAGCCGTGCACCGCGCAGGTGGGGTAGAGGGTTTCCAGGACTTGGCGTTGGGCGGCGGTGGCGAACCGGACCCGGTGGCCCAGGTACAGCGGCGCGTGGCCGTTCCCCAGCAGCAGGGGTGAGACTCCGGCGGCCAGGGCGATGCGGCGGGCCTGCGGCGCGGGGATTGGTGTGCCGTCGGTAGACCTCGCGGGTGTGTGGCCGCCGGTAAGGGTTTCGAGGTCGCAGATGACGGTGACCTTGGTGGCCTTGTGCCCACCGGCCAGCACACTCGACAGGGCGGCGGCGGTGCGCTCGGGCAGGTCGCGGTGGTCGTCGGGCCCGGCCGGTTTGGCCAGGGGCGCCAGGGTGCCGTCCCAGACGGCGGCGTCCTCGGGGTTGAGCCAGCCGTTGAAGTAGCGGCCGCCGTCCAGCGAGCGGGTGGAGGTGATCCAGGACCGCTCATACCCGCGTTGGACGTCGTCGGGGGGCTGCTCGTGCCCGTCGCGTTCGGCGATCACCTCGCGGATGCGCCGGCCGAACACGGCGACCTTCCCTGCCGAGAAGCCCTGGCCGATCATGTCCAGCAGCAGGGTCTCGGCCTTGGCGCAGTCGTCATCGTCGAGGCGGGCGACGGCGTCGGCGACCGTGGTGGCGTAGCCGTAGGACAACTCACCTCTGGCCAGGAGTTCGGCGACCACAGGGAGCCGGTGGATATGGCGGGCCAGGGTGACGCGCTCCCTGGCGCGCGCGTCGCGCATGCCCAGTCGGGACCGCAGCCACGCCTGCGTGGAGGGGAACCCCCACCGGCGCGTCTCACCTGTCGCGTCGACTCGGGCGATGAACCCGGCCAGCGCGGCCTCGTGGGCGTCGGAGGCGGCGGCTAGCGTCTCGGCGAGTTCCATGCAAGCCGCTGGGGATTCGGGGGCGGGGCGGGCGGCGAGTTCGGCGGCGATCGCGGCGGCGGCGTCCACCAACTCCTGGGTGGACGCCACACCGAGATCCATATCCGTGACCGAACACATGCACAGAGTATATCGAACAGGTGGACCAATAGACGCGAGATTGGAGGCTGATTATTGTTACCGTGGGGATAGGTGAGACCCGGAGAAAGTGGAATCCGATTTACATACTTGCAGAAGTCGAGCATTCCCCTCAAAGTAGCCCGGCACCACAAAAACAACTAAAGGGTTAATCTGGTCAGCGGAGGGAGTGTCCCGCTACGAGGCAAGCCACCTGCAGTCGGGACCGGGGATCAGTCGGGCGTCCGGCCCTCCGCGCACGGTCGGCGGGCCGGGCGGGCGACCCGACACCAAACTCCTCGCTCTATTGAGGGGATTCCTAAACGTGGGATCCATCTCTCAAAGGGGAGTCAGGCTGCGCCTGCGTGTCTGACCCCGGATCAGGTGCTGGTCAGGTCCTGTCGCTGGTCGAGGTACCAGTTGCTGGTCTGGTTCAAGTCGATGGTCTGGTTCAAGTCGATGGTCGCCCGCAGCAGTTCGGGGTCGGCGGAGGCGGTCTCTGCGAGAACCTCGCCGCGAGGGTTGACGATCATGCTGGGGCAGTGTTGGAGGGGTTCGGCGGCGTTGCAGGCCAGGACGAACCGCTGGTTCTCGGCGGCTCGGCTGATGAGGTGGCTGCGCCAGACACCGGCGGGTTCGGTTGGGTTGGCTGCGTGAGTGGGGAAGAGCAGCAGGTCGGCGCCGGCGTCGACGAGATGGCGCCACTGTTCGGGGAAGCGGATCTCGCGGCAGATCTGCACCCCCACGGTGACCGTGCCTGTCTGAGTGGACAGGGACACTGGCGCCAGCCGGTCCCCAGGCCGCAGGTGGTCTCTTTCACTCATGGCCAGATTGACCTTGTGATAGACCCACCGCTGGCCATCAGGGCCGCAGTAGAACACAGCGTTCCTCCACGCGCCGCGGTCCCAGGCCAGCGACCCGCAGAACAGGTGGATCTCATGTCGTTGTGCAAGATCGGCCACGTGTCGGGCCGCCAGTTCTACATCTGTGATCCGGGAGTGGTCCTGCAGTGGTGACAGGTCGGTGCCGTATCCCGATAGCGCTCCTTCGGGGAGGAGTATGAGGTCGTCGGCGCGTCCCCGGGCCACAATCTGGCTGATTCGCTCCAGATTCTCCTCGATCACCCAGCTGACCTTCATCTGCGCGACCATCACCGAAAGTGAACCAGCCGAGTGCTTCACGCCTGTGGCCTCCCCGAGGGCTTGCCTCAGGGTGGCCCTTCGGTTGGTCGGATACGCGGTTCAGGACGCGGTACGCCGTCGCCCCACCAGCGGAGAATAGCTCCATCAGCTCGGTGATGGTGTAGTCGCCGGTGCCGTGCATGCGCACCAGTTCGGCCTACCCACGTGGGGTGAGCCGGGCTGTGGCGGCCCTTAAGGCGTTCGTGGGAGCGGGCGATTGTGTCCCGGTCAGCGATCACGGTTGTGATGCCAGATGGGCCAGGAGGCTGGTGAAGTGTTGGCGGGTGAGGGTGAGGTGTCCGGCGGCGGGGTTCTTGCTGTCGCGGATGCCGATGTGGTCGTGGAGGTCGGCGATCTCGACGCAGTTGCCTTCGTCGCCGCCGCTGTAGGTGCTCTTCCGCCAGCGGCTGGTGGCTCTCATGGTTGTGACGTCAGGTCGTTTAGGAGGGTGGTGAACGCCCGGCGGGTGAGGACGAGGTGTCTGGCGGCCGGGTTTTTGCTGTCGCGGATGCCGGTGTGGCCGTCGAGGTCGGCGATCTCGACGCAGTTGCCCTCGTTGCCGCCGCTGTGGCTGCTCTTGCGCCAGTGGGGCGGCGTGGTCATGGCTGTGCGGCGAGGCGGGTGAGAAGGGCGGCGAAGTTCTGGCGCGTGAGGGTGAGGTGTCCGGCGGCGGGGTTCTTGCTGTCGCGGATGCCGACGTGGCCGCTAAGGACGGCGATCTCGACGCACTCGCCTTCGTCCGGGCCGCTATGTGTGCTCTTGCGCCATCGGGCCTGGGGTGGATCGGAAAAGCTCATGTTTGTGACGCTATCTCGTCTATGAGCTTCATAGAAGCGGTTCTGCTGAGCGATACAGACAGCAATTGCGCGAAGGTCTGCTCGTGCGTGGCGACCTCATCGTCGTCCTCCACAAAGATGCTCTGACCAAGCTGATCAACCACGGTCACAGTGAGCCGTCCAGGTGGGCGTAGGGAGAGCAGATGGAAGGGGGTGGTGAGTCCGAGGTACTCGCCTGCTGACCAGGGAAGCACGTGCAGGCTCACATGATCGAGTCGTGCAGCTTCAGCTAGCCTTCGAACCTGGGCGCGGCGTATCTCGGGATCGCCGCCGACCTGGTAGTGGAGGATTGATTCTGCGATGATCGGCACGTAGCGAGGCGGATCAGGGCGGCTCAATACCCGCTGGCGAGATATGCGGAAGTCAACCAGGGTCTTGGCGACATGGGAATTCTTAGCGGGGCCGATCGCAATGATCTTTCGGATGTAGTCGGGGATCTGGAGAAGTCCCGGGACGATGGTGGACTGAAAGGTGCGGATCTTTGCGGCGTCTTCCTCCAGGCTGGCGAGGTCGAGGGCTGCGGCTGAGATGCGGCCCTCGCGCTCGCGTACCCATGTGCCGGGTTTGTGGGTGGCGAGGTGGAGGAGGGATTCGCGGAGGGGGCCGTCCTCGATCTCGTAGAAGTCGAGTAAGTCGCTGAGTTCCTCGGGGGCGACGAACTGGAGGCCGTTCTCGACCATGCTCACCCAGCCCTGGGAGCGGCCGAAGCGGCGGGCGACGGTGGCGACGGTCAGGTTGTGGCGGTCGCGGGCTTTGCGGAGCGCCGAGCCGATCCGGCGCTGGCGAACGGTGGGGGCGTTCCCGGAAGGCATCTTTTAAGAATGTCACCGAGTGTGGTGGCTCGTGCACGGAAACGCGGGCGGTTGAACGTTCAGTCGGGGAACGTTCAGGCCGCCTGACACGAGGGCTTCGGGCGGTGAGTGTGGCGGGCGACTCCGAACCGAAGGGAGGCGCACGATGGGAGCGCCCGAGACGAGAAGAATTCCGGTGGGATGGGAGGCGCGGCACTCGGCGGCGCGGCCCGGCGTGTCGTGGGTGGCGGGGTGATGAGCGGCGACCTGGTCGTGGTCGGCGCGATCACGTTGCCGGGCGTCCCCAGGTCGGTGGCGAACGCGCGGCGGTTCCTGCGGGACATGCTGCCCCCGGCCCATCCCGCGCTGGACGACCTGATGACGGTCGGGAGCGAAACCGTCTGCAACGCCATCCTCCACACGGCCTCGGGTGACGGCGGCTGGGTGACGGTCAGCCTCCTGGTCGGAGAGGGCATTCACCGCTTGGAGGTCGCCGACGACGGGGCGGACGGCAGGCGCCCCCGCGTCAAGGCGGAGGACGGCGCCGAGAGCGGGCGCGGGATGCGGATCGTCGAAGCCCTCTCGGACCGCTGGGGGTACCGGACGGACGGGGACCGCACGATCGTGTGGGCGGAGTTCCGTTTCGCGAACTCGTTCGGAAACTCCGACATGGGGTTGTCGCGGGGCTCTTCCGCGCTGTCGGCAGCAGCGTTCCAAGGAGGAGAACCATGACTGTTCCCGCTTTCAACACCGTCACGTGGTTCCAGGTCGGTACCGACGCGCCGGAGGAGGCCCGCCGGTTCTATGGCGAGATGTTCGGCTGGCAGTTCGCGCTCGACCCCGACAGCGACGGCTATGACCTGGTCAGCTACCCGGGGGCCGACATGCCGTCCGGTGGCATCTCTCATGAGCCGGACGCGTCCCGCAACCACGCGATGTTCCTGGTGCTGGTGGAGGACGTCGACGCCGTCTGCGACCAGACCGTGAAGTCCGGCGGCAAGGTCGCCATGCCGCCTCTGACCACGAACAACGGCCTCAAGTTCGCCTACTTGCAGGACCCGTCCGGCAACACCTTCGGCGTCTTCACCCCGCCCGCGCCCTAGGCCTCATCGAGCGGGACGTGAGGGCCTGGACTCCGGTGACCAGGTCGTCCGGGAGGTTCATCGGACGCGCGGCCGTCGCAGGGCGCGTCCGGACGCGGGGCGGTGCCGATCAGGATGAGCGAGCCCGCGAGGTCGTCCAGCAGCCCGGCCCCGCGGGCCGCCCCGGTCGGGTAGGTCGTACGACGGCGCGGGCCGTGACGGCCCGCAGCCCGGGAGGTCGACCCGGATGACCTGGTGCCGGGCTGCGAGCGCAGGGATCATGGGGTTCCGCGTGCCGCCCGCGGCCCTCGGCCGGTGGATGAGCCGTGCTCAGGCCGTGGGAGGTCGGGGGGCCGTCCAGTCCCACGGGGCGGCCTCTTCGAACTGGGCTGACAGCCGCAGGACGACCGCGTCGTGGCCGTGCGGTGCCGTGATCTGGACGCCGATCGGCAGGCCCGCGGCGTCGCGCCCGAAGGGGAGGGACGCCGCGGGCTGCCCGGTCAGGTTGGCGATCCGGGTGAACACGGTGTACCGGGCGATCACGTCGGCCGTGCCGGGGACGGCGGTGTCCAGGACGCCCAGGCGGGGCGGTGGTGCGGGCAGGGTGGGGCTCAGCCAGATGTCGTGATCCGCGTAGAACCCCGCGACCGTGCGGCCGAGTTGTTCCGTCTCCTGCAAGGCGTGGAGGACGGCGCTGCCGGTGACGCCGGCCGCCTCCTCGTACTGCCGCCGGGTCATCGGCTCCAGTTCGTCGTCGCCGAGGGCGCGGCCGCGGGCACGGACCACGGTGTCGACCAGGCCGCGCAGCCCGGCGCCGAACAGCACGTCCAGGGCCCTGCCCGGAAGGTCCGGATCGAACGAGGGCCCGGCGGCGCGGACCTCGTGCCCCAGGCGTTCGAACAACGCGGCGGCCTCTTCGACGGCGGCGGCGATCTCGGGATCGACGGGGGTGCCGTCGGGAGCGACCGTGGTGTAGCCGATGCGCAGGCGCACCGGCGGCCGCCGCACCGCCGCCGAGAAGGGCTCCTCCATGGCGGGGGTCGCGAACGGCGCGCCGGGGACGGCTCCGGCGGCGGCGTCCAGCAGGGCCGCGCTGTCGCGCACCGTCCGGGTCACCGCGTGGGAGACGGCCATCGGGACCGACAGGGCACTGGCCCGCGGACCGTTCCAGACCAGGCCGCGGGACGGCTTCATGCCGAACAGCCCGCAGGCGGAGGCCGGGATGCGGATGGACCCGGCGGCATCGGTGGCGTGCGCGGCGGGCAGAATGCCCGCCGCGACGGCGGCGGCCGCCCCGCCGCTGGAGCCGCCCGCGGAGTAGGCGGGGTTCCAGGGGTTCCTCGTCGGCCCGTGCAGCGCGGGCTCGGTGCTGGCGCTGGCGCCGAACTCCGCCGTGTTGGTCTTGCCGAGGACGGCGAGCCCCGCCGCGCGGTAGCGGATGACCAGGTCGGCGTCCCGCTTCGCGACCGCGTGCTCGAACATCCGGCTGCCGTGGGTCGAGGGCAGGCCGGCCACGTCGCAGTAGAGGTCCTTGATCCCGATCGGGACGCCGCGGAGCGGCCCGTCCGGCAGTCCCCGTGCCACCTCGTCGCGTGCCTCGTCCAGGCGGGTGGCGACGAGGGCGTTGATGGCCGGATCGCGCGTGGCGATCCGGTCGGCCACCAGTTCGAGGACCTCCTTCTCGCGCAGGTCGCCGTTCCTGATCAGTTCGGCGAGCCCGACCGCGTCATAGATGTCGAGGGGCGTGTCGAGGGGGGCCGGTCCGGGTTCCGGTGTCCGGTCCGGAGAACGGTTCGTCATCTCTGCTCTTTTCTCATCTGAAGGGCTTCGGGGCGTGGCGCGGGGTCAGTCGCGGGGTGCGCGGCGGTCTCGCCGCTGCCGGAGCTCCTCGTCGTCCACCAGCGTGAGCATCGGCCGGCCGGGGACGCACATCATCACGGCGACGAATCGGCTCCACCCGTCGGTGAGGTTGTTGGCCGCCTGGTAGTGGATGACGTCGCCGCCGGGTTCCCAGAACGTCTCGCCGGCGCGGACCACCCGCTCGGGCTCGCCTTCGAGTTCGAAGACCATTTCCCCTTCGAGCATGTAGCCGAACACCGGGCCCGCGTGGCGGTGCGGCGGGGTGCCCGGATCGCCGGGAGGCAGTTCGACGAGGACCGTCATCGCGCAGGCCCCGTCAGGGATCGACGGCTGCTGCTCCGCGAGCAACGTCAGGACGGTGCCCGACTCTTGCGTGTCTTCCATGCCCGGCACGCTAGGACCCGATCGGCCCCATCGGATGGGCCGTTCGGTGGTCAGATCATTGGGCTGCTTGGTGCCGCGGAGCCGACCGCTCCCGTCCGGTCAGCCGGTGCCGAGTTCGCTCAGGCGGCCGACCAGGGCGTCGATCGCGGGCCGGTAGGCGCGTGCCGGCGGGCTGCCGTACCCGACGACCAGCGATGGGGGCCGCGGTTCCCGGTCGAGGGGAGCGCGCAGGTAGGCGCCGAGCGCGTGCACGTCGACCGACGCGAGGCGCAGGGCGGCCGTCAACGCCGCCTCGTCAGGCGGGCCGGACGGCAGTTCGAGGATGGCGTGCAGGCCCGCCTCGATCCCGCGCACCCGCGTGCGCGGCAGCCGGGAGGCCACCGCCTCGGCGAGCAGGTCGCGGCGGTGGCGGTAGGAGCGGCGGACCGTGCGCAGGTGGCGGTCGTAGCCGCCGGAGTCGATCAGGCGGGCGAGTGCGAGCTGTTCGAGCGGGCTCGTCGGTTGCGCCCGGCGCTTGGCCTCGACCAGCGGTTCGAGCAGCGGCGGCGGGCAGGCGATCCAGCCGAGCCGCACCGCCGGGCCGAGGCTCTTGCTGGCCGACCCGGCGTACACGACGCGGGACGGCCGGCGGGCCTGGAGCGCGCCGACGGGCTTGCGGTCGTAGCGGAACTCCCCGTCGTAGTCGTCCTCGACGATCCAGCCGAGGTTCTCGTCCGCCCACGCCAGCAGGTCGGCGCGGCGTGCGGGCGCCATGCTCATCCCGAGCGGGAACTGGTGCGCCGGCGTGCACACGGCGACCCCGGCCCCGGAGGCGGACAGCTCCGCGCAGGACATCCCGTCGGCGTCCACGGCGATGTCGGCCACGTCCAGACGGGAGGAGACGATGCGGACATGGTTGCCGACCGCCGGGTTCTCCATCGCGACGCGGCCCGTCCCGAGCTCGGCGAAGACCTCGGTGAGCAGGGCGAGCGCCTGCGTGAACCCGGAGCAGACGACCACATGGGACGGGTCGACACGGACCCCGCGCACGCGGCCCAGATAGGCGGCCAGCGTCGTGCGCAACTCCAGGCGCCCCCTGGCGTCGCCTCGGGCGAAGGCGTCGGCAGGCGCCTCCCGCAGGACGTGGCGCATGGCGCGGCCCCAGGAGTCGCGCGGGAAGGAGCTGCTGTCCGCCTGGCCGGGTCGCAGGTCATGGCGCGGCGCCGCCGGGACCGGGCGCTCCGGCGCGGTGGAGGCCGGCGTGGAGGCCCCGGCCGCGACGCGCGTGCCGGATCCGGAACGTGAGGTGAGCCAGCCCTCGGCGACCAGCTGCTCGTAGGCGGCGGCCACGGTCCCGCGGGCCAGCCCGAGCTGGGCGGCGAGCTCCCTGCTGGAGGGCAGCCGCGTCCCGGCCCTGAGCCGCCCGTCGCGGATCGCGGACCGCAGCGCCTCCTCGACCGCCCGCCGCCGGCCGCCACGGGGCGGGATCTGCAGGAGCAGCTCCGGACCGAAGCCCGGCCCGAGAGGAGGCGCGAAGCTGTCCAATCTTTCGTCCATGCAATGGCCCAGCCTAGTGGGCCGCTCCGCTCGTAGGTTGGCGGTGCCCGGAGGCCGGGCCGCTCGACTGCCCCGTCATGCCCGGCCACGGGGGCCCATCGAAGATCCGCAGAGAAAGGAGCCCGCCGTGCGCGTCTTCGTCGCCGGCGCCACAGGCGCCGTGGGCCGGTTCTTGGTGCCGCTTCTCCTCGAGGCCGGACACCAGGTCACCGGTACCGCCCGGACCCGGGCAGGGCTGGACCGGTTGCGCGCGCAAGGCGCCACCCCCGTCCAGGTCGACGTGTTCGACGCCGACGGCCTGGCCGGGGCGGTCGCGGCCGCATCCCCCGACACCATGATCCACCAGCTCACCGCGCTGGCGAAGGGCACGCCCGCCGACAACGGGCGGATCCGCAGGGAGGGCACGCGCAACCTCGTCGACGCCGCGGTGCGGGCCGGCGTGACCCGCATCGTCGCGCAGTCCGTCGCCTGGGCCTACGCGCCCGGGGACGCGCCGGCCGGTGAGGACGTCCCCCTCGACCGGTCGGCCCCTCCGCCGCGGTCGAACATGATCGGCGGCATCACGGCCCTGGAGGAGACGGCCGCCGAACTGGACGAGCACGTCGTCCTGCGCTACGGCACCTTCTACGGGCCGGGGACCTGGTACTCGCCGGACGGTCTCGTCGCCGACGTGCTCCGGGGGGAGGGCGACGCCGGCGGGGCCGCCGCCTTCGTCGGCCGGTTGCAGGCCGACGACGGCGTCACCTCCTTCGTCCACGTGGAGGACGCCGCCAGGGCCGCGGTCGCCGCCCTCGACTGGCCGAGCGGCCCGGTCAACATCGTCGACGACGACCCGGCGGCCGCCCGGGACTGGCTGCCCGTCCTGGCCGCCGCGTTCGGGGCTCCGCCCCCGCCTCCGGCCACCGGCCGCGCGGGCTGGCAGCGCGGAGCGAGGAACGCCCGCGCGAGATCGTTCGGCTGGCAGCCCCGCCATTCCAGCTGGCGGACCGGCTTCACCACGATGGAGGGGGCCGGGAGGACCTGAGGAGAAAGATCGCTCGGATCGAATTCGTTCGGAAACTCCGACATGGGGTTGTCGCGGGGCTCTTCCACGCTGTCGGCAGCAGCGTTTCGAGGAGGAGACCAATGAACGTTCCCGCTTTCAACACCGTCACGTGGTTCCAGGTCGGTACCGACGCGCCGGAGGAGGCCCGCCGCTTCTACGGCGACATGTTCGGCTGGCAGTTCGCGCTCGACCCCGACGCCGACGGCTACGACCTGGTCACCTACCCGGGCGCCGACATGCCGTCAGGCGGCATCTCCCACGAGCCGGACGCGTCCCGCAACCACGCGATGTTCCTGGTGCTCGTGGAGGACGTCGAAGCCGTCTGCGACCAGACCGTGAAGTCCGGCGGCAAGGTCGCCATGCCGCCCCTGACCACGACCAACGGCCTCAAGTTCGCCTACTTGCAGGACCCGTCCGGCAACACCTTCGGCGTGTTCACCCCGCCCGCGTCCTAGACGCGGACATGGAGAGGGCCCCGAGGCGAACCTCGGGGCCCTCACCGCGCCCGGCGGTGATCGCGGCCTACACCTCCGCGATCACCCCTTCGGGCCTCAACCTCAGGCGTCGCCGCCCGTGTTGCTTTCTGCGCTGCCGACGCCGCCTGCGAAGACGTCGCTGACCTCGGCGTCCAGCTTGTAGCGCCGGATCGCCTCGGTCAGGGTCTCCGGCTTGATCTCGCCGTGGCGGGCGAGGCGGGTGAGCACCGCGAGGACGATCGACGCGGCGTCCACGTTGAAGAACCGGCGGGCGGCGGCGCGGGTGTCGGAGAACCCGAACCCGTCCGTGCCGAGCGAGGTGTAGTCACCGTGGACCCACGGCGCGATCTGGTCGGGCACGGCGCGCATGTAGTCCGACACCGCGACGATCGGCCCGGCGACGTTGTCGAGGACCCGGCTGACGTACGGGACGCGCTGCTCGGCGTCGGGGTTCAGCAGGTTCCAGTCGTCGCAGGCGCGGGCCTCGCGGGCCAGCTCGTTCCACGAGGTGGCCGACCACACGTCCGCGGCGACGCCCCAGTCCTCGGCGAGGAGCCGCTGCGCCTCCAGGGCCCACCGGCCGCCGACGCCGGACGCGAGGATCTGCGCCCGCGGGGCCTCGCCGTTCCCGGAGGCGACCTCCGGGGCGGCCTTGTGCCGGTACAGGCCCTTGAGGAGCCCGTCGACGTCGAGGTTCTCGGGCTCGGCGGGCTGCTGGTACGGCTCGTTGTAGACGGTGAGGTAGTAGAAGACGTCCTCGCCGTTGGGGTGCTCCTCGGACGACCCGTACATGCGGCGCAGCGCGTCCTTCACGATGTGGGCCAGCTCGAACGCCCACGTCGGGTCGTAGTGGACGCACGCCGGGTTGGACGCCGCGAGCAGCGGGGAGTGGCCGTCGGCGTGCTGGAGGCCCTCACCGGTGAGCGTGGTGCGGCCGGCGGTGGCGCCGAGCAGGAACCCGCGGCCCATCTGGTCGCCGAGCGCCCACATCTGGTCGCCGGTCCGCTGGAACCCGAACATCGAGTAGAAGATGTAGACCGGGATCATGTGCTCGCCGTGCGTGGCGTACGCGGTGCCCGCCGCGATGGTGGACGCCATCGAGCCGGCCTCGCTGATGCCCTCGTGGAGCATCTGGCCGCTTTCGGCCTCCTTGTACGACAGCAGCAGCTTGCGGTCGACCGCGTCGTAGGTCTGCCCGTGCGGCGAGTAGATCTTGGACGTGGGGAACAGCGAGTCCATGCCGAACGTGCGGTACTCGTCCGGGGCGATCGGTACGAACCGGGCGCCGATGTTCTCGTCCTTGATCAGGTCCTTGAGCAGCCGGACGAACGCCATGGTCGTCGCGATGTTCTGCTTGCCGGACCCCTTCTTCAGCTCGCTGTAGACGGGGTCGCCGGGCAGCTTGAGCGGCTTGGCCCGCACGACCCGCTTCGGCAGGAACCCGCCGAGGGCGGCGCGGCGCTCGCGCATGTACTGGATCTCTTCGGAGTCCTCGCCCGGGTGGTAGTAGGGCGGCAGCGGCTGCTCCAGCGCCGAGTCGGGGATGTCCAGGTAGAGGCGGTCCCGGAACTCCTTCAGCTCGGCCTTGGTGAGCTTCTTCATCTGGTGGGTGGCGTTGCGGGCCTCGAAGTCGGAGCCGAGCGTCCAGCCCTTGATGGTGTGCGCGAGGATCACGGTCGGCTGCCCGACGTGCTCGCGGGCGGCCTTGAACGCCGCGTAGACCTTGCGGTAGTCGTGCCCGCCGCGCGACAGCTTGCGCAGCTCGTCGTCCGACAGGTGCTGGACGATCTTGCGCAGCCGGGGGTCGGCGCCGAAGAACTTCTCCCGGATGTACTCGCCGGACTCGACGGTGAACGTCTGGAACTGGCCGTCGGGGGTCGTGTTCATCTGGTTGACCAGGACGCCGTCGACGTCCTGCGCGAGCAGCGGGTCCCAGTCGCGGCCCCAGATGACCTTGATGACGTTCCAGCCGGCGCCGCGGAAGAACGACTCCAGCTCCTGGATGATCTTCCCGTTGCCGCGCACCGGGCCGTCGAGCTGCTGGAGGTTGCAGTTGACGACGAAGGTGAGGTTGTCGAGCTCCTCGCGGGCGGCGAGGCCGATCGCGCCGAGCGACTCCGGCTCGCCCATCTCGCCGTCGCCGAGGAACGCCCACACGTGCGAGCGGGACGTGTCCTTGATCTTGCGGTTGTACAGGTACCGGTTGAACCGGGCCTGGTACACCGAGTCGATCGCGGTCAGGCCCATGGACACCGTGGGGAACTCCCAGAAGTCCGGCATGAGCCGCGGGTGCGGGTAGGACGACAGGCCGCCGCCGGGGTGCGAGTGCTCCTGGCGGAACCCGTCGAGCTTCTCCTCGGGCAGCCGTCCCTCGAGGAACGCGCGCGCGTAGATGCCGGGCGCCGCGTGCCCCTGGATGAACACCTGGTCGCCGGACTCGCCGTGGTCCTTGCCGCGGAAGAAGTGGTTGAAGCCCACCTCGTAGAGCGAGGCGGCGGAGGCGTAGGTGGCGATGTGGCCGCCGACGCCGAGTTCGGGGCGGTTCGCCCGCGACACCATGATCGCGGCGTTCCACCGGATGTAGGCGCGGATGCGCCGTTCCACATGCTCGTCGCCGGGGAACCAGGGCTCCGACTCCGGCGGGATCGTGTTGATGAAGTCGGTGCTGCGCAGGCCGGGTACGCCGACCTGGAGTTCACGCGCCCTTTCCAGGAGCCGCAGCATCACGTAGCGCGCCCTGCCGCGGCCCTCGGTCTTGATGACCGTGTCCAGCGACTCCAGCCACTCCCGGGTCTCGTCCGGGTTGATGTCGGGCAGCTGGCTCGGCAGCCCGTCGCTGATGATCGAAAAGCGTTGACGTCCGGAAGCCACGGGGTCCCCTCTGTCCTTACCGTCTGTGCTGGTCAGACCTGGGCCGCCGCGCGGGAGGCCACCGGTCCCGGCAGACTGTTCGTCGCCTCGGTTCGTGATCCATCGTCGCCGCTAATCTCGGCTAACGCATCTCTACCAACCAGTAACCATTGTCCCCGGTCAGCGCGGGGGCCGACCCGGTGCGACCACCTTTTTCACGGTCCCCGGGAGATTCCCTCCAGCCGGGTGCGGGGAAGGTATGAGGCTGGGGGCGACGAGCACCCTGGGAGCCGACGAGCGCCCACCTGCCCGGCACGGTCCGCCCCGGCGGCGGACGGGTGAGCTTGGGGGAAGGATGAACGGAAAGATCGGAGACCGGCTGCACGTCCACGCCAACGTGGTGGGGCAGCCCGACCGCATGGGCGAGATCGTCGAGGTGCGGGGCAAGGACGGCGGCCCGCCGTACCTGGTCAGGTTCGACGACGGCCACGAGGCCCTCGTGTACCCGGGGCCGGACGCGGTCATCGAACCGCGCGCCAAGGCGTCCCGCTAGCCGCGGCACCGGCCCCGGATCCGTCCCCGTGCGGTTCTGTCTCGGAGCGGATGCGTCCGGTGCCGCGGATGGGGTAGACACGGGATCATGGAGAGCACCGTGGTCCGGGTGACCACCGGTACGGGCGAGGCCGTGCACGACATCACGGCGGAATGCGAGCGTTTCGCCGCGTCCGCGGGTGGTGACGGGCTCCTGCACGTCTTCGTCCCGCACGCGACCGCCGGCGTGGCGATCATCGAGCTGGGCTCCGGCAGCGACGACGACCTGCTGGCGGCCCTGGGCGACCTGCTGCCCGCGGACGACCGCTGGCGGCACGCGCACGGCTCGCGGGGCCACGGCCGGTCGCACGTGATGCCCGCCCTCGTGCCCCCGTTCGCGACCCTGCCGGTCGTGGGCGGACGCCTCGCGCTGGGCACTTGGCAGTCGGTGGCCTTGGTCGACCTTAATGTCGACAACCCCGATCGGCAGGTTCGGCTGTCGTTTCTCAAAGGATGAGCAGCGCGAACCGGGGGGTGTGGGGGGTCGTCCCCCCACAAGGTGCAGGGTTGAGCGGCGCGAACCGGGGGGTGTGGGGGGTCGTCTCTCCACATGGTGCAGGGTTGAGCGGCGCGAACCGGGGGGTGTGGGGGGTCGTCCCTCCACATGGTGCAGGGTTGAGCACCGCGAATCGCGGGGTGTCGGGGGTCGTTTCGCTACATGCTGTAGGAATGAGCACGGTAAACCGGCGAGTGTGGGAGGTCGTCCTGCCGCATGGTGCAGGGTTGAGCAGCGTGAACCTCAAGGTGCGGCCGGGCGCCTCTCTGCGGGGTACGGAGTTGAGCGGGCCAGTATCACGGTCGGTGGGCGTCCGGTGACCGGGATCTTCGTAATCGGGCCAATGGGGTCACCAAAAGCCGGGAAGACACTTGCGCAAGGGGCCCTCACTTGTGTGGACTGTCCCGCAAACACCGCACAGGTGCGGGCGGGCCGCCCGTCCAGGGGGGCCGAGAGCGACAAGGGCTCGAACCGTGCGGACTGACGACAATGGGAGGACTTTCGTGAGCGCGACCGCGGGTCAGGCGCAGTCTGAGCGCAGCCTGGCCGAACGGCTCGGCCTCAAGCCGGGCCAGGTGGTGCAGGAGATCGGCTACGACGAGGACGTCGACGAGGAGCTCCGCCGCTCCGTCGAGGAACTCACGGGGAACGAGCTGGTCGACGAGGACTACGAGGACGT
Source organism: Spirillospora sp. NPDC049024 (assembly GCF_040649235.1). Taxonomy (NCBI): domain Bacteria; kingdom Bacillati; phylum Actinomycetota; class Actinomycetes; order Streptosporangiales; family Thermomonosporaceae; genus Spirillospora; species Spirillospora sp. NPDC049024. The sequence goes on from NZ_JBEZFD010000011.1 coordinate 72,350, forward strand.
GGTCGACATCGTGCTGCTGTGGTGGCGCGAGGAGGACGGCGACCTGTTCGAAGGCCTGACCGACGCGATGATCCCGCTCACCGGCGGCGGCAACATCTGGCTGCTGACGCCGAAGGCGGGCCGGGACGGGCACGTGGAGCCGAGCGACATCGGCGAGGCCGCGCAGACCGCCGGCCTGTCGCAGACCAGCAGCGTCAGCGCGGCCCGGGAGTGGTCCGGCACGCGGCTGGTCGCCCCCAAGGTGCGCAAGTAGCGCCGGGGCTGGAGAGATCTTGGCGGTCAACGTAGGCGACACCGCACCGGACTTCGAGCTGAAGGACCAGCACGGCACTCCGGTGAGGCTGTCGGACTTCCGGGGCGGCAGGAACGTCGTCCTGGTGTTCTATCCGCTGGCGTTCAGCGGCGTGTGCACGGGCGAGCTGTGCGCGCTCCGCGACGAGCTGTCCAGCCTGGTCGCCGGGGACGGCGCCGGCGACGACGTGCAGGTGCTCGCGGTCTCCGTCGACTCGATGTTCGCGCTGCGGGCCTGGTCCGATCAGGAGGGCTTCCCGTTCCCGCTGCTGGCCGACTTCTGGCCGCACGGCGGGACGGCCCAGCGCTACGGGGTGTTCGACGAGGTCAGGGGCGTCGCGCAGCGCGGCACCTTCATCATCGACACCGAGGGCGTGGTCCGCTGGAAGGTCGTGAACGCGATCCCGGACGCACGTGACATCGACGAGTACCGCAAGGCGCTCGCCGGGCTCTGAGCGAACCGGACCGGTTCCGGCTCATTTCGCGGCCATCCGGACCGGATGGCCGGAACCGGCCCCCGCACCCCTGGAGGTGTGATGCCCTGCTTTCGCTGCGGGGCGCGGCAGACCGACCCCGTGCGCGGGGCGAGCCCGTGGAAGCGCGGGGTCCGGGCGGACCACCAGGTCCTGATCTGTCCTCGGTGCCAGGTCGTCCACGACTGGGCGGACGAGCTGGACCACTGCTCGGAGTGCGGCTCGGCCGCGCTGGTCTGCCGGCTCGGCGAGGTGGAGTGCCGTGACTGCGGCCATACCCGCGACGCCGTCCGGGAGGAGCCCGACCAGGCCGACCTGGTGCACTCGGGCGCTCAGCCGCCCGCCGACGGCGGCCTGTCCGAGGAGGTCGCGGCGGCGCTATCGCGCGTCCTGAAACGGGGTCCCGCGCTCTGAGGAGACCGGCCGGATCTGGACGCGTACCCCCGCTCCGGGCCGAACTGGGGCAACCCCGGCTCTTCCAGGCTTGACGCGGCATTTTGCCTGGTGGGACTCTTCGCGGATGCCGATCGTGCTGATGCGCCTGGTGCACCGGATCACCGGGCGGACGTGGCGCGTGCCCGCGCTGGTCCTCCTCACCGCCTTCGTGGCGGGCTGGCTGCTCATCGCGGTGTTCGAGGAGCCCGGAGCCGAGATCAAGAAGCCGCACGAGTACATCTGGTACTTCCTGGTCAGCGGCACGACCACCGGTTACGGCGACCTGGCCCCGGCCACGGTCGGCGGCCGGGTCGGCGGGGTGCTCGTCATGATCGCGGGGCTGACCGCGGGGCTGGTGATGTTCGCCGAGCTGACGCTCTGGATGGGGAAGGGACGGGCCATGAGGGCCAACGGCCAGGCGCGGCTGCACAGGCGACGGCACATCGTGATCGTCGGGTACGAGCGTGAGGGGCTGGTCGGCATCATCCGGCAGCTGCGCGCCGACCCGCAGTTCGCGAAGACACAGGTGGTGACGGTCTTCTGGCCGGGCGAGCTGGCGGGGGAGAACCCCGACCCGGAGCTGTACGACGTGGTGGTGTTCGACGACACCGCCTTCGAGCGGGCCTGCCTGGAGCACGCGCGGACGGTCCTGGTGGTCGGCCGCAGCGACGACGAGACGGTCCGGGTGATGCTGACCGTCGAGGCCTACCTGCGGCGCAACGGGGACCCGTCCGTCCATCTGCTGGCCGGGGTGCGCGACGGCGGGCGCCGCGCAGAGATCACCGAGGCCCTCCGGCTGGTCGGCGAGAACATCGAGCCGGTCGACATCGACGATCCCGCCGTGACGGCGGCGGCGATCCGCAACCCGGGCATCGCCGCCATCTACCACGACCTGGCGAGCACGCTCGACAGCGACGGCACCCTGTACCGCGTCGACATCCCCGAGGACGCCGGCGAGTGGACCCGGATCGACGTGGCGGTCTTCCTCCTCCGCCGGGGGAACACGCTCCTCGCCGTGGGCGACTCGCACCGCCCGGACGCCCGCTTCCGTCTGGCGCCCGAGCCCGACGAGAGGATCCGGGGCGGCCAGTCGCTCGCGGTCGTCGCCATCGACCGCCCCGAGATCCCCTGGAACGAGCTGTAGAGAACCGGGAGGGCGCCCCTCGCGCCCGCTCAGGACGCCCTCCCGGCGGCCGCGGACGTGCGGCCCGGGGCACAGGTCCAAGGCCCCGGGGCCTCCCCGCACGCACGCGGAGTCTCAAGCGTGTTGCTTGTGGGGGGCGACCCCCCACACCCCCCGGTTCGCTTCACTCATGCGTGTTGCTTGTGGGGGGCGACCCCCCACACCCCCGTTCGCTCCGTTCACGCTGCTTGGCGGTGGTCCGCGTCGAGCAGGTGGTAGAGCAGCAGCAACTGGGTGATGGCGAGCGGGTCGCTGGTGCCGGTGTCGCCGATGCGGCCGAGTGCGTCCGGATCGGGCAGGGCGGCCCCGGCGCGGGGGCCGAGGCGCTCCCAGATCGCCTTCTTGACGACCTGCGACTCCTCGGGCGAGACGTACCCGTGGACGTGCAGCGCGTCCACCGGACGGCCGTCGGTGTCGCGGTGGAGGCGCAGGTGCATGGCGGTCTCGCCGTCGCCGGGGCCGCTCTCCAGGACGTCGGCCAGCTCCGGGTGGTCGATGGTGGGGCGCAGCAGCAGCTCGGCCGACAGCGGGGTGCCGGGCGGGTCGAGGCGGCCGGCGACGGGCGCGAACCGGACCACGATGTCGGCGTGCTTGCGCTGCGGGCGGATGTAGGCGGCGCTTTCGGGCTCGCGCCGGGCCAGCTCCGCCATCACCTGCTCAGGGCTGTAGCCGCGCTTCTCGCAGTCGCGCCGCACCTTCCAGGAGTGCCGCAGCGGCTCGGGCGGGTCCAGGTAGACGGTGATGTCGAAGCAGGCCCGCGCGAGCCGGGTGTGCAGCGGGAGCAGCCCCTCCACGATCACGAAGTCGCGGGGCTCGACCAGCTCCGGCCGGACGAGCTCGCCGGTCGCGTGGTCGTAGACCGGCTTCAGGATCGGCTCGCCCATCGACAGCAGCTGGAGGTGCTGCTCCATGATGTCGATGTGGTTGCAGTCGGGGTGCAGCGCCGTGAACGGCTTCCCGGCGCGCTCGGCGCGGTCGTAGCGGTGGTAGTCGTCCACGCAGACCGCCGTCATCCGGTCCGCCCCCAGGCACCGCACAAGCCCCCTGGTCAGAGTGGTCTTGCCCGCCGCGCTGTCCCCCGCGATGGCGAGCATGACGGGGCGGCGGCCCGACCCGCGCGCCCGGAGCATATGCACGATCCGATGGGGCACTGGCTCCTCCGTCCTGCGGAATTCAGTTTTCGCTGTGCAGCCTAAGCGCGTCGGCGCGGCGGAGCGTCCCCCAATCAGGTGAGACCGGGGGTGAAACCGCGCGGCGCCTTTCCCAACGGGGGCTACTGGTGAGTAGCTTCCGGTTGTTATCGTGCCGGAATGGGTGTCCCCGTACGCGTCGTCCTGGTCGACGACCACGAGATGATCCTCGCCGGGCTGACGGCGATGCTGGCCGGGTTCTCCGGCCGGGTGCGCGTCGTCGGGCAGGCGGGGACGGGGGACGAGGCGACCCGGCTGGTCACCACGCTGCGCCCGGACGTCGTCCTGCTGGACGTGCGGCTCGGCCCCGAGAGCGGGCTCGACCTGTGCCGCCTCATCACCGGCCGCGTCCCGGAGTCCCGGGTGGTGTTCCTGTCGGTCTACGACGACGAGCAGTACGTCTTCGAGGCGCTGCGCGCGGGAGCCGGCGGCTACCTGCTCAAGCGGGTGGACGGCCCGGAGCTGGTCCGGCGGCTGGAGGAGGTCGCGCAGGGCGAGACCGTCGTCGACCCGACGCTCGCCGGGCGGATGGCGGTGACCGCGGCCCGGCTCACCCGCGGCGAGTTCTGGCCCGGCGCCAACCGCGGCCTCACCCAGCGCGAGAGCGAGGTGCTGTCGCTGCTGGTGGGCGGCCTGTCCAACAAGGCGATCGCCGCCCGGCTCGTGCTCAGCGAGGAGACCGTCAAGAGCCACCTGCGCGCCCTGTACCGCAAGCTGGAGGTGGCCGACCGGTCGGCCGCGATCGCCGTCGCGCTCCGCGAGGGGCTGTTCCGGTGACCGGTGTCCGGCCCCTCGAACTCCTCGCCGAGCGGGGGAGCGACCTGCTCGTCCGCGTCGCGGGCGTGGCCTGCTCCGACCGCGAGCTGCCGTGGATGGCCGACAAGCTCGCCGAGCTGGTCGTCCGGTCCGCGCGGACGCTGACGTTCTGCGACGTGTACGTCCTGGACGACGAGGAGCGCGTCCTGGAATGGCGCGGCGAGCCCGTCCCGCTGGGGGAGGGCGAGGTCGGCTGGGTCGCGGCGCACGGCCGGGCCCGCACGCACCCGGACGGGCGGGGCGCCGCGATCCCCGTGCACGCCGACGGGATCGTGATCGCCGTCGTGGACGTCCGGTCCGCCGGCCCGTGCCCGCCCGACGACGTCGCGCTCGTCACCGCGCTCGCCGGGCTGTTCGGGCCGGTGCTGTCGTCGTGCCGCCGGCTGCGCACGGCCCGCGAGCGCGAGCACGCGGCCGAGCGGTTCGCCGAGCGGGCCGTCGAGGCGCAGGAGGCCGAGCGGTCGCGGCTGAGCCGGGAGATCCACGACGGCATCGCCCAGCGGCTCGCCAGCCTCGGCTTCCACCTGTCGGCGGCCGAGCGGGCGCTGCCCGAGCACCATCCCGAGGGGCTCGCGCAGATCATGATGGCGCGGCGGCTGTGCGAGCTGGCCGCGGCCGAGACCCGCGCGGCGATCGGGGGGCTGCGCCCGCCCGTCCTGGACGACCTCGGCCTGTCGGCGGCGCTCGCCACCCTCGCCCGGGAGGCCGGGGACGGCCCCGGCCCGCTCGACGTGACGGTGACCGTCGAGGGCGAGCTGGAGGACGAGCTGCCCGACCACGTGCAGACCGCGCTGTACCGGATCGCGCAGGAGGCGGTCGGCAACTGCCTGCGGCACGCTTCGGCGAACCGCGTGGACCTGCTGCTGGAGCACTCCAGCGACCGGGTCCGGCTGAAGGTCGCCGACGACGGGGCCGGCTTCTCGATGGGGGACGTCCTCGCGCGGGGCGGCCGGGGCCGCCGCCCCGACTCCTACGGGCTGCGCGGCATGCGGGAGCGCGCCGAGCTGCTCGGCGGCCGGGTCGCGGTGACGAGCCGCCCCGGCGTCGGCACGACCGTCGAGGCGATCATCCCCATCCCCGGCCGCCGCCGACCCTGAAGCCGGGGCTCAGCCCGCGTCGAGGACGCGGAAGGTGATCCCGGCCTTGACGAGCCGGTCGATCAGCGCGTCGCCCATCGCGGTGGCCGTCGTGACCTGGCCGGACGTCTCGGGCAGGTCGTCGTGGGCGAGGCACAGCGCCGACTCGGCGAGCATCTTCGCCGTCTCGGTGTAGCCGGGGTCACCGCCCGCGACCTCGGTCACGACGCGCCTGCCGCCGCCCTCCCCGACGAACTTCACGCTGAACCAGTTGCGGGCGCGCCGCTCCTCCGACGGGCCGTCGCCGGGCGTCCGGAGCCGCAGCAGGAGGCTGCGGGTCGGGGGCAGCGTCGCGAGGGCGAGCAGGGCGCCCGAGCCCGCCGCCATCCCCGCCGCCGTGGCGAACCGCTTGACCGCGACGTAGTGGCCGTAGGAGAAGTCGGGCCCGTACCGGTCGAGGGCGGCTGCGGACCGGACCACGATCTGCGGGTCGATGGTGGGCAGCGGGAGCGTCCAGCCGTCGCCTATGCGGGCCTTCGGCGCCGGGCGGCGGGAGATCCGGACGGTGCGCCCGGCGGGGCGGTCCTCCACCTGGCGGCGCTCGCGCTCGGCGCGGATCATGCCGGCGGTGTCGCCGAAGATGCCGACGGCCGAGTGCAGGGTGCCGCCGGAGGCGTCCCCGCGGACCCGCAGGAACCCCTCGACGTGCAGGGGGACGCCTTCCGGGAGCTGCTTGACCGTGTAGTACGCGCCGAGGTCGTGCGGGATGGAGTCGAACCCGCAGGCGTGCACGATCCGGGCCCCGCTGCGCACCGCGTCGTCGTGGTACTTCACGTACATCCGGTCGACGAACGTGGGCTCGCCGGTGAGGTCGACGTAGTCCGTGCCGGCGCGCGCGCACGCCGCCACCAGGGGCTCGCCGTACTTGACGTAGGGGCCGACCGTCGTGATGACGACCCGTGCCGATTCGGCGATCTCCTCGATGGACGCCGCGTCGGTGGTGTCGGCGTGCAGCAGCGGCAGGTCGGCGCACGCCGGGTCCAGCTCCGCCAGCCGGTCGCGCACGGCCGCGAGCTTCGCCTGGTTGCGTCCGGCCAGCGCCCACCGCGTGCCCGGATCGGCGTTCCGGGCGAGGTACTCGGCGGTGAGGGCGCCGGTGAAGCCGGTGGCGCCGAACAGGACGATGTCGTACGGGCGGTCGGCGGTCATGGAGGCCCCCTTTCACGAGTCCGAACACGATTCTGTCGTGTTCGGGCGCGTTCATGCGCGCGGGCCCGCCGATGTGAGGGACCGCACTCCTCTAGGGTGGCTCCGATGATGCGATTGGTGTGGCTATGACCTGGCTTGCCGTGGCGATGGACGTGGTCGCCGCGGGCTTCCTAGTGGCGCTCGCGGTGCTTGTGAGGCGCCGGAACGAGGCCCCGTCCGGCGAGGGCGGGCGGTCCGTCGCGATGATCCTGATCGCCGTCAGCCTGGGCCTGCTGTCGGTCTCCCTCTGGAGCCTGCCGTAGCCGCGGCGCTCGGCGTGGCGGGGCGCCAGCCGGGGGCCTCCAGCAGGTGCCGGACGAACAGCAGCGTCGTCGCGGTCGGCGCGGCGCCCGCGACCGCGTGCCACGGCCGGTCCAGCGGCATGCCCGGGGCGTCGACCACGACGAGCCGCCCGGCGTCCAGCTCCGCGCCGACGGCGTCCCGCGAGACCAGCGCCACCCCGAGCCCCGCCGCCGCGCCCGCGATCACCGCGCCGTTCGAGCCGAGCACGAGCCGCGGCGGCGCCGCCTCCCGCTCGGCCAGGTAGGCGTCCGCGCTCGCCCGCGTCCCCGACCCGGGCTCGCGCATCACCCACGGCGTGCGGGCGAGGGCGAAGCCGGCCGCGAGGTCCGGCGCGCCCACCACGACCAGCTCGTTCGGCCGCCTCGCCAGCACGGTAGCCGCGACGTCCGCGGGCGGGCGGCCCGCCAGCACGAGGTCGGCCTCGTGCGCGGCGAGGCTGCTCCACACCTGGCGGCGCGGCCCCACCTCGAGCGCCAGCTCCACGTCCGGCCAGCGCGACCGGAACGAGGCCAGCAGCTCGGGGAGGATCTGGTCGGCGGCCGTCGTCACCGCCGCCAGCCGCAGCGGCCCGCGCTTCGGGTCGGCCGCCCCGCGCGCCGCCGCCCGCCCCTCCTCCAGCAGCCCGAGCACCTGCCGCGCGTACCCGGCGTAGACCGTGCCCGCGCCGGTCAGCCGGACGCCGCGCCCCTCCCGCCGGACGAGCGGGACGCCCAGCTCGCGGGTCAGCGCCGCGACCGCCGCCGACACCGCCGACTCGGTCACGTACAGCCGCCGCGCCGCCGACCGCACGGACCCGGTGTCGGCGAGCGCGACGAGCGCCCGCAGCCGCGCCTCCGTCACGTCCGGCCTCCTCGTTCAAGCGAATGCTCAACGGTCACCGTAGAACACTTGATGGACATCGCAAGTATCGGGAGGCGAAGCTCGGACGCGTCACGGTTCCACGTGGCCGGGACGCGGCGCTCCACCCCATCCCCTGGGACATGCCGTCCTCCACCGGGGCGGCGCGCCGCGTCCCGCCCATCCAACGCTTCGGCTGAAGGAGAGCGGCGATGAGCGCGGGCAGATGGTCGGCGGGCGTGATCCCCTACGCGGAGATGGGCTACTGGCGCCCGGACTACGAGCCGAAGGACAGCGACATCCTCGCCGCCTTCCGCATCACCCCCCAGCAGGGCGTGCCGCCGGAGGAGGCCGGCGCGGCCGTCGCGGGCGAGTCGTCCACCGCGACCTGGACGGTCGTGTGGACCGACCGGCTCACCTCCTACGAGAACTACCAGGGCAAGTGCTACAAGGTTGAGCCCGTCCCCGGGCAGGACAACCAGTTCATCGCCTACATCGCCTACGACCTCGACCTGTTCGAGGAGGGGTCGATCGCGAACCTGACGTCGTCCATCATCGGGAACGTCTTCGGGTTCAAGGCGCTGAAGGCGCTGCGCCTGGAGGACATGCGGATCCCGCCCCACTACGTGAAGACGTTCCAGGGCCCGGCGCACGGCATCGTCATGGAGCGCGAGTACCTCGGCAAGTTCGGCCGCCCGCTGCTGGGCGCGACCGTCAAGCCCAAGCTCGGCCTGTCGGCCCGCAACTACGGGCGCGTCGTCTACGAGGCCCTCCGCGGCGGCCTGGACTTCACCAAGGACGACGAGAACATCAACTCCCAGCCCTTCATGCGCTGGCGCGACCGCTTCCTGTACTGCATGGAGGGCGTCAACCGGGCGCAGGCCGCGACGGGCGAGGTCAAGGGCCACTACCTCAACGTCACCGCCGCGACGATGGAGGACATGTACGAGCGCGCCGAGTTCGCCAAGGAGCTCGGCAGCGTCATCGTGATGATCGACCTCACCATCGGCTACACGGCCATCCAGTCGATGGCCAAGTGGGCGCGCAGGAACGGCGTCATCCTGCACCTGCACCGCGCGGGCCACTCCACGTACACGCGGCAGAAGACCCACGGCGTGAACTTCCGCGTCATCGCCAAGTGGATGCGCCTCGCGGGCGTCGACCACATCCACGCCGGGACGGTCGTCGGCAAGCTCGAAGGCGACCCGAACAGCGTCCGCGGCTACTACGACACCCTCCGCCTGGACAAGGTGGAGGCCGACCCGGTGAAGGGCCTGTACTTCGACCAGGAGTGGGCGTCGATGCCGGGGACGATGCCCGTCGCGTCCGGCGGCATCCACGCCGGGCAGATGCACCAGCTCCTGCACTACCTCGGCGAGGACTCCATCCTCCAGTTCGGCGGCGGGACGATCGGCCACCCGATGGGCATCGCCGCCGGGGCCGCCGCCAACCGCGTCGCACTGGAAGCGATGATCAAGGCGCGGAACGAGGGCCGCGACTACCTCGCCGAGGGGCCCGACATCCTGCGGGCCGCCGCCAAGCACAGCCGTGAACTCGACATCGCCCTGTCCACCTGGGGCGACATCACCTTCACCTACGAGTCCACCGACACCCCCGACGCCGTCGAGACCCCCGTGAGCGTGTGACATGCGGATCACCCAAGGCACCTTCTCCTACCTGCCCGACCTCACCGACGAGGACATCGCCAAGCAGATCGCCTACGCCCTGGACCAGGGCTGGCCCTGCTCGGTCGAGTTCACCGACGACCCCCACCCGCGCAACTCCTACTGGGAGATGTGGGGCCTGCCGATGTTCGACCTCACCGACCCGGCCGGCGTCCTGTACGAGGTCAACGAGTGCCGCAAGGCCTACCCCGGCCACTACGTCCGGCTGAACGCCTACGACGCCCGCTACGGGCGGCAGACGACGGCGCTGTCGTTCATCGTCCAGCGCCCGGCCGAGGAGCCCGGCTTCCGGCTCGACCGCGCGGAGACCTCCGACCGGCGCGTCCGCTACACGATGCACCCCTACGCCCTCGACCGTCCCGAGGGCGACCGGTACGGAGCGGGACGTTGAGCGAAAGCCCCGGCGCCGGGACGCGGCAGGGCTTCGGCATGCGGCGGAACGGCTCCCCGGTGGACCTCCAGGAGGCCCCCACCGCGGAGCCGCTCCCCGCGGACGCCCGCGTCGACCTCGCCAAGGAGCGCGCCGACTCCCAGGTCGACTCCGTCCTCGATGCCTTGGACGCCGAGCTCGTCGGCCTCGCCCCGGTCAAGACCCGCATCCGGGAGATCGCCGCGCTGCTGCTCGTCGACCGCGTCCGGGCCCGGTTCGGCATCGACTCGGGACGCCCCAACCTGCACATGTGCTTCACCGGCAGCCCCGGGACGGGCAAGACGTCCGTGGCCGTCCGGCTCGCCGAGCTCCTGCACCGCCTCGGCTACATCCGCCGCGGCCACCTCGTCTCCGTCACCCGCGACGACCTCGTGGGCCAGTACGTCGGCCACACCGCGCCCAAGACGAAGGAGGTCCTGAAGCGCGCCATGGGCGGCGTCCTGTTCATCGACGAGGCGTACTACCTGTACCGGGCCGAGAACGAGCGGGACTACGGGCAGGAGGCCATCGAGATCCTCCTCCAGGTCATGGAGAACCAGCGCGACGACCTGGTGGTCGTCCTCGCCGGCTACAAGGACCGCATGGACTCCTTCTTCGCGTCCAACCCCGGCATGAGCTCCCGCATCGCCCACCACATCGACTTCCCCGACTACGAGCCCGCCGAGCTGGAGGCCATCGGCCGCCTCATGATGGACCGCGAGGGCTACACCCTCGCCCCCGAGACCGAGCCGGTCTTCCGCGAGTACCTGGACCGCCGCCGGGCCCGGCCCCGCTTCGCCAACGCCCGGTCCGTCCGCAACGCGATAGAACGCGCCCGCCTGCGGCACGCCAACCGCCTCCTGGCCCATCCCGGCGAAGTGGACCGCGAGGCCCTGACCACTCTCCACCCCGAGGACTTCCTGACCAGCCGAGTCTTCAAGGAAGCCACCTGAGCCGACCGCCGGCCCGCCTTCCCCTCCGCGGCGGGACGGGTGCCGGACGCCCTGACGCCCCGGCACCTGTCCCACCCCAATGGATACTCTTGGGCTGAGGCCAGTAGAGGTGGGGGAGAAGTTGCTTAACCCTGAGGATCTGTACGAGCTCGACTCCGACGTGCCGGAGATGACGGGTCCGGTGCTTCTGCACAGCCTGGACGGCTTCGTGGACGCGGGGTCCACCGGGCAGCTCGTGCGGGAGCACCTCCTGGAGGCACTGGAGCACCGGGTCATCGCCCGCTTCGACGTCGACTCCCTGATCGACTACCGGGCGCGCCGGCCGCCGATGACCTTCGACCGCGACCACTGGGCCACCTACGAGGCGCCCGAGCTGGTCGTCCGGCTGCTGCACGACGAGGTGGGCAGCCCGTTCCTGCTGCTGTCCGGCCCGGAGCCCGACCGGCTGTGGGAGGGCTTCACCGCGTCCGTCCTGCACCTGGTGAAGCGGCTCGGCGTCGAGCTGGTCGTCGGTTTCCACGGCATCCCGATGGGCGTCCCGCACACCCGTCCCGTCGGTACCACCTCGCACGCCACCCGGCCGGAGCTGATCACCCGCAACTCCTGGTTCGACAAGGTGCAGGTGCCCGGCAGCGTCGCGGGCCTGCTGGAGCTGCGGCTAGGCGAGGCCGGCCACGACGCCGTCGGGTTCGCCGTCCACGTCCCGCACTACCTGGCGCAGTCCGCCTACCCGGCCGCGGCGGTCGCCGCCATGGAGGCCGTCATCGCCGCGACGGGGCTGGTGCTGCCGGTCGACCGGCTCCGCGAGGCCGCCGCCGCGACCGACGCCGAGATCGCCGAGCAGGTGGACGGCAACGACGAGGTCGAGAAGGTCGTCCGGGCGCTGGAGCAGCAGTACGACGCCTTCGCGGGCGCCGCCGAGCGCGACAACCTCCTCGCCGAGTCGCAGGACATGCCGACCGCCGAGGAGCTCGGCGCCCAGTTCGAGCGCTTCCTCGCCGAGCGGGAAGGCCCCGACACGCCCGCCTAGCCGGCACGGACATATCCCGCCCGCCGCTGGGTACGCGAGCCTCCGAGGGAGCCGGGGGAGGAGGTCTCGCATGTCCCAGAGAGTGAACGAAGTGATGACGCCCGTGCCCGTGGCGGTGTCCCCGGACACGAACCTGGTCGAGGTCGGGGACCTCATGCGCCGGCACGGCATCGGCGACGTCCTGGTGGTCCACGATGGGCGGCTGCTGGGCCTGGTCACCGACCGCGACATCGTCGTCCGAGCCGTGGCGGAGTACCGCGACATGGCCCGCACGGCCGTCTCCGACATCTGCAGCACCAACATGATCACCGTCGAGCCCGCCGCGGACGCCGATGAGGCCGTGCGGCTGATGCGGGCGCACGCCGTCCGCCGGCTCCCGGTCGTGGACGGCGACCGCCCGATCGGCATGGTGTCCATCGGCGACCTGGCCGTCCAGCGCGACGAGCGCTCGGCCCTCGCCGACATCAGCGCGGAGCCGCCGAACATATGATCACGCTGACGCTGCCGGACGCCGAGCTGCCGGGCGATCTGGTGATACCGGACGGCTCACGGGGCGTCGTCCTGTTCGCGCACGGCAGCGGCAGCTCCCGGCACAGCCCCCGCAACCGCGCGGTCGCCGAAGGCCTCAACGCGGCCGGGATCGGGACGCTCCTCATCGACCTGCTCACCGAGCCCGAGGAGGAGGCCGACCGGGTGACCGCGGCCCTCCGCTTCGACATCGACCTGCTCACCCGGCGGCTCGTCGGCGCGGTCGACGGCCTCGCCGAGGGCCTCGAAGCCGCCCCGCACACGGCGGGCCTCCCCATCGGCCTGTTCGGCGCGAGCACCGGCGCGGCCGCCGCCCTCGGCGCCGCCGCGGCCCGTCCCGAGAAGATCGCCGCGGTGGTCTCCCGCGGCGGGCGCCCCGACCTGGCGGGGCCGTCCCTACCGCAGGTCCAGGCCCCTGTACTGCTGCTCGTCGGCGGGCGCGACACCGAGGTGCTGGAGCTGAACGAGCAGGCGCACCGCAGCCTCCCCGTCTCCGAGGTCCATGTGATCTCCGGCGCGACCCATCTGTTCGAGGAGCCCGGAGCGCTCGAAGAGGTCACCGCGCAGGCCGCCGACTGGTTCAATCGGTACCTGTGATGCACGACGTCATCGTGGTGGGCGCGGGCCCCGCGGGCTCGTCCGCCGCGACCCACCTCGCCCGCTCCGGCCTCGACGTCCTAGTGCTGGAGAAGACCTCGTTCCCGCGCGAGAAGGTGTGCGGCGACGGGCTGACGCCGAGGGCCGTCCAAGAGCTGAAGTCCCTAGGCATCGATCTCACCGGCCCCGGCTGGTTCCCGACCAAAGGCGTCCGGTTACTCGGCGGGGACCGCCGCCTAGAACTGCCCTGGCCGGACGGCGGCCTGGGCCTCACCCGCACCCGGGCCGACCTGGACGAGATCCTGGCCCGCAACGCCGTCCGCGCCGGCGCGACCCTCCGAGAGAACACCAAGGTGACGGCACCGCTGACGGCGAACGGCCGTGTGCAAGGCGTCCGCACCTCCACCGGAACCCACAAGGCACGCCTGGTCGTCGCCGCCGACGGAGCCTCGTCCCGCCTCTCGGTAGCGCTCGGCCTGCGTCCACGCCGCGACCGCCCCATCGGCATCGCGGGCCGCCGCTACTTCCGCAGCCCCCGCCACGACGACGAGTACCTCGAAATCCAACTCGACCTGGCGCCCGCCGGATACGGCTGGATCTTCGGCATGGGCGACGGCACCTGCAACGTCGGCGTCGCGTTCCTGCGCACCGACCACCCCGACTACCACCGTCTCTGCTCCCGCTGGCTAGCCTCCCTGCCCCCGTCCTGGGGCTTCACGGAAGACAACGCGGTCGGCCCCCTACACGGCGCGGCCCTCCCCATGGGCTTCAGCCGCCGCCCCCACTACCTGCCGGGCGTCCTCCTCGCGGGCGACTCCGGCGGCATGGTCAACCCGTCCAGCGGCGAGGGAATCTCCTACGCTCTGGAAGCAGGCCGCCTGGCCGCCGAAGTGATCACATCGGCCTTCCGCTCCCCGTTCCCCGAACACGTCCTGCGGAAGTACCCGACCGCCGTCAACCGCGCGAACAGCGCCCCCTTCGCCCTAGGCCGAGCCTTCACCCGCGCCCTGGAAAACCCCCACATCATGCGCCTGGCAACCCACCAAGGCCTCGCTCACCCACCCCTGATGCGCACGGCCCTACGCCTCCTAGGCGGCCTACCCACCTGACCCTGACCGCGCAACCAAGGCACTCTGGGACGCTGGGCTGGACAGACTCGTCGACACGGGAGGACACCACATGAGCGAGGCATACGACATCGTCAAGGCCCACTACGAGGCGTCGGCCCGCGGCGACCTGGCCGGCATGGTCGAGAAGTTCGCCGAGAGCGTGGCATGGACCGAGATGGCCGGTTTCCCCTACGCGGGCACCTACGTAGGCACGGACGCCATCAAGGCCGGCGTGTTCGGCCGCCTCGCCAAGGAGTGGAAGGGCTTCCGCGCCGACCCCGACGAACTGATCGACGGCGGCAACGGCACCGTCGTAGCGATCGGCCACTACTCGGGCACCTACCGCGAGACCGGCAAGGGCATGCGCGTCCGCTTCGTCCACGTCTGGCGGGTCCAGGCGGGAAAGATCACCGACTTCGAGCAGTTCACCGACACCCACCTGGTCCGCGAGGCCATGGCCTGACCCGCCCCGCCCCCCGCCGCTTCGCGATCGCCCCCAAGAACCAGGTACGCTTTCCCGGCAACGCGGGCGCGTAGCTCAGGGGTAGAGCACTCGCCTTACAAGCGAGGAGTCGGCGGTTCGAAACCGTCCGCGCCCACCCAGGTAGAGGCCATGATCCGCCCTCGCGGATCATGGCCTTCGATCTTGTGAGTGACCAACTGAGTGACCAGCCCGGAGAACAGGAACGTTCTTCGGGCCCGGGCAGCCGGGCTGAGTAGCCTGCTGCCCGTGACCAACGACGATGAGCGCGACCGTCTGGCGCAGGACTTGCTCCGCCTGGATCTCCCCGAACTGGTCGACGTTCTCCGCCGTGTACTGCCAGCGCACGGCGAAGAAGGCAGCATCATGTCCTCGGTGCTCGTCCTCGCTGAAGTCTCCCGCCCGTCAGATGAAGATCCATCGTCGGCGCAGCCGTTGATCGAGGCCCTCGCCTGGCCGGACCGTGACTACTACGACGGCGGCTTCGGCCCCGAGCCGGCGCTGTATGAACAGGGCCACTGCCCCGACTGCGGGCTGGCTGTTACCTCGACGGCCAAGCGCGCCTTCTGCCCTCTCTGCGGAACGCTCTGCCACCTCACCTAGGACTCGGGGGGAGGTGTCCATGGAGGTCGCGCCCTTCTCCATCACCGCCCGGACCTGCAACCGGTAGACGGTCTCGGGCACCAACGTGTGACCGACCAGCGGCGAGATGTCCTCGATGGGGATCCCCTGATCGGACAGCATCGACACGAACGGTCTGCCGTTGGCTGCTGTGGTGCCGGCGAACGCACCAGGGGGCGCGAAAGGCCGCCCCAGTCCGGTCTCCGACGGTCACGAGGACGCGCCGCTGTCTGTTGTCGGCGGTGTTTGGCAGGATTCGCGGCGTGATCAGGACACCACCTCTCCCGGAATCGTTGTACCGGATCGATGTATGGCTCGCCGAGCACGCTTGGGCCAGTTATCAGACCCTCAACCCTCCTGCCGCTCCCGAGCAGATCGGCGACACCTTCACCCGGATGGGCGTGCCCGTACCGGTCGACCTGGCGACTCTGCTGCTGTGGCATAACGGGACGACCGACCCGGAGATCGGGCAGGTCGACCGGATGGGCATCGCCCACTTCCTGCCCATGTGGACCAGGCCGCTGTCCCTGGAAGAGATTGAAGACGACTACGACGGTCACATGCGGATCCTCGGAAACCCCGATGAAGACGAGGACGAAGACGACCTGGATCCGTGGTGGCATCCGTCGTGGGTGTGCTTCGCCTCCAGCACAGACTCAGGAATCCACTGGACCATCGACCAACGGGCTGGAGGACGGGCCGGAGCGATCCGGGAATGGGACCGCGTGGAGTCGTCCGAGGGCTTCTCCTCACTTTCGGAGATGATGGCCGCCATCGCCACCAGCCTGGAGACCGGGCAGAGCCTCTACCAGCACCGCCGCCACCTACCCCAGCTTGTTGAAGACGGTGTACTCGGCTGGACCGCTGGCTCCGCTCAGCCGTTCGACTGATCGGCAGCCACGCGTTGCCCACCGCCGCCCGGCTAGCTCGCACAGGACCGTCGTCGTCGTGGCCAAGGACATCGGCTCTGACGTACGGCACTATTGCACTGAGCGAGAACCCCGACGGCCAGACCGGAACTGCCACGTCACTGCCCGATCATGTGCGCTGCTCAATGCGAGGTATGCGCACTCGCTGAACAGGAGATTCCTTCCGTGGACTGGGTGGCCCCCCTGAGTACCCTGCTCGGTGCTGTTATAGGTGTCGGATCTACCCTCCTGGCCGACCGGTCCCGTTTTAGGCGGGAGCGAGTTCGGGAGTTGGATAATGTGAGGCGTCAGACTTACGCCGAGTATCTTCAGGCCTTGGTTCGCACGGATTCCGAAATCCAATCGTTGGCGACTGGGCAGGGCACTCCTGCGCCGACTGCGGAGCTCCGGGAGATCTGGCGGCGCAACGCTACGTTGGCGCTGAGGTATGAAGTCACCATGATTGCCTCGCCGGGTGTGGCTGAAGCGGCGGACACGGTCTACAGAGCGCTTCGGCAGATCAGGAATTTGGTCGCGACGACCGAAGTGCGTGTCAGTTACCCGACGTCTCCGGAGGGTGAGCCGCCTTCGCTGGAATGGGACGAGGTCCACCGTCCATATATCGAGGCTCTGGAGCGTCTCCGCTTGGCAATGCGCAACGACATTCAACATGCGACGTAGTCGACCCCTCATGCCGCAGGTTTGGAAGCTGCCACGCCCACCGGTAATAAAGCCCCGTTTCCGAGATCGGAAACGGGGGCGCAACTAACCGGCCTGCAATTGGCTGGCGCTAAGACGGGTCAGCGGAGTTGGTGGAAGAAGTTGCGGATGTCGGTTAGTAGTTGGGTGCGGGCTTCCATTGCGGCGAAGTGCCACGACGTGGAAGGCGTCGGACGGGTCGCCGCCGTGGGCGCGAGGGGCGGTGGGCGGGCCGATGATCTTCATGAACTCGGCGATCGAGCCGGGCCAGCCGTGGGCGAGGATCAGCGGGAGCGCGTCCGGTTCGGGGGACCGGACATGCAGGAAGTGGATTTTCTGGCCGTCGATCTCGGTGGTGAACTGCGGGTACTCGTTGAGCGCCGCCTCGTGCCGCCGCCAGTTGTAGCCGGTCCGCCAGTACTCGGCCAGCTCCTTGGCGTAGGAGGACGGGACGCCGTACGACCAGCCGGTGCCGGGCAGGTCGTCGGGCCAGCGGGTGCGGGCCAGGCGGTCGTGGAGGTCGTCCAGGTCGGCTTGGGGGATGCGGAACGGGTTGATCTTCGTCATGGCGAAGACGCTGGGAGCCGCCTGGGTCGGGTTCTGTCCTAGTTTGAAGCAGGATTGACAGCATGGCGGAGACCTCGCCGCGACTTCTCAGGCTGCTGTCCCTTCTGCAGACATGACGGGATGTGGAGCGGCTGCGGGAACTGGGCTATCCGGTGGACGCCACGGCCGGCGCGCTGGGTGCGGAACGATAACCGACGGGAAGTTTGGGTGGGGGAGCGGTTTGCCTGCCACCTGGGAGGCGGCCCTGGGCCATTGGTCGATGGGCGCGGGCGTTCCGGCACCGGGCGTGGTGTCAGAGGGTGCCTCTAGTGTGCGGGGAGTTCTTGCGTCTGATCCACAGGAGTCGTCGGTGTCCGATGAGCATGCGGTGTTCGTGAACTTCGTCCTCACAGGCGACGGCTTTGGGGAAGAGGCGGAACGGGACGCGGTCTACGAGCTGGAGGATCGGCTCGAAGCGGCACTGGCAGCGGCGGGGAGCGGTGAACTGGACGGGCACGAGTTCGGTGCCGGCAACGCACAGATATACCTCTACGGTCCGGACGCCGATGCCCTGTTCAGGAGTGTTGAGCCGCTGCTTCGAACGGCCGGCCTCCCGCCGACCGACGCCGTACTCCGCTTCGGATCGGTTGAGGATGAAGGCTGCCGCGTCGAGGTCGTCCGATTCGGGGAGGAAGATGGCTCCAACGGGGGTCTTTGACTCCGGGCTGTCCAGTGGAGGCGCTCTGCCGCTGGGTGGGGGTGCATCGCGTTCTTCAACGCGGACGCGCTGTCAGTTCGCCTAAGCGATCTCTTTGATGACGGCGTTGCCGGCGGTGGCGGCGCGGGCGTAGAAGTCGCGGACGGTGTCGAAGGCCTTTGCTAGGACGCCTTTTTCCACCATGTCGGCGTCCTCGCCGTTTGGGAGGCGACCCCAGCCTTCGAAGGAGTAGGGCTGGAGTTCCTTTAGGTGCGCGTGGCGTTCACGGATCAGGGTGTCGTGGTCTAGGTCGCGTAGGAAGGCGTCCACCGCTCGTACCCGGTCGGGACGTAGGAGGCGCGGGACGTGTAGGAGGGAGCCTTTCCCGGTTTCGTTCATGACTAGGCCGCCCATCACCACGTCGCGGGCGGGCGGGTCTCCTGAGGCTTGCTCGTAGTCCTCGTTCGGGTGGCCGGTCAGCAGGACGTGCAGGGCGTCCCAGGCCCTGTGGGTATCGATCTCCTCGAGTTTGCACAGGGCGCCGGACGGGTCGTAGCCGAGGTCGGAGGGCAGGTCTTCCCAGACGTTCCGCAGCCGCTCGAGGCCCGCGTGCAAGCCGTGCGGGTGATCGAGCAAGGCCGCGACCTCGGCACCGTCGTATCTGGTCAGCCACATCCAGTAGCCCATGGCCCTCCGGCTCCTGCTCGTCCTGTTCGCCGTTCGGGCTGGACGGTCCCCCGCGCCGGCACAACAGCCGACCAAATCTTGCAGGAGGACGAGTATCTCGCCCTTTGTGCGTGGGTGAATGCTGTGGTTGTGTCACGCTTCCGGCGTGAGTGGTGACGGTTCGTGTGGTTGGGCTCGGCGACGGATCCTGGTGCTCGGCGTCGCGTTTGCCGCCATGGTGGGCGGGGGTGGGGTGGCGGCTGCCCGGTGGCTCGGGCTGTTGAACTCGGATGGACGGTTCGACGCCCTGGACGCCTGTGCCCTCATGCCCGATGCGGCGGTTCTCGCGCCTCTGGTTTCGGCGGGTGCGCGGGAGCCTGGTGACTCCCGGCCACGCACGCTCCTGGGGTTCGGTGATGGCGACGTCCGATCGGAGTGCAAGTGGAGCAGCGTCCCGCCGGGAGTGGACCGGCCTTTTCGGACTGTGCGGGTCTTCGTCGAGACCAAGTACGGGAGCCGGGAGGGGAGCGGGCCGGAGCGGGCCGCGGAGTCGTTGAGGATCTGGCGCGAGAACCGTATGCGCAGGCAATCTGCTTTGACGTCCGTGGATGTCGGTGAGCAGGGCTACGGCATTACCGACAGGGCGAGCTATGTCCTCATCCTGGCCAAGGTCGAGGTCTTCGACATTCACGTCAAGTTCCGCGTCTCCAACGCGGTGGTGGACGTTTCGGCGCGCACGCACGTCCAGCCGGGTGATGCGGAGAAGGCACAGGTTGAGGGCTTGGCGAGGAGGATCGCGGCCCGGCTGCCGAAGTGAGCCGCCCCAGGCCGTGACCCCACTCGGCGGATCACGGCCTGGGGCGGTCGGCTGTGAGGCAGCGGGTGTCAGGCGTCCTCGCCGTAGTGGGCGGCTATCTCCTCGGAGCCCGGCCAGCGGCTGTAGGTGGGGGACTGGGGCCAGCCTTCGGGGACGTCCTGCCATTCTTCCTGGCGGCCGTAGGGGAGCAGGTCGATCAGGGGGAAGGCGTGGCTGAGCTGCTCGGTGCCCCGGCCGTTGGTGTGCCAGGTGCGGTAGACGGTGTCGCCGTCGCGCAGGAAGACGTTGACCGCGAAGCCGCCGCCGGGAGGGGCGCCCACGTCGGTGCCGAAGGAGCTGTTCGCGGTGGAGTACCAGGTCATCTTGTTGCCGACGCGCTTCTTGTAGGCGAGGGCCTCGTCGATCGGGCCCTGGGTGACGATGACGAAGCGCGCGTCGTAGGCGTCCAGGAACTCCAAGCGGGTGAACTGGGACGTGAAGCCCGTGCAGCCCGGGCACTGCCACTTCTCGCCGGGGAACCACATGTGGTTGTAGACGATCAGCTGGGACTTCCCGTCGAAGATCTCGGCCAGGCTGACCGGGCCCTCTTCGCCCTCCAGGGTGTACTCGGGCATCTCGACCATGGGCAGGCGGCGGCGCTGGGCGGCGATCGCGTCGAGTTCGCGGGTCGCGGCCTTCTCTCGGGCGCGCAGCTCGTCGAGCTGTCGACGCCAGGTCTCGGCGTCCACGACGGGTGGCAGGGCCTTGGCGGTCATCGCTCCTCCAGGGTTGCGGCAGGGTCTCCATGGGTGGACTCCGCTCGACCGCCGAACTCATCGCACAGAGGCCATGGTTCGCCCCCGCGGACCATGGCCTCTGCGCGACGAGCGCGTTACGGACGCAGGTATCGGCCCGGGTGGTGGTAGGTGAAGGACGGGGTCGTGGGGTGCATGCCGGGCTCGGGGTCCATGTCGAACACCGTCTGGTAGTCGGGGGCGAGCGTGGCGGCGAAGCGGTTGAGGGTCGCCGGTCGCGTGTCCGGCCAGCGGTGGGTGTTCATCCGGGTGAGCAGCGTCCGCAGCGTCGCGATCTCTTCGGAGGCGGTGAAGGAGCAGTGGTAGCCGCGGTCGACGTAGAGCTGCCTCAGGTTCGCCGGGTTGCGCACGTGTTCGGCGTACCAGCGCTGGTTCTCCGGCGGGACGTTGCCGTCGCCCGTCGAGTGCAGCGTGACGACCGGTGACGGGGTCCGGCCGGTGGGGGTGCCGTACCGGCCGAGGTAGCGGACGGCGGCGGGGTCCGCCTTGACGCGCGGTGCCGCGTTCAGGCGGGCGAGGTCGTCGCGCAGGCTCAGGCCGGCCTCACGGTAGGCGCGCTTGACCAGGGCCTTCTGGCTGGAGCGGGCGAGGAGCGTCCGGTAGTCCACACCGGTGTTCCAGGACGGGTTGCCGCCCGCGCGCTTCTCGATGTCGGCGCGGTTGGCGCCCCA
Source organism: Spirillospora sp. NPDC049024 (assembly GCF_040649235.1). Lineage (NCBI taxonomy): Bacteria > Bacillati > Actinomycetota > Actinomycetes > Streptosporangiales > Thermomonosporaceae > Spirillospora > Spirillospora sp. NPDC049024. The sequence continues at coordinate 93,413 of NZ_JBEZFD010000011.1, forward strand.
GAAGGCGCCGCGGTCGTACGCGGCGTAGTAGACCTGCTGCTCCACCTGGCCGGCGACCGTGTCCGGCGCGGGTGCCCGCGAGGTGTAGCGGCCGGGGATGTCCGCGAGGGCGGCGGCGAGCGCGAGGCGGGCGCGGCCGCTGGGGTCGCCCAGGGCGGTGCCGAGGGCCCGCCGAGCGCTGGACGTGTTGGCCTGCGGGTCCTTGATGCGCACCAGTTCCAGGTCGGGCGCCAGGAGCGTCTTGACCGCGAAGTTGGTGTCGAGGGCGCTGTTGAAGTGGCCCGTCGTGCCGCCGAGCACTCCGCAGAGGGAGGCGACGCCGGCGAAGCGGCCGGGGTTGCGTTCCGCCAGGAGCACCGAGGTCAGGCCGCCGGCGGACGAGCCCGCCGACACGGTGCGCCGGGGCTTTCCGACGTTCGCGGTGAACCAGTCGAGCAGGTCGATCTGGTCCTTCAGCCCGGATTCGACCACCCCCCAGCCCTGCGCGACGCGGAACTGCGAGGCCGCGAGCGCGTACCCGTGGTCGAGCAGCCACTGCCGGGTGGCCGGGTGGTTCGTCAGCGATATCTCCGAGGGCGCCGGGAACTCCAGGCTGTACGCGCCGTGGCTCCACAGCAGCAGCGTCCCGTTCCAGCGGGCGGGGACCTCGACGCGGTAGGGGACCCCGTTGATGTCGCCCTCGCGGACGCTCATGCCGTCGTCGGCGCGGACGGGGAGGGCGACCGCGGCCACGGCGGCGAACACCATCAGCGGAACGGCGCGGCAGAACAGGCGGAGTCGATTCATGCCCGCACCTTCCAGCACGTTCCGCGCCGGGTGCAATGATTTCAGAAATAGGTTAAATGTCGTATTCTCCGACCCATGCTCCGGCTCTGGCTCGACTATGAGGACCTCACCCGGATTCGCATCACCCCCGGCCTCTCGCCGATCGCCCAGACCGTTCTCGGGGCCCAGGCCCTGCGCGCCGTCGGGCCGGAGCCGATTCCCGGCGGCTGGCGGTCGCGGACGCGCGCCGGGCTCACCGGCCCGTCCCGCCTGCTGCTCGACCTGGTGCCGCCCGGACGCTGGTTCCCCGACTTCCTGACGCCGTACACGGTGGTGCCGGGGTTCGAATCGGAGCTGGACGCCGTCGCCTCGACGCCCGTCCGGCGGATCCGCGACGAGCTGGAGCGCTCGCACGGCCCGCGGCCGCCGGCCTCATGGCTGCCCCGTCTCGCCGGCGGGGACGGGGAGACCATGCGGGCGCTGGTCCGCGGGCTCCGCGACTTCCACAGCGCCGCGCTGGCCGACTCGTGGTCCGACCTCAGCGACCACCTGTGCGCCGAGGCGTCCCGGCACGCCCGGACGATGGCCCGCGACGGGATCGGCGGCCTGCTCGGGAGCCTGCATCCCGCCATCCGCTGGACGGCCCCGGTGCTGGAGGTCGAGACGTTGCGCGACGGGGACGTCCACCTCGGCGGGCGCGGGCTCCTGCTCATCCCCTCGGTGTTCGTGACCGGGCCGCGCGTCATGGTCGTCGGCGCCGGCCCCGCGACCGTGGTGGTCCCCTCGTCCCGGCCGCTCACCGGAACGGGCGACACCCTGCCGCAGGTGTTCGGGCGGACCAGGGCCGCTGTGATCCGGCTTGTGGGCGCGGACGGGGAGCTCACGACCGGGACGCTGGCGGCCCGGCTCGGGGTCAGCGCGGCGTCCGCCTCCCAGCACGCCACCGCCCTGCGCGGCGCCGGGCTCCTCACCAGCGAGCGCCGGGGCAAGACGGTGCACCACGCGCTGACGCCGCTCGGGGAGCGGTTCCTGCGCGGCGGAGGCCCGCAGGAGTGAGAGGACCCCGCTCCCGGGTACGGGAGCGGGGTCCTGCCAGTGGCGTCTCCGCTCAGTGGTGGTGCCTGCAGAGGTGGCGCGGGTCCGAGGTCCGGCACTTGTTGTCGCGGAAGCGGTTGGTCCTGCTGCCGCTCCTGTCGACCAGGTCGAACGGAGCGTTCCGCAGTGCGACGTTGTCCTCGATCAGGTTGAACCGGGCAGGGCGGGCGTGGCCGTTCCTCGGGGGCTCGCCCGGAAGAAGGACGATCCCGCCGGAGGAGGGCAGCGACCCGCGGTTGTACTTCACGACGTTCTTGGCGATCGTGTTGTGCTCACCGCCGACGAGCAGGATGCCCGTGCCGCCGAGCGCGGGGACGTCCTCGTGCGCTTCGCAGGTCCGGTTGTTCTTGACGACCTTGTTCTTCCAGACCGCGTTGTGGCCCTGGCCGCCCACCTGGCCGTCGTCCACCAGGGCGATGCCGACGCAGTTGCCGGCGGCCTCGTTGTCGCGGACCACGACGTGGTGGGCGTGACGGACGAGGACGCCGAGGGTGTTGCCGAGGCTGTGGTTGCCGGCGACGACGGTCCCGCGCGCGTCGGGGGTGTCGCCGACGTACAGGCCGGCGTCCTCGCGGTTGTCGATGGTCCAGTTCCAGAGGAACCGGCCGCGCGTGGAGCGGAACTCGGTGATGCCGTACTCACCGTTGTTCTTGGCCAGGACGGCCAGGACGCTGAGGCGGTCGGTGTGCATGCCGTAGACGCCGGTGTTCTTGAAACCCCATACGGTCAGGTTCCGGATCGTCACCCCGTGGACCTTGTGGCGCGGCGTGCCGACCACGCAGATCCCCATGCCGGGCGCCTTGGCCTTCGCGCAGTGGTCGTGGCGGCCCGGGCGCAGGATGGTCCTGTTCCCCTCGCCGCGGATGGTGAGGCGCTTGCGGACGAGGACGCCGCCCTCGTAGCGGCCCGCCTTGAGCAGGATGGTGTCGCCGGGCCGGGCGCGGTCGACCGCCCGCTGGATCGAATGGCCGGGCTTCACCACGTGGACGCGGTGCCTGCCGCCGTCGGCCGCCTGGCTCGCCGGCGCCATGGAGGCGAACCCCGTGACTGCGACGGCCGTGCCCACTGAGGCCGCGAATACTCGCTTCATTCTCTTCCCCCGTTCTACGGCTCCTTGATCGGGACCTTTGCTACGGATCCTCGCTCATCATGAACCGAACTGATCATGCGGCCGGTGTGGAGGAGTTAAAGAAACATGCGAGGGTTCGGCCTGGGCGGGAGATAAGGTTTAGTAAATGGCGAAAAATTGCCTTATTGTCTTGTATCGGATGCTTAGGGGCGCTTCGGTGGGGTGTGCGGGGCGTTCTCGGACGCCCGGGCCGGCCTTCGGGCGCGGCGTGTGAGGAACGTCTCAGCAGGTCGCGTTGCGTGTTACATGCCGTTCACAAAAGGGCAACAGGTGCGAAATGCCCAGTTGGCACGTTCTGTGAGGCCGAACCCGCAAGGCCCGGCAGCGACGAAGGGACCGATGTTGAGCTACAAGGCCGAGTACATCTGGATCGACGGCACCGAGCCGACCGCCCGGCTGCGGTCGAAGACGAGGATCCTCGCCGACGGGGCCGACCTGCCGGACTGGGGGTTCGACGGGTCCAGCACGAACCAGGCGCCCGGCGACCACTCGGACTGCGTGCTGAAGCCGGTCTTCTCCTGCCCCGACCCGATCAGGGGCGGGGACAACAAGCTGGTGCTGTGCGAGGTCTACCTCGTCGACGGCACGCCCCACGAGACCAACACCCGGGCCAAGCTGCGGCCCGTGGCCGAGCAGTACGCGGCCCAGGACTCCTGGTACGGCATCGAGCAGGAGTACACCTTCTACAAGGACGGCCGCCCGCTCGGCTTCCCGGAGCGCGGCTACCCGGCCCCGCAGGGCTTCTACTACTGCGGCGTGGGCGCGGACGAGGTGTTCGGCCGCGACATCGTCGAGGAGCACCTGGACGCCTGCCTGGCCGCGGGCCTGAAGATCTCCGGCATCAACGCCGAGGTCATGCCCGGCCAGTGGGAGTTCCAGATCGGCCCGGCGGGCACGCTCGAGGTCGGCGACCACCTGTGGGTCGCCCGGTGGCTGCTCTACCGCATCGCCGAGAACCACGACGTGTCCGCGACGCTCGACCCGAAGCCGGTCGAGGGCGACTGGAACGGCGCCGGCGCGCACACCAACTTCTCCACCAAGGCCATGCGCGAGGGCTACGACGCGATCATCGCGGCGTGCGAGGCGCTCGCCGAGAAGGCGCAGGAGCACGTCGCCGGGTACGGCGCCGACATCGAGCGGCGGCTGACCGGCATGCACGAGACGGCCCCGTGGAGCGAGTTCAGCTACGGCGTGTCGAACCGCGGCGCCTCGGTGCGCATCCCGTGGCAGGTCGAGGTGGACAAGAAGGGCTACATCGAGGACCGCCGTCCGAACGCCAACGTCGACCCGTACGTGGTGGCCCGCCTGATCACGGGCACCTGCTGCGCGGCGCTGGAGAAGGCCGGCCTGGTCTGACCGGCCCGCGGGTTCGGCCTGCCGGAACGGACTGAACGGGCCCGGTCCGAGCGGCTTCGGAGCCCCGGGGAGCAGCGCGCTCCCCGGGGCTCCGCCGTGTTCTGCCATACGGGGGAACGCGGCCAAACATCTGCAAAATGGTGACGTTGCGCGAATTCCTCCCTAGGGCCCCGGGTAGCACTCCTACGTTCGCACCGGGGGAGGCACCATGCCCGACTCATCCTTCGGGCGGGACTCCGGTGGCCTGCCGGGCAGGCACGCCGGCCGCCCAGCGCCGCGGCCGTGGGAACGCTCGTTCCGCTGCCCCTCCGCGGCGCGGCGGCGCCCGATGGAAGCGCCGCCCAAACGGTACGAGGACTTCATCGCGCTCCACGAGGAGGTCTCCAGGGAAGGGGCCGGACCGCCGCTGCGCCCGCTGTGGTGGACGGGGATCTCCGCCGCGCTGGTCGGCGGGGGCCTCTCGTTCGCCGTGGTGATCGGGCTGCGGTCGGCGTTCGGCGTCGAGGTGCCGGTGTTCGCGGGCGACCACACCGCCGCCGCGCCCGCCGCGGCCAGCTACGCGCTGTGCGCCTCGGCGGCGACGATCCAGGCCACCGCGCTGATGCACCTGCTGCTGTCGTCGGCGGCGCGCCCGGTCCGGGCGTTCGCCTGGATCGGCGGGATCGCGGTGGTGCTGCTGACGATCCTGCCGCTGACGCTGCACGGCAGGCTCGACGCGGCGCTCGCGACGTCCGGGATCAACCTGGCCGGCGGGTCGGCCGTGGTGGCGCTGCTGTGCGCCGTGGTCGCGGCCTCCACCCGGCAGTTCCCGTGGGACGGCCCGTTCAGACGCGCCCGACCGTGATCGTCAGCGGGTCGGGGGCCGCCGAGGAGACGACCCGGACGTGCCGGAGCCGCCGCCGCACCTGCACGTCCACCGCCTCGTCCGGGGCCGTGAGCCGAAGCTCGCGCGGGAGGACCTCAGGGCACGACGGTCACCGGCCACCGCCCCGCCTTGACCAGCCGGACGGCGACGGACCCGATCAGCCGGTGCCCGGCCTGCGCCGAGGCGCCGACGATCACGGCGTCCGCGCGGGACTCGTCGGCGACGCGGGCGAGCACGGTGTAGGGGTCGCCCATCTCGGTGACGAAGTCGTAGCGGACCTCCCCACGTCCCGCGGCGGCCTCCAGCTCCCGCTGGATCTGCGCGGAGATCTCGTCGGCGGTCTCGCGCAGCGCGGCGGCGCCGCCCGGGGTGAGGCTGCCCATCGAGGCGACGTGCGCGACGTGCACGACGACGAGCCGGGCGCCGCCGCGGCGCGCGAGCCCCCACGCGTACGCCCCGGCGCGCAGCGACGTCTCGGAGCCGTCCACCCCCGCCACGATCACTTTCGGCCCGTCGACGCCGTACTCGAACGCCTTCATGTGATCACCACGGAACCAGCGTAATCGGGAGTTCAGGGGCGGACGAAGCGGGCCATTAGGTCGTCGAGGCCGAGGGCGCCGGTGCCGAGGGCCGCGTACATCGCGTCGGCGTCGGAGTAGCCGAGGTCGCGGGCGACGGCGAGGGAGTCTCCGCGCGCCTCGGCGGCGAGCAGGTCGACGTCGCGTCCCGCCAGCGCCCGGACGAGGCGGCGCCGCCCGGCCTCGGCGTCCTGCTCGGCGCGGTGCGAGGCGAGCCGCCGCTGGATGTGAAGGCGCGCGGGCACCGAGACGGCGAAGCCGAGCCAGTCCTCGGAGGGGGCGCCCGCCGGGTCGGTGAGGATCTGCACGACGTTGCCGCTGCGGATCTGCACCGACATGGGCGCGAGCCGGCCGTTGACGAGGGCGCCGATGCAGCGGTCGCCGGTGCCGGGGCCGAGCGCGTAGGCGAAGTCGAGCGCGGTCGCGCCCGCGGGGAGCGGGACGATGTCGCCCCGGGTGGTGAACGCGGCGACGTGGCCGGCGGCGAGGTCGGCGCGCAGCCGGTCCAGGAACTCCGCGGACGGCGCGCCCGACTGCCAGGCCAGCAGCCGGCTCAGCCACACCAGGTCGCGGCGCTCGGCGACAGTGGGGCCGGTGTCGCCGCCCGCGTCCCTGATGTGCGCGACGATGCCGTACTCGGCGACCGGGTGCATCGCCTCGGTGCGGATGATCACTTCGAACGGGTCGCCGTCCGGGCTGATCACCCGGGTGTGCAGCGAGCGGTAGAGGTTGTCCTTCGGTGTCGCGATGAAGTCGCGGACCTGCCCGGCCACGGGGTGCAGCGCGGCGTGGACGGCGCCGAGCGCGATGTAGCAGTCGCCGGCGGAGCCGTCCACCAGCAGCAGGAGCCGCGCCGCCTCGCACGGCCGGAGCCCGGCCAGGCCGCCGCCGAACGCCTGGTGCACCGCGTACAGGTGGGACGGCCTGACCCCCACCCGCGCCTTGACGCCGTGCTCGGCGAGCGAGGGGCGCAGCAGTGCCGTCGCGGGCCCGAACGTCGGACCCGCCCGGCTCAGCGCCGCCCGGACGGCGAGCCGCGTCGCCTCGTGCTCCGCCGGATGCCGGGCGGCGAAGGCGAGGTCGTCCATCTCCCGCTTGAGGACGTGGATGCCGAGCCGGTCCGCGAACGGGACCAGCAGCTCGTGGGACGCCTGGGCGTAGCGGGCGCGCTTGTGCTCGGGCTGGTGGCGCAGCGTCCGCAGGTTGTGCAGCCGGTCCGCCAGCTTGATCACCAGGACCCGCAGGTCGGCCGCCGCGGCCAGCACGATCTTGCGGAACGTCTCGGCCTCGGCGCGGTCGCCCCAGCGCCTGCCGTCCAGCTTGGTGACCCCGTCCACCAGCACCGCGATCTCGTCGCCGAAGTCGGCGCGGAGCTCCCCGAGCGTGTACGGGGTGTCCTCGACGGTGTCGTGCAGGAGCGCGGCGACCAGGGTCGTGGTGTCCAGGCCCATCCCGGCGAGGATCAGCGCGACGGCCAGCGGATGGGTGATGTACGGGGCGCCGGACTTGCGGAGCTGGCCGCGGTGCATGCGCTCGGCCACCGCGTAGCCGCGCAGCAGCTCGGCCTCGGCGGACCGCGCGGGCAGGCCGCCCGGTCGGCCGGGCCCGGCCCCGTGGGCGGTGCGCTGGGCGGTGCGGTGGGCGGCGAGCAGGGGCGCGAGGGCGGCCCGCACGGGGTCCGGGCCGCCGCCCGCCGCCGCTCGTCGCCGCGCCGGGAGGCGGAACCGTCCCGTCGCCGGATTCAGCGTCGCCATCGCGCCCCCGCCTGGCCCGTCCGCGGCACACCGCCACGGACTGTGATCGCCATTATGCGGTATGTGGCGGCGCGGGGGCGAGACCCGCGCAGGGCCATCTCCGGCCCATGCCGTGTCAAGGGACGTTCCAATCTCCTTTGCCGCGCCGCCATACGACCGTTCCCGGGTGTGTCGCCTCCGTGATCGGCAGGTCGCCGACCGTAGTGTTGCGGACCGTTGTTGCGAGCCGCGCCGGTCACGCGCCGGGCCGCGCGGGACGTCGGGGGGCAGTGCATGACGGACAGGGCCGGGCACGACGGGGGCCGGGGCGAGCGGCCCCGGCCCGAGATCATCGGGGTCGCCCCGTCCGGCCGGCCCGCGGCCCGGCTCGCCGTCGCGGTCTGCCGGGCCGGCGGCACCGGGGTGCTCGACCTCGGCGCCGACCGAGCGTCCGCGCTCGCCGCCCTGGCCGACGTCACCCGCTGGTGGACGGGCCCGTTCGGCGTCCGCGTGCCCGCCGGGTGCCGGATCCGGCCGGAGGAGATCCCCGAGGCCGCCGGCACCGTCCTGGTCGACGGGCCCCTGCTGTGGACGGACGGCGCGCCGGACGTCGCCGGGTTCGCCCGCGGGCGCCGCCTGCTCGTGGAGGTCGTGAGCCCGGACGAGGCCGCCGCCGCCACCGCCGTCGCGCAGGACCTCGCCCACGACGCGGGGCTCGTCGCGCGGGGCCGCGAGGCGGGCGGGCGCGCCGGCGACCTGACCACGTTCGTCCTGCTGCAGCACCTGCTGGCCGAGCCCGAGGTGCCGGTGTACGCGGCGGGCGGGATCGGGCCGCACTCCGCCGCGGCGGCGGTCGCCGGGGGCGCGGCCGGGGTCGTCCTGGACGTCCAGCTCGCGCGGGTCCGGGAGGCGGAGCCGTCCAATGCCGCGTCCGCCCCGGTGGCGATGGACGGGACCGGGACCGCGGTCGACGGGCCGCTCGCCGCCGCGCTCGCCGGGCGGTACAAGACCGCCGGGGGAGTGGTGGGGGCCGTCCGGGAGCAGATCGACCTGCACCTGCGGGCCGCCGTGCGGGCCGAGCCGCTCGCGCCGCGCGGCGAACCGGTCGTCGCGCAGGGCCCCATGACGCTGGTCACCGACGGCTCCGCGTTCGCGGGCGCGGTCGCGCAGGACGGCGGCCTGCCGTTCCTCGCGCTCGGCCTGACCGATCCCGGCCGGGTGCGGGCGCTGCTGCGCGAGACCGCGGACCGGCTCGGCGAACGGCCCTGGGGCGCCGGCGTGCTCGGGATCGCGCCGCCGGAGCTGCGGGAGGCGCAGCTCGCCGCGATCCGCGAGGCCGCCCCGCCCTACGCGATCATCGCGGGCGGCGGCCCGGCGGAGGCCGCGCCGCTGGAGGCCGCCGGGACCAGGACGTACCTGCACGCGCCGTCCCCGGAACTGCTGGACCGGTTCCTGGCCGAGGGCGCGCGCAGGTTCGTGTTCGAGGGCGGGGAATGCGGGGGCCGCGTCGGGCCGCGCGCGAGCCTTCCGCTCTGGGACGCGCAGGTCGACCGGCTGACGGCGTTCGACGGCGACCCGCGCGAGCTCTCGGTGATGTTCGCGGGCGGCGTCCACGACGAGCGGTCCGCCGCCATGGTCGCCGCGCTCGCCGGGCCGCTGGCCGAGCGCGGCGCCGGCGTCCGCGTCCTGATGGGCACCGCGTACCTGTTCACCACCGAGGCGGTCGCGGCCGGCGCGATCCCGCCCGGCTACCAGGAGGTCGCGCTCGGCTGCGCCGGGACGGCCCTGCTGGAGTCCGCGCCCGGCCACGCGACCCGCTGCGCCCGCACCCCCTACGTCCAGGTGTTCGAGGAGACCCGCCGCGAGCTGGAGCAGGTCGGCACGCCGCGCGAGGAGGTGTGGCGCCGCCTGGAGAAGCTGAACCTCGGCCGCCTGCGCGTCGCGAGCAGGGGGCTGCGCCGCGACACCCCGGTGGACGCGGACGTCCAGCGCTCCGACGGCCTCTACCCGATGGGGCAGGCCGCCGCGCTCCGGTCGGCCACGACCCGGATCGCCGTCCTGCACGAGCAGGTCACCTCCGGCGCGACCGCCTTCCTGGCAGCCCGCGCTGCTGAGCTGGGCGCCACCGGGCCCGCGGCGCCCGCGGGCGGCGGCCGCCCGGCCGACATCGCGATCATCGGGATGGACTGCGTCCTCCCGGGGGCCTCCGACGCCGCGCGGTACTGGGCGAACATCGTCGGCGGCGTCGACTCGGTCACTGTCGGCGGCGTCGACTCGGTCACCGTCGGCGGCGTCGGCGCGCCGTCCCGAGACAGGACCTCGGCGAAGTGCGGCGGATTCATCCCCGACGTACCGTTCGACGCGCTCGCCCACGGGATCCCGCCCGGCGTGCTCGGCCGTGTCGACCCGATCCAGCTCCTGTCGCTGGAGGTCGCGTCCCGCGCGCTGGCGGACGCCGGGTACGCCGACCGCCCGTTCGACCGGTCCCGCACGTCGGTGGTCTTCGGTGCGGGATCGGGCGGCGACCTCGGCACCGCCTACGGGATGCGCGCGGCGCTCCCGTCCTACTACGGCGAGGTGCCTCCCGGCCTGGACGAGCAGCTCCCGCGGCCGACCGCGGACTCCCTCCCCGGCGTCCTCACCAGCATGATCGCCGCGCGGGTCGCGAACCGGCTCGACCTCGGCGGCGCGACCCACACCGTGGACGCCGGCGGCGCCGCCTCGCTGGCCGCGCTCGACGCGGCCTGCAAGGAGCTCGCCTCCGGGACGAGCGACATGGTGCTGTGCGGCGGCGCCGACCTGCGCGACGGCGTCCACGATTACCTGCTCCGCGCCTCGGAGGGCGCGCTGTCGCCGTCCGGGCGCTGCGCCGCGTTCGACTCGGCGGCCGACGGCGTCGCGCCCGGTGAGGGCGTCGCGTGCGTGGTCCTCAAGCGCCTCGCGGACGCCGAGCGCGACGGCGACCGGATCTACGCGGTGGTCAAGGCGGTCGCCGGGGCGAGCGACGGCCGTTCTCCCGACCTCGCCGCGCCCCGGCCCGAGGGGCGGCGCCGCGCCCTGGAACGCGCCTACGAGCGCGCGGGCGTGCCACCCGCCGCCGTGGGCCTCGTCGAGGCGGACGGCGCCGGCACCGAGGCGGGCGACAGGACGGAGCTGGCGGCCCTCGCCTCGGTGTTCCGCGCGGCCGCACCGGGGAGCGTGACGCTCGGGTCGGTGAAGTCCCAGATCGGGCACACCGGGCGCGCGGCGGGCCTCGCCGGGCTCGTCAAGACCGCGTACGCGCTGCACACGGGCGTGCTGCCGGGCACCCTGCACCTCGTCCGCCCGAACCCGGAGTGGACGCCGGACGGCCCGTTCGCGTTCGGCGGCGGTGCCCGGCCGTGGGCCGCCGAACCGGGGGAGCGGTACGCGGGGGTGAGCGGCTCCGGTGTCGGCGGCGCGAGCTTCCACGCCGTCCTGTCCGGCTACGACGGCGCTCCCGAGCCGGTGTCCGGGCTCGCCGAGTGGCCGGCCGAGCTGTTCCTGATCCGCGGGGCCGACCGCCCGGCCGCCCGCGCCGCGATCGGCCGTCTCGCGGAGCTGCTGACCGGCGGGCCCCGGCTGCGCGACCTCGCCAGGACCGCCGCCTCGCTCGACGGACCGGTGCAGGTGGCGCTGGTCGCCTCGGACCTCGACGACCTCCGGGAGAAGCTCACGCACGCCGCCGAGTTCCGTCCGTCGCCAGGCGTCTTCGTCGGGTGCGGCGAGCAGGTCGGGTCCGGCGAGCAGGGCGGGGCCGGGCAGGTCGCGTTCCTCTTCCCTGGCCAGGGCAGTCGGCGGCCCGGCATGCTCGCCGACCTCTTCGTCGCCTTCCCCCGCCTCCAGCGCCTCCTGCGGCACGCCGGCGGGCGGTACGCGGCCGCGATGTTCCCGCCCAGGGTGTTCACCCGGCCGGAGGGCCGCCGCCTTCGGGCGGAGTTCGCCGACCCGCGCGTCGCGCAGCCCGCCCTCGGCATCGCCGGGCTGGCCGTGCACCGGCTGCTGACCGCGGTCGGCGTGCATCCCGACCTCGCCGCCGGGCACGGCTGCGGCGAACTCGTCGCGCTGTGCGCCGCCGGCGTGTTCGAGGACGCCGACATGATCGGCCTGAGCGCCGCGCGGGCCGAGGCGATCCTGGCCGCCGCCGGGGCGGAGGCGGGCGCGATGGCGGCGGTGAGCGCGACGCCCGCCCAGGTGCGCGCGGCGCTGCCGGACGCGAGCGGCGTCGTCATCGCCCAGCACAACGGGCCGCGCCAGGTCGTGATCTCCGGGACCTCCGCGGGAGTCGACCTGGCGTTGGGCGCCCTGGCGGACGCGGGCCTGCAGGCCGAGCGGCTCCCGGTCGCGTGCGCGTTCCACAGCCCGCTCGTCGCCGCCGCCTCGGCGGGCCTGCACACCGAGCTGCTCGGCCGCGACCTGCGCTCGCCCGCGTTCCCGGTCTGGTCGAACGCGACGGCGGCGCCGTACGAGAGCGACCCGTCCGAGCTGGCCGGCATCCTCGCGGGGCAGCTCGCCGCACCTGTCCGCTTCGTCGAGCAGGTCGAGGCGATGTACGCCGCGGGCGCCCGCACCTTCGTCGAGGCGGGCCCCGGGCGGGTCCTCACCGGCCTCGTCGGCAGGATCCTCGGCGACCGGCCGCACACCGCCGTGAGCTGCGACGTGCCCGGCGAGAACGGCCTGGCGGCGCTGCTGAGCGCGCTCGCCCGGCTGGCCGCCGCCGGCGTCCCGGTCGACCCGCTGCCCCTGTTCGCCGGGCGCGACGCCCGCCCGCTCTCCGGGCCCGTTCCGGCGCCGGGGTGGGTCGTCGGCGGCCGTCTCGTCCGCACCGCCGACGGCGGGTACCCGGCGGGCGTGCTCCGCCCCGCCGAGCGCATCCCGGGTCCCGGCCCGGGCGCCTCGGAGGCCGCCGTCCTGGAGTACCTGCGCACGAGCCGCGAGGTGATCGCGGCGCAGCGCGAGGTGGTCCTGCGGCACCTGTCGGCCGCGGGCCCGGCCCCGGCTCGGGCGGGAAGAGATGCGGCGGGACGGGACGCGGCGCCGCATCCCGTTCCCGCGCCGCGGCCCGTCCTGCCGGGGGAGACGCTGCCGAGGGAGGCGGCGCAGGCGGAGGAGCCGGACGGGGAGGAGCCCGCGGAACGGCCGGGCGCCGGTGAGCGCGCCGAGGCCGCGCGGGACGTGCCCGCCGCCGCCCGCGCCGTGATCAGCGCCCGCACCGGGAGCGACCGCGAGGACGCGCCCGCGGAGCCACCGCGCCCCGCCCTTCCGGAGCCCTCCGCTCTGGAGTCCGCTGTTCGGGAGTCCGCTGTTCGGGAGTCCGCTGTTCGGGAGTCCGCCGTTCCAGAGCCCGCCGTTCCAGAGCCCGCCATTCCAGAGCCCGCCGTTGCGGAGCCTGCCGCTTCGGAGCCCGCTGTTCGGGAGTCCGCCGTTCCGGAAGCCGCCGCCCTGGAGCCTTCCGTTGCGCGTCCCGCGCGTCCCGGGGGCCATGCGGGGACCACGCAGCTGCCCAAGGTCCCGACCGCGCCGCGGGTGGTGCGTCAGGTCCCGCGGGTCGTGGAGCTGGACGCCCTGCCGGTCCCGCCCGACTCGGGGACGGTGTTCGCGGGCAGGCGGTTCCTGGTCGTGGACGACGGGTGCGGCGTCGCGCTCGAACTGGCCGACCTGCTGGAGCGGCACGGCGCGCGGGCGCGTGTCGCGCCGGACGTCGACGGGCCCTGCGACGGGCTCGTCCATCTGGCGGCGCTGCGGCCCGGAGCGACGCGCGTGCTGCCGCGGGCGTTCCGGGGCGTCCGGCAGGCGCTGGTCGGCGGGCTGCGTTGGCTGGTGCTCGCGAGCGGCGCCGGGGAGGCGTCCGGGCGCCGGTCCGGCGGCGGCGCCATCGGGGACCCGGGACCGGGGGCGGGCCTTCGCGGGCTGGCCCGGACCGCCGCGCTGGAGTATCCGGAGACGCTCGTCCGCGCGCTGGACGTCGACACCGAGGCCACCCCCCGCGTGATCGCGCAGCGGATCCTCGCCGAGCTGCTGGCCGCCGAGGCGCCGGTCGCGGTCGGGTACGAGGGCGGACTGCGCCGCGGCCTGGACCTGGTCCCCGCCGAACCGCCCGCCGGGGACGCGCCGGACCTCGGCCCGGACGGCGTCGTCCTGCTGACCGGGGGCGCGCGGGGCATCACCGCGCGGGTCGCCCTGGAGTTCGCCCGGACGAGCGGGTGCCACATCGAACTGGTGGGCCGCACCCCGGAGCCGGCGGGCGCCCCGGAGTTCCCCGTCGCCGAGGACGAGGCCGGGCTGCGCCGGGCGCTCGTCGCGCGCGGCGAGCAGCGCCCCGCCGAGATCGAGGCGACGGTCCGCAGGATCCTCGCCGAACGCGGGATCCGCCGGACTCTGGCCGCCCTGCGCGAGCACGCCGCCTCCGTCCGGTACCACGCGGCGGACGTGCGGGACCCGGCCGCCGTGCGGGCCGTGGTGGACGACGTCTACCGGCGGCACCGCCGGCTGGACGGGGTGGTCCACGGCGCCGGGGTCGCGGAGGACCGGCTCATCCGCGACAAGACGCCCGAGTCGTTCGCGCGGGTGTACCGGACGAAGGTGGACGGCGCCGCCGCGCTCGTCCAGGCCGTCCACCCCGGTCTCGGGTTCTTCGTCGTCTTCGGCGGCCTCGCCGGCGTGCACGGCCACCCCGGGCAGGCCGACCGGGCGGCGGCGGGCGACGCGTGCGGCACGCTCGCGCATGTGTGGCGAGCACGGCTGCGCGGGCGGGTGCTCGTGGCCGACTGGGGGCCGTGGGCGGGCGACGGCATGGGCGGCGGCACGGGCGGCACGGCGTCGCCCGAGCTGGTGCGCGAGTACGCGCGGCGCGGCATCGGGCTGATCGACCCGAGCGCCGGGGCGGCCGCCCTGCTCAGGGAGATCGCGCACGGGGACGGGACGCGGGTCGTGCTGACGGGGGCCGTCCGGTGAGCGACGCGGGCGAGCCGATCGCGATCGTCGGGGCCGGGGCGGTGTTCCCGGGCGCGGGGTCGGCGGCCGAGCTGTGGCGCAACGTCCTCGACGGGTTCGACGCGATCGGCGACGTGCCGCCCGGACGCTGGGACCCCGCGCTCTACTACGACCCGGACGCCTACGGGCGGGAGCCGGAGAGCGACAGGTTCTACTGCCGGCGCGGCGGGTTCGTCGACGACCTGGCCGTCGTCGACCCGGCCCGGTTCGGCATCCCGCCCGCGGCGGTGCGGGGCATGGAGCCCGACCACCTGCTGGCGCTGCGCGCGGCGGGGGACGCGATCGCGGACGCGGGCGGCGACGAGCGCCTGCCCGACCGGTCCCGGATCGGCGTGGTCCTCGGGCGCGGCGGCTACATCACCCCGGGCGCGGCGCGGTCCGACCAGCGGGTCAGGACCTCCCACCAGGTCGCCGGCATCCTCGGCGAGCTGGTGCCCGAACTCGGGCCGCGGCGGCTGGCGGAGATCCGCCGGGCGTTCTGCGAGCGGCTCGGCCCGGACGGGCCGGACGCCGCCGGGCCGCCGCCGGGCTTCGCCGCGGCCCTCATCGCCGACCGGTTCGACCTGCGCGGTCCCGCCTACACGCTGGACGCGGCGTGCGCGTCGTCGCTGCTCGCGGTCGAACACGCGGTTCGGGCGCTGCGTACGGGGCAGACCGACGCGATGCTCGCAGGCGGCGTCCACCACGCCCACCACCCGACCGTGTGGAGCGTCTTCAGCCGGCTCCGCGCGCTGAGCCCGAGCGAGACGATCCGGCCGTTCGACCGGGGCGCCGACGGGACGCTCCTGGCCGAGGGGACGGGCGTCGTCCTGCTGAAGCGGCTGGCGGACGCCGTGCGGGCCGGGGACCGGATCCACGCGGTGGTCCTCGGCGCCGGGTCGTCCAGCGACGGCCGTGCCGCGAGCGTCCTGAGCCCGCCGGTGGACGGGCAGGTCCTGGCGGTCGAGCGGGCGTGGCGGGACGCGGGCCTCGCCCCGGCCGCCCCTGGCGCGGTGGGGCTGATCGAGGCGCACGGCACTGCGACCCCGGCGGGCGACGCGGCCGAGCTGGCGACAATGCGCCGGGTCTTCGGGACCGACGGTCCGCCGATCGGGCTCGGCTCGGTCAAGTCGATGATCGGGCATGCGATGCCGGCCGCCGGGATCGCCGGGCTGCTCAAGGCGGCGTTCGCGCTGCGCGACGGCGTCCTGCCGCCGACGCTGCACGCGGACGACCCGCATCCGGCGCTGGAGGGCGGCCGGCTGCGGCTCGTCCGGGAGGCCGCGGAGTGGGCCCGGGACGGCGGCCCCCGCAGGGCGGCGGTCAACGCCTTCGGGTTCGGCGGCGCCAACGCGCACGTGGTGCTGGAGGAGCCGCCCGCCGCGCGCAGGCCCCGGCGGCGCCGGCTCGGCGCGCCGCGGTCGGAGGAGGGCGCCCTGCGGCTGGCCGCGCGCACGACCGATGAACTGGCCGAGGCCCTGTCCGCCTCCGACGAGGAGCTTCTCGCCCGGGTCGGCGACGACGCCCCCGACCTTCCGTGCCGGCTCGCCATCGTCGGCCCCACGGCGCGCAGGCTCGACCTGGCGCGGGCCGTCGTCCAGCGCGGGACCGCCTGGCGCGGCCGCAGCGACGTGTGGTTCTCGCCCCGCCCCCTCCTCGCGGACGGCGGGCGGCTCGCGTTCCTCTACCCCGGTTTCGAGCCCGCCTTCGACCCGCGCGTGGCCGACGTCGCCGCGCACTTCGGCCTGCCCGTGCCCGAGCTGACCGGCCGCACCGACCTGGCCGGGCACGCGGCCGACGTGATCCGCGTCGGCCGGCTGCTGACCGCGGCGCTCGCGGAGCTCGGTGTCGAGCCGGACGCCGCGGCGGGCCACGGCCTCGGCGAGTGGGCGGCGATGGCCGCCGCCGGGGTCTGCGGCGCGGACGCGGTCGAGGCGCTCCTCGGCGCCCTCGACGGCGAGGCCCTCGAAGTCCCGGGCCTCGTGTACGCGGCGCTCGGCTGCGGCGGGGGCCGCGCGCGGGAGGCCGCGGGCGGGCGGTCCGGCGTCGTCGTCAGCCACGACGACTGCCCGCACCAGTCGGTGGTCTGCGGGCCGTCCGGGGACGTCCGCGAGCTGCTGGGACGGCTCGCCTCCGAAGGGGTGCTCGGGCAGGAGCTCCCGTTCCGGTGGGCTCTCCACACCCCGTACGCCGAGGCCTACGAGAAGCGGGTGCGGCGCGCGTTCGAGGCGCTGGACATCCGCGAGCCCCGCGTCCCGCTGTGGTCGGCGACGACGGTCGCGCCGTTCCCGCGCCGCCCGGCCGACGTGCGCGAGCTGGTCGGGCGCCACCTGCGCGAACCCGTCCGGTTCAGCGAGCTGGTCGAGGAGCTGTACGGCACGGCGCACGTGCGGGCGTTCGTCCAGGTCGGGCCGGGCGGCCTCCCCGGCTTCGTCGCCGACCGCCTCGGCACCCGCGAGCACCTCGCGATCGCCGTCAACGTGCCGAAGCGCGACGGGATGGCCCAGCTCCGCCGCGTCGTCGCCGCGCTGTGGGCCGAGGGCTACGGCGCGTCCCCGCCGTCCCCGCCGCCCGCCGCGGGCATGCGCCTGGACCTCGGGACCCCGCTGGTGAGGCTGGACGGGGCGGTGGAGCCCCTCCGGCTCGCCCGGGACCTGCCGCGGTTGCCGGCCGACGATCCCGTGCTGGCCGAGCTGGAGGCCCTGTTCGACGACGCGACGAGCGGGGCGCAGTCGGTCCTGGAGGCGCTCGGCGGGGGACCGGCGCCCCCGGCCGTGCCGGGCGAGAACGCGCAGGGGGAGGACGCGCCCGGCGAGTCCGCGCAGGGGGAGGACTTGTCGCCGGTGGCCGCGGAGCTGAACACCTCGCGCGTCTTCTCGGTGGAGACGATGCCGTGGCTGAGGGACCACTGCCTCGTCCCGCTGCCTCCCGACTGGCCGGACATGTCGGACCGGTTCCCGACCGTGCCGCTGGCCGTGCTGCTGGAGGTCATGGCCGAGGCGGCGCGCGAGCTGCTGCCCGGCCTGGTGGTCGTCGGGTTCGAGAACGTCCGCGCGGTCCGCTGGCTCGTCGCGGCGCCGCCGACCGCCGCCGACATCCGCGCCTACCTCATCCAGGCGGCCGGACGCCCGCGCAAGGTGAAGGTCGTCGTCCACGGCCACGCGGACGGGACGGTCCTGCTCGCCGAGCGCCACCCGGCGCCGCCCCCGCCGGACCGCACGCCGCTGACCATCGAGGGGCCGCCCATCGTCACCGCCGAACGGCTCTACGAGGAGCGGTGGATGTTCCAGGGGCCGCTCTTCCGCGGCGTCGCCGAGCTCACGGCCCTCGCGGAGGACGGTGTGCGAGCCGTCCTGACCTCCCTGCCCACGCCCGGCGCGCTCCTGGACAGCGCGGGGCAGCTCTGCGCCCACTGGCTCCAGGTGTACGGCGACACCAACCAGACCGTGTTCCCCGTCGGGATCGAACGGGTCGCCTTCTACGGGCCTCCACCGTCCCCCGGGGAGCACCTGGACACGACCATCTGGAACCAGTCCCTGACCGACACCACCATGCGCTGCTCGGCGGAGATGGTCAGAGAGAGCGGGGTCGCGGAGACCGGGACGGTGTGGTGCCGCATCGACGGGTGGACGGCCCACCGCTTCTACACCGACGAGGCGCTCTGGCGGATGAAGTTCACCCCGGAGGTCTCCGGAACGGCGGAACCGCAGCCCGGCGGCTGGTGCCTGGCACGCAGGCGGTGGGACGGCACCGCGTCCCGCGACCTGCTGATGCGCCAGTACCTCTGCGCCCGCGAGCGCGCCGAGTACGAGGCACTCCCGCCGTTCGAGCAGGGGCCGTGGCTGCTCGGACGGATCGCGGCCAAGGACGCCGTCCGCCACCACCTCTGGCGCGAGGGGCACGGGCCGCTGTTCCCGGCCGAGCTCACCGTCCGGGACGGGCCGGTCGTCACGGGGCCGTTCGACGAGCCGCTCACCCTCGCGATCGCCTCGGACGCCGACCTGGGCGCGGCCCTGGTCAGGCCCGGCCGCGAGGAGGCCGGCATCGGGCTCGCCCCCGAGGGCGAGGACGCCCGGATCCGCGCGGCCAAGCAGGCGGTGCTGCAGGCGCTGCTGCGGGGAGCGGGCCCCGGAGCGGAGCGTCCGGAGCTCGTCGTGACCGTCGCCGACGCCGAACGGCTCCTGATCGCCGCCGGCGGCACGGTCACCACGGTGGAGACCCGCGAACTCGAAGGACACGTCGTGGCCTGGACCGCCGCGTCCGGCACGGCCGACATGGAGGAGACGCGAGCATGAACGACGTCGAGCACACCGGCGGCCAGATGACCGCGGGGGCCGGGCGGTGAGCGCGCGCCGCGTCCGCGTTCCGTCCCTGCTCGGCGACCCGGGGGTCGCGCGGGCGCGCACCCCGTCGCGCCGCTTCCTGTTCGCGGTGCCGCCGCCGGCCCGGGGCGGGGCCGGGCGGGTCGCTCCGGCCGCCGCGGCCGCCGCCGAGCTCGCCCGCCGCGGCCACAAGATCGCCTGGACGGGCCACCGCCCGTCGCTCGAACCCCTGCTGCGCTCCGGTGCGCGGATCTTCAGCGCCGGCGACGACGCCACGGCGCGGCTCCGGCCGGAGGGCCCCGACGCACTGCGCTCGCTCTGGGAGGAGTTCGCCGTCCCGCTCGGCCACGCGATGATGCCCGGCGTCGAGACGGCGATCGATCGGTTCCGCCCGGACGTCGTGGTCAGTGACCAGCTCGTGCTCGCCGCGCCCGTCGCCGCCCGGCGCCGCGAGATCCCCTGGGCCACCTGCGCGGCGACGCCGGTCGAGTTCACCCGGCCGCTCGCCGACCGGCCGGAGGACGAGGAGCGGGTGCGCGAGCGGATCGGCGGGTTCCAGCTCGACCACGGCATCGACGACCTGCTCGACCTGCGCTTCTCCGACCACCTCGTGCTGGTCTTCGCCACCGGCGCGCTGCTCGGCGACGTCTCGTTCTTCCCCGACCACTTCGCCTTCGTGGGTCCCGTCCTCGGCCGTCCCGCGCCCTGCGCGTTCCCGTGGGACCGGCTGGACGGCCGTCCCGCCTTGCTGGTCACCGGCGACCATTCGTTCGGCGAGCGGTTCCTCCGGGTCGCCGCCGAGGCCGTCCGCGACCTGGACGTCCAGGCGGTCTTCACGGCGCCGCCCGGGGCGATGGGCGAGGCGCCGCCGAACGTCATCGTCCGCGAGCACGTCCCGCGGCCCAGGCTGCTCGAACGGATGTCGGCGGTCGTCTGCGACGGCGGCTACGGCACCGTGTGCGAGTCGCTGTCCCACGGCGTCCCGCTGGTGGCGGCGCCGATCAGGAATGACCAGCCGGTCATCGCGGGGCTGGTGGAGCGCGCCGGGGCGGGGATCTCCGTCCCGTTCGACCGGGTCCGGCCGGACGAGCTGCGGGACGCGCTGGCCGCCGTCCTGGCCGACGGCCCGCACCGGGCCGCCGCCGGGCGCGTCCGGGAGTCCTTCGCCGAGGCGGGCGGCGCCGCCGAGGCAGCCGACCGCCTGGAGAAGCTCGCGTGACCGCGCGGGCCGCCGAAGGCGGGCGAACCCGAACATAAGTCGGTAGCGTGCCGCCATGGCGGACATCTTCGACGACCTGGCCGCGGAGTACCGTCGGCTGGACGCGGTGCTGGCGTCCCTGACGGCCGAGCAGTGGGACCGGCCGTCCGACGCCGAGGGCTGGAGCGTCTCCGACGTCGTCCTGCACCTCGCCCAGACCGAGGAGATGATCAGCGGGCCGTCCGAGGGGCAGGAGGCCTTCCTGCCGTCCGCCGAGACCTCCGTGGACGGGATGGCCGCGGACCTGGTCGCCGCCGAGCGCGGCGCCCCGCCCGCCGACCTGCTGGCGCGCTGGCGCGCGGCCGCCTTCGCCACCCCGGACGCCCTGCGCGCCCACCCGCCGGGCACGCGCCTGCCGTGGGTGCGGACGTCGCTGTCCCCGCGCACCCTCGCCACCACCCGGCTCGCCGAGCACTGGGCGCACGCGCTGGACATCGCCGTCCCGCTGGGCGTCCCCTACCCCGACACCGAGCGGCTCCGCCACATCGCCTGGCTGGCCCACCGCACGCTGCCCTACGCCTTCGCCGTCGAGGGACTGCCGGACGCCCCCGTCTTCTGCGACCTCACCGCCCCGGACGGAACGCGGTGGTCGCTCGGCGACCCCTCCGCCCCGTCCCGGATCACCGGCCCGGCCTCCGACTTCTGCCGGCTCGGCGCACGCCGCCTCACGCCCGCGCGGACCGGCCTCACGGCCGAGGGCCCGCACGGCGCCGACGCCCTGCGCGTCCTCCGCAACTACGCCGCCTGACCCGGCGAAGGGGCCGGAGGGACGAGGGCTCCATAATCTCGACCATGACGGAACGACGCGCGATCCTCAGCGGTTCGACGTTCGAGGAGCAGATCGGCTACGCCCGCGCCGTGGTGGACGGCGACCGGGTGCACGTCTCGGGCACGACCGGGTTCGACTACGCCACCATGACGATCTCCGACGACGTGGTGGAGCAGGCCGAGCAGTGCCTCCGCAACATCGAGGCCGCGCTCGCGGAGGCGGGCTGCACGTTCGCCGACGTCGTGCGCGTCCGGTACCTGCTGCCCGACCGCGCGGACTTCGAGCCCTGCTGGCCGGCGCTGCGGCGCCGCTTCGGCGAGGTGCGGCCCGCCGCGACGATGCAGGTGTGCGGGCTCGCCGACCCCCGCATGAAGATCGAGATCGAGGTCGACGCGCGGCGGGCGAACGGATAGCGGCGGGCGGCTACCCGGTGGACAGGTAGGCGTCGAGCAGGCCGCCGAGGTCGCCGAAGCCGGACGTCGCGTCGCGGAGGCGGTCGGGCCAGTCGGGGTCGTCGCGCTGGGCGCCCACCACCGTCTCCAGCGTCCGGGCGGTGCCCCAGACCGCCAGGTCGCGGGCGGAGAGGTCGCGCTGGTCGCGGGTCCACCAGGCGTTGACGGCGCGGAACTGCTCGGTGAGCGTGCCGCCGGGGATCGCGCGTCCGTGGCGGGCCTCCCATTCCCCGCTCATCGGATGGCGCCCTCCGTCGGGGTCCGCCTTGTGGGCCTCGCCGAGCTGCTCCAGGACGAGGCACCAGCGGTAGGGGGCGGCGAAGAACCCCGTCTCGTCCCCGGCGCACGGCGCGCCCCGCAGCATCGCGGACAGATGGTCCGCCAGCCCGGCGGGCGCGGCCCGGGACGCGACGGCCGCGTCCACCGCGTGGGAGGCGGCGCAGTCGCGGAGCCGGGGCGGCAGGCCGTCCAGCACGGAGGACGGCGGGTGCGGGGCGCCCCAGCCGGTCAGGTGGGCGGCGGCCGCGAGCTCCGCCCACACCACGAGCTCCGGGCGGTCGGCCAGGGCGCGCTGGGCGGCGCGCATGTCCCGCAGCGTGCAGGGCGAGTCGCGGCAGTCCTGCCCGCACGTGCCGCTGCGGGGGGCCACCAGCACGCGGGGCGAGGCCGTCGGCGGCGCGGCCTCCTCCAGGTGCGAGCCGTCCGGCATCCGGACCAGGTGCGGGTAGTCCATGCCGTCGGTGAACACCGCGCCCTCGCCCGGCGTGAGCGTGACGAGGAACTGCGACTGCGCGTCGGTGATGTTCATGGTGGCGCCGACCGCGTCCCGGTCGTCCTGCGCCGGCAGCCGGTGGACGATCTTGACGGCGGTGTTCTTGATGACGTCCGGGACGAGCTTGGAGGGGATCTGCTCCGCCACGATCAGCCCCTCGCCGTACGCGCGGATCTCCGCCAGCAGGCTCGCGAACGTCTCCACGGCGTGGGACGCGGGCCCCGCCTGCTCGCTGCGCCGCAGCAGCCGGTGCGCCTCCTCGAACACGCTGAGGTGCCGCAGCCCGGTCGGGGCGCCCTGGCGCTGCCGGAGCCGCAGGTGCTCGACCAGCCGGACCAGCACGGTGCCCATCAGGAACGCCTTGTCGCGGTCGTCCCCGACGTCCTCGATCTCCAGGACGACGTTGCGGGCGAGCAGCGCGTCGAAGTCGATCGGGTGGCCGCCCTCGAAGAACCGCCCGGTCGTGCCGAGCCGCAGGCTGGACAGCCGGACCCGGATGAAGCCGCGCACGTTGTCGGTGATCTCCTGCCCGTAGCCGATCTCGTCGACGACCTGCTCGGCGGTGGCCTGGAGGTCGGCGAGGGTCGGGTAGCGGGGCGAGGTGCCCGGGACGGCCGGCTCGCCGAGCGCGAGGTCCCAGCCGAGCCGCTCGTAGCAGCGGGTCAGCGCCCCCGCGAGCACCTGCGGGAACGGCTCGTCGGCCTCGAACGCCGCGAGGAACAGGGCGCGGACGAGGTCGGCGTGCGTCTGGAGCGGGAACGGCCGCCCGTCGGGCCCGGTCGAGGGTTCGAGCGGGTTGATCCCGGCCGCGATCGCCTCCGCGTCCCCGGGGCGGATCGTGACGACCTCCGCGTCCGGGAGGCGCGCCGCCATCAGCCGGTACTCGGCCTTCGCGGGCTCGACCACCAGCCACGGCAGGCCCGCCGCCGACGCGGCCGTGAGCAGCGACCGGACGGTCTGCGACTTCCCGGCGCCGGTCGCGCCGCACACGAACGTGTGCCGGTTCAGGCTGGACAGCGGCAGCGACATCGGGCCCACGTCGCGGCGGTTGCGGTCCAGGACCCGTCCCAGCCGGACCCCGGTGTCGGGCGACTCGGGCGTGACGTCGAAATCCGGCCGCATCACGAACCGGACCCCGGCGACCTCCCGGACCGGCGGGCGGGCCAGCGCCGCGACGAGCTGCGTGCTCGCCTCGAACGGCCCCGCCGCCCCGGGGACCAGCGCGTACGGCAGGCGGCCGAGGTCCGCCGACGCGCACACGAGCGCCGCGACCCGGGCGGCGGCCCGGGGCGTGGCCGCCCCGGCCGCCAGGTGCACCCGCCAGAGGCCGGACGTGGCGGCCTGGCGCAGCTCGCGGTGCCGCTTCTCCAGCCGGTCGGCCGCGACCGAGTCCTCCGGCGACATCTCCGCCATCGCGCGGGCGCGCTGCTGCCGGTCCGCCAGGTCGTCGGCTAGGCGCTGCGCCTCGTCCGGGTCGACGGGCTCGGCGACCAGCATCCAGGCGAACGGCTGCATCCACACCGAGAGCAGGCCGTCCTCCAGGGACGGCCTCGCGGGCTCCTCCGGCGGCGGGTCGTCCACGAGCAGGCCGTCGGCGATGCCGCCGATGCTCACCCAGTGCGCCATCGCGTCCTCGGCGAGGCCCTCGGCCAGCAGCGTCCCGCGCCCGCCTGCGGGGAGGCTGAGGGTCGCGGCGCTCCCGTCGCGGTCGGCGACGAGCCCGTCCCCGCCGACGAACACCTCCGTGGGGCCGAACGCCTCCGCGCGCCGCCAGCCGACGAGGACCGGCTCCTTGCCCGCGTGGTAGGCCGACACCAGCGCCGCGAGCCGCTGGTCGCGCCACTCGTCCCGTCCGTCCGTCTCGTCCGGGCGGGGGACCTCCGTCAGCCGGCACACCGGAAGGCCGCGCACGACGTCCCACATGGTCAGCGGCCCCGGCGTGTTCCGGTCGCGCGGCGGAGGGGCGAACGGTCGGCTTGTTTCGGGATCCCGCCTCGGTCCAACGTCATGGGCAGTCAGGCTATTGAGCAAGGTCACCTTTGGGAAGGCCGATTCCTGACGTTGGGCCTGACAAGTTCCGTGTCAATCTGCTTGGGTTGTTTGCGGCATCACGAGCGGGCCGGGACAGGCGTGGCCCGCGCCGGCACCGGGGAGAGGACGGGGTTCAGATCGTGAGGGGCGGTCCGGTCGACCACGGAGGATTGCTGTCGCGCCGCGAGAGGCTCTTCACCCCCGACCCCCGTCTCGGCTGGGTGTTCCGCGACCGGTGGTGGTTCCTGCGCCCGTTCCCGGAGGCGCCGCCCCGGCAGCAGGCGCTGCCGGAGTACCTGGCGCGCCGGGTCGCGCAGACCGAGCAGCTCGCCCAGCGCAGGCTGAACCGGACGCTCCCGGTGAGCGCGGCGATCGCGATGGTCCTCGTGCTGTTCGCCGCCTGCTCGGCCAGCGGCACCCAGACGGTGCGGTCGCCCCTCTCCATCGGCCCGCTCCTGCTGGCCCTCATCGCACTGGCCCCCGGCGCGGCGCTGACGTGGTGGGCCGTGCGGCAGCGGCAGAGCGCCCGGCAGGCCCACGAACTGGCCCAGCAGCAGATCATCGGCGGCTACCAGGACCAGGCGCGGCAGTGGCACGCGCGCAAGCAGGCGCACGACGCCGCTGAGCGCGCGCGGCTGGACGGGCTTCCCGAGTGGGGCGCGGCCCCGCGCCCCGGCCGCCGCCTGGACGTGTTCGGCGGGACGCTCTGGGCGTGGGAGGCGCTGCTCACCACGTACGGGACGTCCACCCTCGCCGTCCAGCCGCTGCTGGTCCTCGACCTGTCCCGCGAGGTCGTCAGCCGCGAACTCGTCGAGCTGGCCCAGGCCGCGTGGGTGGGCGTCGACGCGCAGCTGCTGCCCAGCCGCCAGGCCTCGTCCGGTCTGCTGGCCGACATGCCGCCCCGCGAGCTGGTGGACGCGATCGTCGAGTCCATGCACGGCGGGACGCCCGACGCCGCGCGGGCCGACCGCAGCATGGACGACCGGATCCTGACCAAGGTGTGCGGCGCGCTCGGCGGGAACGTCACGCTCGGCCGGATCGCGGCGGCCCTGCGCGCCCTGATGGGCGAGCCCGACGACGGCGACGCGCTGACCCGCGAGGAGCGGCGGCACATCGCCAACGAGCTGTTCACCGTCGAGTACCGGCGGCAGGCCCACGCGAACCTGTCGCGGATCGAGTCCTACGTCCACCCGCTGGAGGACCTCGGGACCGAGCCCGCCGAGAAGGAGGGGGCCGGCTACCTGACCTGCGTCGCGCTGGACAGCCAGGCCCGCAACGTCCGTTCCGAGCTGCTCACCGACCTCGTCGTCCAGTGGGTGACGCACCGCATCACCGCGTCGCAGGACTCCACCCCCGCCCTGGTCGTCGCCGGCGCGGACGAGCTGGCCCGCCGCCACCTGGAACGGCTGTCGGACGCCTGCGAGCGGCGCGGCGTCCCGCTGACCCTGCTGTTCCGGCGGCTGCGGGAGACGTCCGCGGAGATGATCGGCGGCGGCGCCGTCGCGTTCATGCGGCTCGGCAACCACGAGGACGCGGCCCGCGCGGCCGACTTCATCGGGCGCGACCACCGGTTCGTCCTGTCGCAGATCACCAAGAACGTCGGCGGGAACGAGTCCCACACCACCACCGACACCGAGGGCGCGGGCGACTCCGAGACCCACAGCACCAGCCGCACGACGGGGACGTCCCGGAGCTGGGGGACGAGCCGCTCGTCCGGAACCACCTACTCGGGCGGCGAGATGTTCGGGCTCTTCCCGGACCGCTCGACGTCCTACCAGCGCGGCAGCAACCGGGGCGGCTCCACCAGCCGCAGCGACACCGAGGGCACCTCCACCTCCACGTCGCGGAACTGGTCGGCCGCCTACTCCTACGCGGAGGGCACCAACTGGAGCGACGCCGACACCACGCAGCGCGTGTACGAGTACGTCGTCGAACCCGTCACGCTCCAGCACCTGCCCGACCACGCCCTGCTGCTCGTCGAGTCGGCGCCCGGCGGCGGCCGCACGATCACGCCCGTCGAATGCGACCCGGCCATCATCACGCTCGACCGCGTCACCACCGGCCCCCTCCCGGACCCGCCCGCCCCGCAGCAGGCGCTCCCCGCCCCCGGCGCGGCCCTGACCGCGCCGGGCCCGCTGACGCAGGCCCAGCCCCAGGTTCAGCAGTGGGGCACGCCGTCCGCTCCCCAGTGGGCGACCCCGCCCGTGCCGCCCCCGCCGCGCGCGCCCCTCTCGTCCCAGCCCGGCCCGCCGCCCGGGCAGCAGACCGGCCCGCGGACGCCCGGCGACCCCCGGCAGGGGCCGCCGCCGCTGTTCGGCGGGAAGGGCTGACCGGCTCAGCCGAGCCGGCGGCGCAGTGCCTCGGCCCGCCGGACGAGGGGGAGCGGCAGCCCGTCCGGCTGATGCTCGATGCGGTGCTCCACGGCCGCGACCAGGCCGGCGCCGAACCCCATCCGCACCGCCGCCGCGTCCGCCCGCGCCTCGCCCGCGGCGCTCAGCAGGCGCGCCCCCAGCGAGGCGGCGTAGGCGAGCGCCGCCGGTAGCGCGACCACGACCGTCATGACCACGGCGACCGCGGCCAGCAGGAACACCCCCAGGAAGCCGATCGGCCGGTGCCACTCGACGGCCCGCTTCCACATCGGGCCGATCGGGGACCACACCGTACGCAGCGCCCACTGCAGCACACGGTGCGGAAGCGTCACCTGCGCGTGCACGAACGCAGGCACCGCCCGCCACCCCTGGAGATGCCCCAGTTCGTGGGCGAGGACGGCGGCGAGGCCCCCGGGCGGCAGCTCGCGCGCCGACTGCGACGTGACCGCCACCGTGCGCACCGAGGGCCTGCACGCGTTCAGCCCGTCCGACTCGACGACCACGAGCCGGTAGCCGCTGACGCCGGCGTGCTGCTGCACGTAGCGCCACGCGTGCTCCAGCCGGGCGCGCTCGGCCTCGTCCGGCTCCCGGTACCCGTACGAGCGCCGGGCCGTCAGGGGCGCCAGCAGAAGGATCCCCCAGAAAACAATCAGTGCAAGGGCGCCCCAACCAGGCCAGACGGAACGCAGCCCGAAGGCCACGGCCGCGACCACGACCCCTTCGACCGCCACGACCAGCCCGATCGCGACACTGGCCCGCCCGGACGGCGTGCCCTGCGGCTGCCCCGGCGGGAGGTAGCGCTGGACCGGCTCGTCCACGGGCGGCGTCTGGCCGGCTGCGGCCGCGCGCGGCACCTGCGACGGCAGCCGACGCACCGGCCCGGCGGAACGCGGCACCGAGACCTGCGGGGAGTGCGGCTTACGAAGCCCCGCCGACGGCGGCGCCGTCGTCTCCATCCGAGCCTCCTCCAACGCCGGCGCCTCCCCAGGCAGCAGCGGCGCCGTCGCAGAACCCGGAGCTTCCCGCCGCGGCGGCGGCGTGCGCGGCCGCCCGAGCCTCGGCGGAGGAGCCGCAGGCGCTTCGAACCGCGCTTCCTCCAAAGGCGGCGGCTGGGCAGGTCGGGGTGGGGGAGCGGTTGCGGGTTGGGGCGCTGGTGGGGGCGGGGACGGTGCGGGAGGCCTTGGTGTGGGTGGGGTGCTGAGGCTTGGTGGAGGAGGCGCGGGTGATTCGCTCCGAGCCTCTTGTGAGGGCGGGCGAGGAGCGGGCGGGGTCTCGGCCGCGGGGCGCGCGGCAGGCGGGGACGGAGGGGGCGTTGCGGGGTGGGGCGGCTCAGGGCCTGAGCGCGGTGGCCGGGGGAAGGGTGGTGCTTTTGGGGCGGGTGTTTTCGGGGGTGGCGTCTGTGGGGAAGGGGGCGGGCCGGCGAGCGGCGGGTGGGGGGAGGGCGGGGGTGATGGTGGAGCGGGGGGCTCGGGGCGGGGTGCGGGTGGGCGCGGGGGCGGGGTGGGGCCGGTTTCGGCGTTCAGGGAGGCGCGGCGGCGGGCGCGGGGGTTGTAGGGGCGCGACTGGTCGGTCCACGTCTGGCCGTCCCAGTAGCGTTCGCGGCCCATCAACTCCGGATCTGGGTACCACCCAGGTGGTGCGCTCACCGGAACCCCGCCTCCCGTAAGGAACAGATCAAGGCTTGCGCACGGCGCGACACAGCGTCAACACGCCGGTCACAGCTTGGGGGTGAAGGGGCGGCGATGGGTGGGATCGTCCGGCTCGGCGAGGCCGCGCAGGGCCGTCTCGACGAGTTCGATCGCGTGGAGGAGGGCGACGAGGCGGGCGCCCTCGCGGCGGTAGGCCTCCAGGACGGACTCGATGCCGTGCGGGGGGACGACGGCGCCGAGGTCGACGCGCGCCGTGCGGAAGCCCTCCCGGGCCGCCTCCACGGACGCGTTCACGTGGTGGCGGGCCATCCGGGCGAGGGCGAGGGGGTAGCGGCGCAGGACGCCGTAGCGCCGGTACTCGGGCGGGACGAGCTCGAGCAGCCAGGCGAGGGCGGTGTCCTCGAAACGGTCGGTGCCCGGTGGATGCACCTGCGAGGGCCAGCCGGGCGGAACGTAGGTGCTCACGAGGGCAGGATAACCCGGATTCGAACCTATGTTCGAGAGCGATCCGGTGAGCTCACGGTGCCGGCGGCGTGCGCCGGATCCGGATCTTGCCCGAGTCCAGGTTGTCGCGGACGTTGCCGGATCCGGTCTGCTCGTGGTCGTCCTGGCGGAGCACCTTCTGCCGCTCCTGCTCCTCCTGCTTGACCTTCTTGGAGCCCTCGAAGGCGGAGGCGAGGTCCTCGAACATGCCGCCGCCGAAGCCGGCGCCGGTCTCGCCGTCGCCTCGGATGGCCCCCATCAGGGACGACTTGCCCGTCCCCTCGCGGGGCCACTCGATGGTCTCCGGCTCGGCCGCCTCCGGGCGGTTGCCCATCGGACGGCCCTTGACGCGCTTGCGGCGGCGAAAGGGTGACTTCACACACTCTCCAACGCGATGAGTCTCCAGAATGATCCCAGCGGACATTCAGGTTACGAACGACCACCGGGTGGGAGAACCGGTGAAATCTCCCTGGCGGAGCCCGAACACCGACTGTGGCCGCACCGCGACGGTGGCGTTCACCTCCGGGTCCAGGAAATCGACACGATAGCGCGTGGCGTACTTGGAGTTGACCAGGTCGATGAACCGCTGTAGGTCGCGCGGATCGGTGAGGATCTCGGCGCGGCCCTCGATGACCACCGGGTTCTCGGCCTCCTCCGTGGTGACCACGACCTGCGGGTTCGCCCGCAGGTTCACCATCTTCCGGGACGGGGCCGCGCTGCTGAACAGCAGGGCCTCGCCCGACCAGGCGCCCCAGACCGGCATGGCGTGCGGACGTCCGTCCGGCCGCACCGTGCACACCCAGAAGTTGCGGGCGGCCCGCAGCCGCTCCACGGCCCAGGACCACGGCAGCAGGCCGCTCCCCTCGTTCGGTCCCTGGATGCCGTAGCCCGGCATGTACGGACGTTCCGCCTTGGGCTCGACGGTTCGGATGGGCTGGATGGGCTCCGGTTCCGCGGCGGCGCCGGCGGCCGACATGGCGTTCCTCCCTCGGTCGTGCACTGTCCGTCCCATATCGTTACAGACCTTGGCGTCTCGGGGTGACGCTCGGTGGCTCGTTGGGAGCGCCCAGGCGCGGTAGCCTGCGGGACGTGCGCCTATCCCATGTCATCTCCGCTTTGGAGGAGCTCTACCCGCCCGCGTGGGCGGAGTCCTGGGACGCCGTCGGCCTCGTCTGCGGAGATCCCGCCCAGGAGGTACGGCGGGTGCTGTTCGCGGTCGACCCCGTCGCCGCCGTGATCGACGAGGCGCTGGAGTGGGAGGCCGACCTCGTGGTCACGCACCATCCGCTGCTGCTGCGCGGGGTGCACTCGGTCGCCGCCACCACGCCGAAGGGCCGGCTCGTCCACCGCATGATCACGAATGGGATCGCGCTGCACACCGCGCACACCAACGCCGACCGGGCCGCACCCGGGGTGTCGGACGCGCTGGCGCGGGCCGTCGGCCTCACCGGCGAGCTGCGCCCGATGGTCCCCGCCGACGACGATCCGCGCCGCGGCCTCGGCCGGATCGGGGAGCTGGACGAGCCGGTCGCGCTGCGGGAGTTCACCCGGCGCGCCGCCGCCGGGCTGCCGTCCACCGCCTGGGGGGTGCGGGCGGCCGGAGATCCGGACCGCCCCGTCCGCACGGTCGCCGTCTGCGGCGGCGCGGGCGACTCCCTGCTCGGCACCGCGCGGGCCGCAGGTGTCGACGCCTACCTCACCGCCGACCTGCGCCACCACCCCGCGTCGGAGTTCGCCGAGCACGGCGGCCCCGCCCTGGTGGACGCGGCGCACTGGGCGACCGAGTGGCCCTGGCTCGCCGACGCCGAGCGGAGCCTCGCCAGGTCGTCCCCGGAAGCGGGCAAGTTGGAGACACGGGTGTCCACGCTCGTCACCGACGCGTGGACCCTTCACGACGAAGGAGCACAGTGAAAGCCGCACCGCAAGCCCAGCTTCGCCTGATCGACCTGCAGGACCTCGACAGCTCCCTCGACCGGCTGGCGCACCGCCGCCGCACCCTGCCCGAGCTGGCGGAGATCGAGCGGCTGGAGGGCCGCCTGACCGAGCTGCGCGACGCGATCGTGGCGGCCGAGACGGAGGTCGGCGACCTGCGGCGGGAGCAGAAGAAGGCCGAGCAGGACGTCGACCAGGTCCGCACCCGCGCCGACCGCGACCAGAAGCGCCTCGACTCGGGGCAGGTGACCTCGGCGAAGGACCTCAGCAGCCTGCAGGCCGAGATCGAGTCGCTGCAGCGCCGCCAGTCCGACCTGGAGGAGGTCGTGCTGGAGATCATGGAGCGGACCGAGGAGGCGGAGGGCCGGGTGTCGGCGCTGCGGTCCGAGCAGGCCGCCGCCGAGCAGGAGCTGGCCGCGCTCGCCGAGCGCCGCGACGCCGCCCAGCGGGAGATCGACGACGAGGCCGGGGCGTCGAGCGCCGCGCGCACCGCCGTCGCCAAGGACGTCCCGGACGACCTGCTCGGCCTCTACGAGAAGCTGCGCGGCCAGTTCGGCGGCGTCGGCGCGGCCAAGCTGTTCCGCGGCGCCTGCCAGGGCTGCCACCTCGCGCTGAACACCGTCGACCTGAACCGCATCCGGGCCGCCGCCGAGGACGAGGTCATCCGCTGCGAGGAGTGCCGCCGCATCCTCGTCCGGACGCCCGAGTCGGGTCTGTGAGCGCCGGCCGGAAGCTGGTCGTCGAGGCCGACGGGGGCTCGCGCGGCAACCCCGGCCCCGCCGGGTACGGGGCGCTCGTCCGCGACGCGCTGACCGGCGAGGTGCTCGCGGAGGTCGCCGAGTCGATCGGCCACGCCACCAACAACGTCGCCGAGTACCGGGGGCTGATCGCCGGGCTGGCCGCGGCCGCCGGGATCGACCCGTCCGCCCGCGTCGAGGTCCGGATGGACTCCAAGCTCGTCGTGGAGCAGATGTCGGGCCGCTGGAAGATCAAGCACCCGGACATGGTGCCGCTGGCACTGGAGGCCCGCGAGCTGGCCGCCGCGCTGGGCTCGGTGTCCTACGGCTGGATCCCCCGCAACCGCAACGCGCACGCCGACCGGCTCGCCAACGAGGCCATGGACGCCGCCGCCCGCGGCGAGCACTGGACCCGCAAGGTCGAGGAGACGCCGGGCGAGCCCGAGCCGCCGCCCCGGCCCGTCTCGTCCACGCCGACGACCACGCTCCTGCTCCGGCACGGTGAGACGCCGCTGTCGGTCGAGAAGCGCTTCGCAGGGATCGGCGACGTCCCGCTCACCCCGAACGGCCTCGCCCAGGCGCGCGCCGCCGCCCTCGCCCTCAAGGACCGCGGGATCGACGCGATCGTCACCTCGCCCCTGTCCCGCTGCCGCGACACGGCCGCCGAGGTCGCCGCCGTCACCGGCCTGGAGGTCCGGGTCGAGGACGGCTTCCGCGAGACCGACTTCGGCGACTGGGAGGGCCTCACGTTCGCCGAGGCGGGCAAGGGCTGGCCGGGCGAGTTGAAGGCGTGGCTCGCCGACCCCGGAGCAGCCCCGCCCGGCGGGGAGAGCTTCGCCCAGGTGTCGCGCCGCGTCCGCACGGCCCTGGACAAGCTGAAGGTCCGCTACCGCGAGCAGACGGTCCTGGTCGTCTCGCACGTCACCCCGATCAAGCTGCTGGTCAAGGACGCCCTGGGCGCGCCCATGCCGTCCCTGTACCGGATGCACCTCGACGTGGCGGCGCTGACGTCCATCGACTGGTACGGCGACGGCCCCGCGACTCTTCGGTTCTTCAACGACACCCACCATCTACCGGCCTGACCCACGACTTCGTCCCCGACCCCATCCACGCGGGCGGCCTCCGCTACCACGGCATGGCGCCGCTGCTCTCCCACATGTACGAGCTCGGCATCTTCGACGCCACCGCGAAGCCCCAGAGCGAATGCTTCGAGGCCGGCGTCCTGTTCGCCCGCACGGAGGGCATCGTCCCGGCCCCCGAACCCACCCACGCCCTGGCCGCCGCCGTCGAAGAGGCCCGCCGCTGCGCCGAGACCGGCGAACCCAAGGTCATCCTCACCGCCCTGTGCGGCCACGGCCACCTCGACATGGCCGCCTACGACCGCTTCCTCGCCGGCCAGATGGAGGACCACACCCTCCCCGAAACCCGCCTGGACGAAGCCCTGAGCACCCTCCCCTAGGTCCGTGAGTCGACTTGCGCACCCTTGATCAGCCGCGGTGCGCAAGTCGCTCACGCACCCGCTAACCTTGGTGGACGGCGGACGAGCCGGCCGGACGGCCGCGTCGGGGAGCGATCCCCGTCGAGGAAAGTCCGGGCTCCACAGGGCAGGGTGGTCGGTAACGCCGACCCGGGGTGACCCGCGGGACAGTGCCACAGAAAGCAGACCGCCACCGGTCCGCCGGTGGTAAGGGTGAAACGGTGAGGTAAGAGCTCACCAGCGCCCACGGTGACGTGGGCGGCTAGGTAAACCCCACCCGGAGCAAGGTCAAGAAGGGGCCCCGCAAGAGGCCCCGCGCAGGTGCCTGAGGGCGGCCCGCCCGAGCCTGCGGGTAGACCGCTGGAGACCGCCGGCAACGGCGGCCCGAGATGGATGGCCGTCACCCGCCGCCCCGCAAGGGACGACGGGCACAGAACCCGGCTTACAGGCCGACTCGTCCGCCCCCAATGCCCCTGACCAGGAGCGCAATCGGCTCCAAGATCGCTCAGGGCACTTTCAGGGCACATCGAGCACCGGCTTGAACGCCCGATCCAGCGCGCTACGGGCACGGCCGCTGGCCTCTGGCACAAGGTGCCCGTAGAGATCCACGGTCGTGGTGATGGACTTGTGCCCGAGCCACCGCGATACCTCGGAGATCGGCACACCCTCAGCCAGGGCCGTGCTCGCGAAGGTGTGCCGCAGGTCGTGAAACGTGGTGTCGTCCGGCAGCCCGGCCACCGCGATAGCAGGCTTCCAAACCCTCTTGTTGAAGTAGTCCCGCCGCAGCAGCGTGCCACGCGCCGTCCGGCACAGCACGTCATCGGGTTCGAGACTGAGCAGCTCGACCTGCTTAAGGACCGCGTCCAAGACGAAGCCCGGCATAGGCACGTCCCGCACCGAGGCCAGAGTCTTGGGAGAGGCGAGGATAGGCCGTCGGTCAACCACGACCACCTGTTGGTCAATCGTGATCATGCCTGTAGCTCGGTCGACGCGGTCCAACGCCAACCCGAACGCCTCGCCCTGTCGAAGGCCGGCCCCCGCGCCGAGGAGCACCAGGAGCCCGTACCGCTCGGGCATCGCGGCAGCCAGTGTGACCACCTGCACCGGTGACAACAGCCGGACGACCGTGGGGGAGATGTCGGGCAACCGGATGTCGATGCACGGACTCTTGCGCAGATACCCGTCCCGGATGGCGCCGCGCATGATGCTGGAGAAGATGCCGTAGATGGTTTCGACCGTGCGGGGAGCGAGGCCCTTGACGGCCTGGAGGTCTTTGACCCACTGCTGCACGGTGGTGGCACGAATGGCGGCCAGGCCCAGGCCGCCGAAGGCCGGGTTGATGTGGTTGCGGAGGTGCCGCTCGTAGGTGTCGACCGTCCCCGGCTTGTGCAGTCGGGACTTCATCCAGACCGGCGCGTAGTCCCGGAAGGGCGTCCGGCCGAGACGAGGGTCGATCCACTCGCCTCTGTCGGTATCGGCCTTCCGCTGGGCGTCGAACGCTTCGGCGCAGATCTCCGGATCAGTACCGGCCTTCTTGGGGAAGCTGCGCTTCTGCTGCTGCCCGTTCTCGTCCCGCCAGCGAACTTGCCACCGGTCGCCCTTCAGGTGATCAGCCGTGGGATACAGCTTGTTCTTGCCACGGCTGTGCTCCCGGCAAGGCTGATCACCTTGCTTCGGGTGGCTCTTGTGCCAGCGGTCGTAGACGCTCATGCCGCGTTCTGCTGCTCCCGGAACCAGGCGATGACGTCTTCTGGCAGGTAGCGCAGGTGGCGGCCGACGCGACCGGCTTTCGGGCCGATGCCGAGGTAGCGCCATTGGTAGAGAGTGGCTTTCGGGATACCGAGGAAACGCGCCACCTCGTCCGGCGTCCAGGTTCGATCTCGTTCGAGGTCCACGGGCTGATCTCCAATCATCAGGCGGCTAGGGAACTGTCCGAGGCAAGTTCATGGGCGAGGTCTTCACGTCCGGCTTGGTGTCGTCGGCGGGCTTGGTCGGCGGCGGTGTTGGCCAGGAGGGCGTCTCCGGTGGTCTTCCAGCCGGAGCCGACGTAGGACAGGCGGGCGAGGACGGTCGTGGTTTCGGTGTCAAGGTCGTCTTGACGTTCGAGCCGCTCGTCGGAGTAGTCCGCTCCTTGGGGTTGGGTGCGGCGGTAGTGGACGCGTGCGGCGCGTAGGGCGGCGAAGGTGACCGAGTAGTGGCGGGCTTTGGTGAGGAAGTGGCCGCCGAAGCCGAGCATGTGCGCCCAGCGGCGCAGGGATTCGAAGCCGGGGTGTTCGCCGAGGGTCCAGGCCGCGTGGACGAGGCGTTGGGTGTGGGTGCCGGCGGGGTCGGCGTAGAGACCGATGTTGTGGTCGTGGAGGCGGCGGGAGGTGTGTCCGGTGACCTCGGTGCCTTTGGTGGCGTATTTGGCGAGGTAACCGGCCACCATGGCGTCACTGACGGACTCGCCGTGCAGGCTGATGATACGTACGTCGACCTGTCGTCCCCAGGTGATGGGCCAGCCGTCGGGCCGGGCGGGGTGGGGTTCGGTGATGCAGGTGATGTGCGCAGCGGCTTGCCGAACGGCGTCGTCGAGGTCGGCAGCGGTGATGCCCGGCGGGGGCGGGATGATAGCGGCCAGGTCGCTTTCGTCGACGCCGTCGAGGCGGAGCAGGGCGTGGAAGTGGATGGCGCCGCGGGCTTGGAATTCGGCGACCTTGCCGTGGGAGACCCGTACGGGGGCCAGGCCGCGTGCGCGGGCGAGCTTGTTGAGACGGCGGGTAATGGCCTGTTTGGTGCGTCGCCAGAGTTCGCCCGCTTGGTTGTTCCAGACCGCGTGATGGTCGTGGTCGTAGCAGTCGGAGCAGAGCGGTTGCCCGAGGCGTTCGTCGCCAGGGTTATGGCGGGCGAAGCAGGCGGCCGGGTGGCCGTGCTGGCAGACGGGCAGGTCGTGGCGGGCGTAGCAGGGTTCGGGGCGGCAGTTGCAGCGCGCTTTGTCGGTACAGGTGTGACGGCGGACGTGGCGGGTGTGGACGGGTCCGAAGGACGGCGCGGTAAAGGTGGCGAAGACGGCCGGGTGCCGAGCGACGGTGGCAGGGACGGTTTTGCCTCCGGCCAGGCCGGAGCGGATGAGCTGGAAGGCGTCGCGGCGGTAGGTGTCGGCGCAGGCGGGGCAGACGGTGGCCCGGCGGTTCCCGCACGCCTTGTAGATCACGCCGTCCGGCATCGCGGACGTGGCCAGGGTGCGGGTGAGTTCACCAGTCCGGGTGTCGACAACATCGAGGTCTCCGAACAGCCGGACGGGGTGTGAACATCCGGCGGCGGGCCAGACGTGGTCGAGCCAGTCGAAGTAGCCCTCTCCGGCGCGCTCCAAGGCGGTGTCGGTGCCCAGGACCTTGCGACGGGTGATGCGGGAGGGCCGCAGCCGGGAGGCAGGTAGGGAGAGCTGGCGGGGTTCGGTGTTCGCCCCCGTACCCGGGACCGGGGAAGCGGTTCCGGGTGCGAGAGCCAGCGTCGAACCGGACGCCGGGATGTGGGTCACAGGCGGTCCCCTTCACTGGTGGGGGCGGGTGCCTGGAGTTCGCGCAGGATCACGGCCGCTTGGCCGGTGGGGATGCCGAGGTGTTCGGCGAGCGCGTCAGTAGTGATCGGTTGACCGGTGGTCTGTTGGTGGGTGAAGGCCGCCATTCGGGCACCGGTGATCAGGTGCGGCGGAATCGATTCGGCCGGATTCTCGGCAACGACGGCGGTGTGGTGTTCGGCTTCCAGGGCGGGAAGATCCACCGGGACCGCTGTGGTGTCGGCCTGGGTGGTGTGCTCGATGCCAGGCACGGAGGCCGGCTGTGTGGCCGTAGTGCGCGACAGCACGAGTTTGGACAGGGCCAGGAAGGCCAGGGCCGGGACGGCGGCCAGGAGCCAGCCGGTGGGGCCGGGTTTGGCGACCGCAAGTTGTGCGGCGATGGACAGGCTTGCGGCGGCGACTAGGACCGCCATGGGGTAGCCGATGTGCTGGTGGTTGCGCTTGCGTCGGCGGATCTCCAGTCCGGCGGCGGTGGGGGTGAGTTCGGAGATGACGGCGTTGGCCCAGCCGAACCAGTCGCCGGTTCCGTTCGGGCTGTTGGCCATGGTCCAGTCGTGGACGTGGGTGAAGGAAGCGGCACCGGCCATGGTGCCGACCAGCAGCAGGATGAGGACCTGGAGAAGGTTCTCGACGCGTTCACCCTTCATGGGGGATCACCTCGGAGGTCATGTCGCGGGCCAGGACCGGGCACGGGTGGGGTTCGGTGGCGAACCAGCAGGTCCGGCAGTTGAATCCGGAGGCCAGGCCGTGGCCGCGGTGGTCGGCGCAGAAGTAGCCTTCGGAGATGTGCTCGTGGACGCAGCCGCCGACCAGGTAGGCGACGGCGGGACGGCCGCAGATGTTGGCGGTGGCGAGCAGGATGACGCCGCAGGTGGCATCGCGCAGGCCGCCGGTAGCCGGTTCGAGGGTGGGTTTGGTGGTCATCGGGCCTCACCGCCCCAGCGCTGTTGGGCGGCTTGGCGGGTGATGCCCAGCGGCCGGGCGATGTCGGCCCAGGAGTAGCCGTAGGCGCGTAGGCCGGTGACGGCCTGTTGGGTGATGGTGTGGAGTTCGTCGGTGACCTCGGCGAGGTAGGCGAGGGCTTCGACGTCGCCGGAGGCGATACGGCGGCTATAGGCGCGCAGGATGCGGCGCAGGAACGCGGCGTATTCGTCGTTCTCGACCACGCGCCGGGGGCGGTTGGGTGTCAAGGAGCTGTTGACGATGAAGTCGCTCATGCCAGGCTCCCGGACTGTTCGGCGCAGTCGAGGCATTCGCCCAGCGAGCGCGGGATGTAGTACCAGCGCACGCGCCCGCAGGTGGAGCAGGTCCGCCGGGCGCGTAGAGCCTTGTCGATGGCGGCGCGCTGCGCGGGGGTGGCGGTGCGCTTGGGCTTGGCCAGGTCGCGGCGGTAGAGGTAGGCGACACGGGCGCCATCGCGCCACAGGATCTGCGCGAAGACCGGTTGCCCGCCGGGGCGAAGGCCCTCAGCCCGCAGCTGGCGGGCGGTGAGCAGACCTTGGGGTGCCCACCGGTAGGGGTAGGTGGGGATACCGAACCGGGCCCCGGTGGGGTCGTAGTACTTGAGGTAGATCATGCGCCCACGCACCGTGGCGTCCAACTGGGGGACGCGCGCGGCGCTGGTCGGGGCGTGCGTGTAGTGGGTAGCGTGCATGGGTGTCCACGTCCTTCACGTGAGGGGTGTGGGTGTGAGGCGGAGGGCCGGAAGTCTTTGGCGAGAGGTCCGG
Organism: Spirillospora sp. NPDC049024; assembly: GCF_040649235.1. Classification (NCBI taxonomy): domain Bacteria; kingdom Bacillati; phylum Actinomycetota; class Actinomycetes; order Streptosporangiales; family Thermomonosporaceae; genus Spirillospora; species Spirillospora sp. NPDC049024. The sequence goes on from NZ_JBEZFD010000011.1 coordinate 131,461, forward strand.
CCCTCAGCCGCGTCAGAACCAGGAAGGCGGTTCTTCGACGATGAGGATCGCGCCGCAGTGGGCGCAGTCGATCAGGCCCGGATGCTGGTCCTCAGCTTCGGCGTTCCAGTTGCCGGGCCAGATGCGCAGGTCGATGCAGTCGCAGTCAGGACAGCGCAGGGCGCTGGTGATGAGCTGGTCGGCCCAGCCGTTGAAGCAGTCCGGGCAGTAGATGTTCATGTCCGGCCAGGCGGTGACGAGCCACTCGGGGTTTTCGGTGCTCAGCAGGTAGGCGCGGCAGTGGCAGCCATCGCATTCCATGACCCAGCGTCCCCAGTCGGGTTTGCCGTTGGGCCGGTAGTACTTGTGGATCATTGGGCCCACACTCCGTGGCAGGCGCCGCAGGTCAGCGCCATGTCGGTGGTGCGTTCGTCGACAACGACACGGGTCTCGTAGACGTCGGTGGAGCCGCAGTACAGGCATCGGGCGATGCGGTCGCCGATCAGCTCGGCGACGACGTGGGCGCGGTCGGGGTTGCAGGTGTGTTCGCGGGCCCATTCGCCCAGCCGGGTGTAGTCGCCGATGGCGACGGTGTGGGGTTCGAAGCACACCAGGCAGATACCGGTGTAGCCGTTGATCTCGGGGGTGATGGTGGTGATCAGGACACGGGTCGGGGGTTGCGGATGCATCAGGTGCCCTTCCGGGTGTCAGGCGGCCAGCCGTGTGGCGGGCCGGGAGGTCGAGGCGGAGCGGGAGCGGATCCAGGTGGCGTGGTCGGCCAGGTTGTTGATCTGCTCGTCGCGCAGGTAGGCGGCCTTGAACAGGGCCGGGACGCCGCCTTCGGCGATCAGATAGGCCACGCCCTGGTCGGTCGGGGCGATGGTGGCGGCGTTGAATCCCGAGTGGGCCCAGCCGTGGCCGAGGATGATGTCGCTGCTGTTGGGAGTGGTGCAGCGGAACGCGACGCGGAATCCGAAGATGTCGCGCAAGCTGGTCGGGATGATGTCGACGCTGGGTCGCTGGGTGGCGGCGATGACGGGGATCGCGCAGGCACGCCCGCGGGCGACGATGTCGCGGACCAGGCCGATGAACTCGGTCTGCTGTTCGCGGGTGCCGATGGTGGCCGAGTAGTAGGCCAGCTCATCGAGGATGACGGGAATCACCGAGACGCCGTCGGCAGCGGTGATCTTGCGGCGGTTGTGGGCCAGCAGCCAGGCGTAGCGGTTGTTCATGACCTGCTGCACACGCCGCAGCGTGGTCAGGGCGTGGTCGATGTCGGGTCCGACGAACTCTTCGGCGAGGTCGGCCCACATGCCCAGCTCGACGAGCTTGGGGTCCAGCAGCACCGGCCGGGTACCGGCCGCCAGGAAACTGTGCGCGGTGATGTTCTGGATCAGGCCGGACTTGCCGCCGCCGGGCTCCCCGGCGATCAGCATGTTTCGGTAGGGCAGCACCACGTAGACGGGTGCGCCAAACTCGTCGACGCCCAGATAGACGGGGTCGAACATCGACAGCATCGGTCCCACCGGCACGGCGGCCGAGGGCGGGACAGTCGGTGATGCCATTGGAGAAGGTCCCTTCGGTAGGGACCCGGGCACGAGGCCGACCGCGACGGGTGACCTCATGCCCAGGCCGGAACGGGCAGCGAAGGGGCGTCCCTCAGGTGCAGGGACGCCGGTCACCGGTGACGGTCACCGGTCGTGGCATGACGCCAGCGGCGCCGAGATGCGGGAACCGGGCGTTACACCCAGTCGAGGACGTCGTCCGGCGTCACGGACTTGGCCGTCTTCGGAGCCGGAGCAGCTCCCGAAGCAGGCGCCGGGGAGGGTGCGGAGGCCGGCTTCTTGTCGGCCCGCTCGGTGCGCTTGTCGATGCGCGGGATGGTGTCGGGCACCGGCGAGGGTGCCGGAATGTCGGGCAGATCCAGCGCGGTCGGCACCGGAGCGGTGGTCGTGGTCTTGACCGTGGCAGGGGTGTTCGGGTCGACCATGTCGACCAGCGGCGAGTTCACGGTGCCGGTCAGCGCGTTGCGGCGCTTGATGTCGATACGCAGAAACGCGGCGTTGCGGGACGAGGCCCGTTCCACGGTGACGTTGGCGGCCCAGCAGGCGACCGCGATCTTGTCGAGACGGTTTTCGAGATCGGAGACCGCCAGGCCGGGACGCAGCCAGATCCAGATGCGTTCCCCGACCGGAGTGGGCATGGCCCACAGGATGAGCGGGAGAGACCCCGACCGGTTGGAGATGATGAATTCGTTGAAGCAGGCGCGCAGACGGTGCCGGGAGATCAGGCACCAGGCGTAGGAGACGATGCGCCGCCGTACGGGCGAGATGGCGGCGGGCACACCGGCCACCAAGCCGACGATGACGACCCGGCCGACGAGGCCGGTGTGGTCGGAGACGATCACAAACCCGGCCACGATCAGGCCGGAGACGGTGATCTCGGGCAGCCACCACCAGACGACTCGGATGACGGGCCAGGCCGCGATGATTCCGGCGGTGGGCAGCGCGACCGCGAGCCCGATCGCCAGACCGGCGACCAGGGCGACGATGGGGTGCAGGTAGGAGGCGGCGACGACCGCGGCGAGCAGGCCAACGACGGCCGTGACGACGTACAGCGCAGTCTTCGCCGTGCGGGTGTAGGACCGGGTGACGCGGTCCTCGATCAGGGTGACGGTTCCGCCACGCCGACCGGAACGGCCGGACGAGCCTCGCCCGAAGACGGGCAGACGCGTAGACTTGGACACGATTCGTCCTTCCATGAGCTGGTGGGATTCGGATTGGCGGGGCCGGAGGAATGTGAGTCCTCCAGGCCCCGCACTTGTGTCAGCCGAGGCTGTTCGGCTGCAGGTCGAAGAACAGGACGACGGCGTCTCCGCTGGGGAAGTGCTTGCCGGTGAGCTGCGCGAGCAGCTTGGTGAAGAACTCGGAGCGCGTAACGGTCGGCGGAATGTTGATCTCGCCGGACACGGTGATGGTTTGCCCCGTCTCGGGAGACTGGAGCGTGACGAGGTAGTGGTAGTTGTGCATGATGACCTTCTTTCTCGGGTCGGTGAGATCGGTCATGGGCCACACGCTGTAACTCGTGCGGCCAGGTGGTGGGATGTATTTCGGTGCCATTCGTCGGCACCTCCCTCCGCTATCAGGAGGGGAATGGGGGAACAGTGCGGCCGGTCCATTTGAACCGGCCCGCACACGTTGGGGAGCGGATGAGAACGCCGCCCCCGGTCACTCAGGGAGTGAGCAGACGGTCAGCGCCTGCGACAGACACCGCGAGCTGATCGCAGAAGAACAGCCCGGTTACTTCGAGACCGCCGGGGAAGCGGCCGCCTTGAGCTCGACCGCGCGGAACGCAACGCCGTTGCGCCCGTTGGTCGCCCAGGGCAGGGCCTCCAGCTCGGACACGGTGACGAACTGCCCCACCTTCACGTTCGGCCTCTCACCCGCCGTCGTGATGGTGATGACCTCGCCGCCGTCGTTGTCCTGGACGAACACCTGCGTCGACCACATCGGCCGGCCCGTGTTCCGCTCGGTCCGCTGACGACCGTTCTGGTCGGTCTTCTCCACCGGGTCCTTCGACACCATGATCTGCTTCGCGCTGGTGTCCACGTAGAGCTTCACTGAGCTCTCCCTTCGATCCAGGGCCGCACCGCCTCTCGGTGCGCTTCCCTTTGGCTGTCACAAAGGTGCCTGGATGTGATGGGACGACTTCACTACAAGGGGAGACAACTAGGGACGTCTGTCATACCATAAAGTCGTCCCGAGTCGTCCCCCAAGGAGTTCCAGTGAGCAACGAGCGCTTGAAGGACGCCATGCTGTCCAAAGGTCTCTCCCCGGAACAGCTGGCAGAGGAGCTTGGCGTCGACCCCAAGACCGTCGAACGTTGGATCACCACAGGCCGCAAGCCCTACCCGAAGTACCGTCACCGAATAGCCGCCCTTCTGCGCGAGGGCGAACAGTACTTGTGGCCGGATGCCCTGACCGAGACCCAGGCGGCCCGAGTCAACGAGTCTGAGATCGTCAAGGTCTATCCCCACCGCAGCATGGTCCCGGCTGAGCTCTGGGACCGATTGCTCGATAAGGCCAAGGACAACATCGACATACTCGTGTACGTCGGCATGTTCCTCACCGAGAAACACGACCTTCTCGCCAAGCTTCAAGCCAAGGCGTCCTCGGGAGCACGGGTACGTCTCCTATTTGGCGACCCGTCGAGCGAAACCATCATCCAGCGAAGCATCGACGAAGGCATTGGCAAGCATGCGATCCCGGCTAAGATCGGGCACGCGCTTGCTTTCTTCCAGCCACTCCGTAATACAGATGGAATCGAGCTTCGACAGCATGCGACCGTGCTGTACAACTCAATCTACCGATTCGACAACGAGCTGATTGCCAACCCGCATGTGTACGGTGTGACCGCTCCCCATGCGCCAGCGCTCCACCTTCGACGCTTGTCCGCCGGTGACATGTTCAGTACCTACACCACAAGCTTCGACGCAGTCTGGAACAAGAGCGTCCCGGTACCATGGAGCGATGCCGAAGACTGACTACTACGATGACCCTGCTGCCCCCCGAGCGAACAGCATCGTGGTGGCAGTGACAGTGGCCGTCCGCGACGAACGCGGCCGGGTGCTCCTCATCAAGCGAACCGACAACGGCCTTTGGGCTCTTCCTGGCGGAGCCCAAGACATTGGTGAATCAGTTGAGGATGCAGCTATCCGGGAAGTCCGCGAAGAGACCGGCATCAACGTGGGTATCACTGGACTAAGCGGCATCTATTCGGATCCACGCCATGTGATCGCCTACGATGATGGCGAGGTGCGCCAAGAGTTCTCGATTTGCTTCCATGCTGCCCCTCTCGGCGGAAAACTGCGAGAAAGCTCAGAATCCCGTCGCGTGGAGTGGATCGAGGCATCCGAGATCAAAGGCTTGCGCATCCATCCGTCCATGATGCTGCGCATTTCGCATGCGATCGAGGACAGGAGCACGCCTTACCTAGGCTGACACGGCATTCCTTAGTCGGCTCTTGGTCCGGGCGATAGCGGCCCCCTGTTCGTGAGCAGCCTCAGCGACGAATCTGCCCACGAGACTTTGGCGACCATAACGCTGCTCTATCTCCGCGCGTCTCTCTTCTGGCGTTGTCTCGGCACCATCAGGCATCGTCGTCAGATCACACAACCACAAGCCGTCTCTGACAGCCGTAGGACCCTCATCCTCGAAGCCAACGAACTCGTCTTGAATCCCGCGCAGCCTTGCTTCCAGAGCGGCGAATGAGTGATGAGCAACCAGATTGACCAGCCGTGCCGGTGCCTTGGCCTTCCGCAAGTAGTGAGCCCCATCAAGTGGATGGAAACCCAAACGAGCTAGAGGAGTCGCGTAACCGATGTCATGAAGAATCGCGGCGGCTTCGAGTAGGTCAGCATCAGGACCGGCAACGTCACGCAGCTTTCGAGCCTGTCGAGCAGCTCCCTGACAGTGAGCCCACCGACGAGGGTTGTCTTGGGCAAGACACTCCTCAGCAAGGTCGTACGCCCACCTGATCAGAGACATACGCGTGACCATAGCCCGTATGACCGACGGCCGCACGGGCCTACAGCGTTTTGGTATCTCCGGCCGCTGCGGTATGCCGTTCCGCTGTCAGGTCCTGAGACCCGACAGGTATGCCGTTCCGCTTCTGTGCAGACTTTCTGTACGTCTTCAAGGCGGCCCGAGAACCGGGCCGCACGCGCCGCCGACTCGGCGCCTGGCCCTCCGCCTCTGCTTGGGCGCCGGCTACGGGACCAGGCCGACGCCGGTCGGCAGGCGCGAAGAGCAGCAGAATTCACGGGGCCGCGGGAAGACGGAGACCAGTCACGGGCCGAGCTGGCCGCGTCCGTGCCGCTGGCCGGTTCCCGACTTGCGCGGGGACCCCGCGCGGGGCCTCACGACGGGCCAATGCGGGCAGGCGGCAGCGCCAGCCCGTCCGCCGGTCCAGGCTACGAGGCCCCGCCCCCACGCAAGTCCGGACCCGTCCAGCTCTTAACCTTCTGGACGTGGTGGAGGAATCTGTCCAGATCGCAGGAGAGAACGTCCAGCCACAAGCATCGTGTGTATCTCACGCGCCTTGACAGGAATCGAATATTCATCTCTTCTGCGGGGAATGAATATTGCCCCTCCTTGGTACTTTCCATCCCAAAAAGCACCTTGTACGAGGAAGGGTTTGTTCTCCTCTAGTTGTGGAGGTATTGATAGATACACTACCATGCCGTCATCAAACGGAACTTCTCCGGCATTCAGCCCCGAAACGGGCGGATGAACGCGCTCGTCTATTGATGTTAGATATCGTTGAATGCGCGTCTCGTCAACTGGAACGGGTGTCACTTTTTTTAGGACCTCATTATGTCCACTCCTGTTCTTGGTGGCTATCCCTACGACTATTATGCCGCCATGCTCTGAATTGGCAAAACAAGCAACATCTGATGCTAGTTCAAATTTCCACTGGTTTTCGTTCTTGCCCATCTCGTAGCCATACGCCTTAACATCCAGCCAAATATTTTCGCGCATACCTACGAGACGCTCCACTTGGCCCATCTGTATAATTCTCTCAACTACTTTGGGTGATCTGATGCCGAGTCTATAAAAATATACTTCTTGTTCTATTTGGCGAGCAAATCTAATGACGTCCGCAATGCTTCCCACAACTGATGGCACGAGAAAGTAAAGCTCGAAACGCCTGGCTTCCACATCAGAATTGTCCTCGTCCCGATAACCCGTGCCGTAGTCATCGAAAGGGCTGATGTCGATCAGTTGATAATTTTCTCGGCTGCCTAGGGCTGCGATAGTATCGCGGAAATCAATGGGTGCCATCTCGCGCATAGCAAAAGCCGATACTATTAGCATCATTTGGCCATCCGGCGCTACTTCAAGATGAGTCCAGCCGGATTCCCATGGACTATCTAGTGATTCGGATATATCTACCCTAATTGTCAGAGAACCAAGTATTTCGACACCCGCCGTGTAGTATGGTCCATTTTTGCTGGGCAAATTAGGCTCAATAATTTCGAGCATGGTCGATCGGATGTCCTTTATCGAACAACTCTTGATGTCTTGCTCGGATGATTCGAAATCCCAGTTATTTCTACTGTGGATCACTGCTTGACTATTGCGCACATGAAATTCGGGGAGTTTTCGGTAGTCCATGTTGTGAGTATTGCCATCCGATGAGGATCCGCCCATGTTGAGATGGTCTCACACGAAGGAGAGTCATCTAGGGTGAACCAGTGAGAACAACCCCGGCCGAGCGGGGACGTGCTGAGCTGGGTCGGGAACCAGCCGAAAATGATCTACATCGTTCACCACTGGTTCGAGTCCAGTCACGGCCTGGGGCGAGCGAGACGCCATCGACTGGACGGGCGTGACCAAGGGCGCACTGACGTCAACAACCTCTTGACGGCGGATCGACCAACGTCCTCGCCCCAGTAACGCGTACCGGCTCTGGCTGGTCAAGCGCTGTGCTGAGCGCTCAGGTGAACCGCTTGAAGTCGGGCACATGCAGGGCACATAAGCGCGCGATCAGGTGCGAAGCGATGAGAGTCGACGAGTGCCGAAACGCCTGGTCGTGACGCAGGGGCGGTGTCTGCGCAGGCCATGCTGGGTGCCCGCGAAGAACCCGGCTTACAGGCCGACTCGTCCGCCCCACGCTCTTCAGATCGGCGCTCACGCGAGCGACGCCACTGGCGCACTGGAGCACATCGCCATAGGCGGCGAGAGGATACTTTCCTCATGCGGCAATCGCGTTGGGAGTATCCGGGCCTTGCGGAAGGCCGTTCAGAGCACATCACCGGCGCGTTGCGCGCCGTCGACATCGACGGCCGGATCCTCTTGACCGGGCTGTACTGCGACGAGGACGGCTATAACCGCGTGGATGTGCGTGATGCCGCCACGGGCGAGGTCATCGACGCGGAATATCACCACCAGGAGTGGTGGAACGATCCCGCGGACCACTTCACCGGCTTCAGCGCGCCGGACGGCACCTACATCCTTTACATCAGTCTCCGAGCCAGTGGGTACTGCGTCCAGCGGGTGACCCCGAAAGGCCTCGAGTTCATCGAGGAGCCCGTACCCGAAGATGACGGCGCCTTCTTCGAGTTGGCCCCCGCGCTGCTGGACGGCCGCCTGACCATTCTGACCTGCGATGAACGCACTGCGAGGTTCCGCGAGTGGCGCAACGGGAACCGGGTGCTGCGCACCTGGACCACGCCCGAAGGATGGGCAGACCCCAGTCCGGTATCGATCGGTGGGCGGCCCTACCTCTGGCTCGGCTGCGACGGTCCCGAACACACCAGCAGGCTGTGGGACCCGATTTCTGATGAACCGGTCGGCCCGCCGTTTCTGGTCCGCGGGTACCGATGGGGCCCGTGGGCTTTGAACCGGCGTCCCGTGGCCCTGTTCAAGGTCAACTGGCGCGACTTCCAGGTCTGGGACCTGGCGCGCCGGGAACCCTGCGGCCCGGGCTTGGGCGATCTCGAACTGAAGAACCCGTCCCTCGGGCTCGTCCACGGCCGTCCCGCCCTGGCGGCCACGGTGGGCACGTCACTACGGATCTGGGACATCCGCACAGGCCGTCTGATCAACGCCACCCCCCTCCCGGACACTCCCATAGCCACCGCGGTCGGCCCGAAGAGCACCGCCTGGGCGATCACCACCACCGGATATGTCGGCAGCGTCACCATCACCCCCGCCGAGATCCACCCCGCAGCCGCCCGCCGGAACAACAAACGGCAGGCCGCCACCGGTAGGGCGAACCGGTGAGGTAAGCGGCGCAAGCCCGAAAGCCGCCCGGTCTCGGTCGTTTCGGTGTGCTTCGGTTCAGAGGTAGTCGAAGTAGCGGGTCCACCATGTCGCGTTCGCAGGCGCGAAGACGGCTGGATCCCAGACGCCGTCGTACCGGCGCCAGAGGGGCTCTTCGGGGATGAGGCGGTAACCGAGGTCGACAAGAGCGGCACGGATCGGCCGGGCGTCGTCGGGATGCAACAGCTCGGCCGCTTCGGCATCGGTCCAGATGCCGGGGTTGTCGACGGACAGGACAGCCAGACCGCCGAAGTTGCTGACGCTGATGACCAACCGGCGACGGCCGGCGGTGGCCGACGAGGGGATGTCGATGCGGCCGTGAAGGCCGGCGTCCTGAACATGCCGGTCCACGTCGCATCGGCAGTCGAAGTCGGTGTCGAGGCGCTGGGCGAGCCGCTCGAAACAGGCCCGGACCTGTCGGTGGTCGAAGCCGGCGGGGAATTCCAGGTGGTCCGGGTCATCGAGCGACCGCAGCAGCTGCCAGAGATCTACGTCATCAGCGAGCATCCGGTCATTCTGGCCGCAGGGCGTCGCGAGGGCACATCACACCGCGAGGACTCCGGCTTACAGGCCGATTCCCCGCCCCACGTGCCGTCCGGCGCGGGCGGTTCGTCTTGCCTGAGGGGTCGGGGTTGGGATGGTCTTCTGTCAGGCTGATCGGGTGATTGGGAGTGCGGCGGACCCTGATCGGTTTCGAGATCGGCGGGAACGCAAGTACGGGTACGACTTCATTGACGAGGTGCTGGTGAAGTGCCCTAGGTGTGAGGGTTGCGCTGTCGTCCTGCCGCGTCCTGGGGTTGTCGAGAACGCCGAGGCTGGTTCGGGTGGATTCATGGACCTTCGTCGGCGGTTGCGGTGTGCGGCGTGTGGCTACTTCAAGGACGAGACGGTCAGCTCTGCTGTCCTTGGGGGCCAGGTCGATCCCTTCTTTCAGCGGCCGGTGTGGTTGCAGGCGAGTTGCTGTGGACATGTGCTGTGGGCCTACAACGTCCGTCATCTCGATCTGCTGGAGGCCTATGTGGCCGCGAAGCTGCGCGAACGCGGAGACCTTGTCGCGTGGGCGCCTGCGAGCCTGGTGGAGCGCCTGCCCACGTGGCTCAAGACGGCCAAGAACCGCGCCGAGGTCTTGAGGACGATAAACCGCCTGCGTTCGACGTTGCCCGGTCATCTGGCGGAACCGTGATGCCTGCGTTGTTTTAGGCCATGTCCAGCCGTCCGACGTTCGCCACAACGGGTCACTTCTTCGCGCGCTGCCACATTTCCAGGTACGCCTCGGCGCCCTTGGCCATGTCGTCGGTGATCCGGTGGCCGCCGACGTGCCGGAGGTCGGCGATCCAGTCCGGGACGAGGCCGTAGTTGGCGACGCCGTCGGTGTTGAGGTCCCACGTCCGCACGCCGGTCTTCTGCTTGGTGAGCGTGACACCGGGGTCGATCGGGGACCTGAACGGATACTTCAGCGGGTCCTCGGCGGCGGTGGTCCGCGGCGCGGGCAGCGGCCCCATCCCGTTGGCGTCCAGGCCGTACCCGTAGCCGAACAGGTACCCGGGCGCGGCCTGCGCCCTGGCCTGCTTCCATCCCGCGATGAACTGCGGGGCGGACGAGGCGTAGGAGGTGACCATGCCGCCGAGCCGGTAGACGCGGCTCAGGTAGTGCTCGTCCGACCAGCTGTGCGAGGAGACCACGCCGGAGTAGTGCGCCTTCTCCAGCAGGTCCAGCGACCGGCTGGCCGCCTTGGCGCTCATGTGGTCCAGCTCGACGATCATCTTGCGCCTGATCATGCTGCGCAGCGTGTACGCGCCGAGGTCGGTGAGCCCCTTGGCGTTGCACAGCGGCGCGCTCGGATACACCGGCACCGTCACGCCGAGCCCGCGCAGCCCGCTGAGCGGCCCGGCGAGCAGGTCGCCGAGCTGCCCGGACGGCATGATCGGATTGTCGTGCTCGGGCGCCGTGCAGCGGTCGGCCTGCCAGAACCGCCCCGACCCGACGAACTGGCCGAGGTTCATGATGACGCCCGTGGCGTCGGAGTCGTACCGGACGCCGCACAGCGCGTTGTCGAACTTGTGGCACAGGAACATCGACGAGACGCCGAGCTTCTGCACCTCGTCCAGGCCCTCGTCGATGTCGGCCTTGGTGCATCGGGGCTTGCCGTACACCTCGCGGCAGCCGAACGGCTCGGAGGTCTCGATGCCCAGCACGACGGCGAGCTTGCCCTGTTCGATGACCCGCCGCGCCTGCTGAGGGCTGGTCACCACGCGGAACCAGCCCTTGCCCGCGCCGCCGTTCTCGCGGTCGACGAAGTCCTGGAGGGCGTAGGTGGCCGCGGCCTGGCGCCGGATGGTCTCCATCTCGTCACACGGGTACTTCTTCAGCGGGTAGATCTCGCAGAGCGTCCGGTTGTCGACGAGTTGGTTCACCAGGACGCGCTGCCCGGCCCGCCACGACCGCTCGACCCACTTGTACCAGGCCTGCTGGTGCGTGTACGAGTCGCGGGCCGGCCAGTCCTTGAACGTCGGCCACCCGGTGGTGTCGTGGGAGCCGATCGGGGTGCCCTTGCGGGTGAAGTTCTCGAACCAGGCGGGGACGCCGTTCGGGCTGTGGTCCGGGCAGTCCTTGAGGGCGGCGGCCGGACCGCCCGGATCGAACGTCTCACCGCACATCAGCGACCCGCCGAAGCCCAGGTAGGACATCAGATGGCTGTGCGCGTCGAGGTATCCGCGCACCTGCCCGCCGGCGGTGGTGCCCGTGAACGGTGCACCGGTCGCGCCGACGTCCACGACCGGGGTGTCGCCCGCGGCCGCGGACGGCGTCGGCGCCACGAGCAGGGCGACCGACAGTACCGCGAGCACGGCGCGGAGGCGGGGGAGGGGCATTCGTCACACCTTGGGGGAGAAGTGCCTTCGGGTCTGCACAAGATCAGTACCAGACCGGGCACCAAAAGTGAATACTTTTCATTTTTGGTGCCCGTGTGCTTGAGTCCCACCGTGCCGGGGGTGGTCGGGGTCGTGCGTCGACACCTCCCGCGCATCCCTCATTGATCCGCTCAGGTCCGCGTGGGCTTCCAGAGGCCCTTCGCTCGACCGGTTCGCTGACAGGTGCTCGCTCTCCGAGCGGGGGTCTGGCAAACATGAGATTCGTTCATGTATTTTGACGTTCCCCGGTGCTAGGAGATCGCATGGGTTCGCGGCGGCTCGTGCCGACGGTCGTGGGTGCCGTCCTGATGCTCGTGCTCGGCGGGGCGCTGATCGACCCGGTCGGGTACTTCGCGTTGCTGGGGACGCCCGGCCGCTGGATCCCCGCCGCCCGATGGCAGGCCGTACCTCTGGTCGTTTACGTCCCCTTGCTGCTCCTGGGGACGGCGCTGGTCACCGCGGCCTTCGGGCATCTGGGACGGCGGGCGCGGTTCGCGACGGTCTGGGCGGGGTTCGTCCTGGCCGCCGTGGTCGCGAAGGCCGTCATGCCGGTGGCGGCGACCGCACCCGGGCCGAACTTCGCGGACGTGCTGTGGGCGACGAGCTTCACCGTGCCGAAGGCGGCCCTGTACGGGCTGGTCCCCGCGGCGGCGACCCTGCCCTGGCGGACCGGGGAGCGCGGCGGCGGGGAGCCGGCGCACCGGGCGCACTGGCCGCTGGCGGCCGTGAACGTGGCGGGGGTCGCCGCGACCGGACCATGGATCGCGTCGCACTGGTCGCGCGATCTGCCGCACGGGCTGCCGTCCGCGTCCCCGCAGGGCGGAGCGGCCGGGCTCGCCGCCGGCCTGCTGGTCCTCCTCCTCGCGCTCGCCCGCACCCAGCGGACCTTCGCACGCCGCTCCCGCGGGGCCGCCGGGGCCTTCCTCGGCGGGTGGCTGGCCGCGATGTGGGCGGGCCTCGTGCTCGGCGCCGTCCAGGTCGCCGGGCTGGTGATCCTGGACGGGCCCGGCGCTCCGCTGCAGACGCCGGCCGCGTTGTGGGTCAGGCTCGCCGAGGGCGCGTCGCTCGGCATCGCCTTCGGCTGGCTGCCCGCTCTGCTCGCCCTCCTCGCCGCGCGCGGCGCTCTCCGTCGGCCGGTGAAGCGGACCGTCCCGGCATTCGCCCTGTTCGCGGCGGCCGTCCTGATCGGGACCGCGGGAGTGGCGGCCTTCGCGCGGCCGGGGCCGGCGCCCGCCGTCCGCAAGCCCGCCGCCGCGGGTCCGGCCGCCGCCCGCGGGACGGAGCTGTCGCCGCTCCGGGTCGTCCGGGGAAAGCGGCCCCGGATCGTCGACGGTGCGGGGCGGCAGGTTCTCCTGCGCGGGGTGAACGTCAACCAGCTGGTCGACTTCTACGCGCCGCGCCCGGGCGTCCCGGCCGTACTGCCGCTCAGCGAAGACGACTTCGCGCAGATGGCCGCGCTCGGCCTGAACGTGGTGCGCCTCGGGGTCTCGTGGTCGCGGATCGAACCGCGCCCCGCCCAGTACGACGAGGGCTACCTGCGCCAGATCGACCAGGCCGTGGCCTGGGCGAAGCGGCATGGGCTGTACACGGTGATCGACATGCATCAGGACGGCTGGAGCAAGGCGCCCACCCCGGCCGGAACCTCCTGCCCCCTCGGCACGTCCAGAATGGACGGCTACGACGGCGCGCCCGCATGGGCCACCAAGACCGACGGCGCGCCCCGCTGCCAGTTCACCGGGCGCGACATCTCGCCCGCCGGGAACCGGGCGTTCACCAACTTCTACTACGACCGCGACGGCGTGCAGAGCCGCCTGGTGAAGGCGTGGGGGATGCTCGCCGCACGCGTCGGCGCCGATCCCGCGGTCGCCGGGTTCGACCCGCTCAACGAACCGGGCTTCGGCGAGCAGGCGCCGCTGACCTCGACGCTGCTGCTCGGCCGGTTCTACGACCGCGTCCTGCGGGCGGTCCGCGCCGCCGAGGCCCGCCCCCATCCGCTGTTCGTCGAGCCGAGCATCTTCTGGTCCGGGACCGGGTTCGACGCGCTGCCGCGCGGCTCCTTCACCTCCGATCCCGACATCGTGTTCGCACCCCACCTGTACGCCGAGTCGATCACCATGGACGCCTCGCTCGGCCTGCCCGTCATGACCTCCGTCGAGCACGGGTTCGTCCTCGCCCGGCGGGCCGCCCGCGACATGCCGGTGTGGAGCGGCGAATGGGGCTACTGGGGCGACGAGGGCGCGGTGGCCGGGAAGCTGCGCCGTTACGCCCGCCAAGAGGACGACGACCGGCTCGGCGGAGCGTTCTGGGTGTGGAAGCAGGCGTGCGGTGATCCGCAGAACGGCGCCGAGCCGACCGGCAACGGACTCAACAACCTCGACTGCGCGACGGGACGGTTCCTGCCGCGCGACGCGGTGGCCGTCCAGGAGATCTCGCGCGCCTACCCGCGCGCGGCCCCGGGCGTCCTCACCTCCCTGCGTTCCGTGCCCGGCGGCAGGCCGGGGGAGAAGGCCGCGGGGCCCCGGGAGTTCGCCCTCACCGGGAGGACGTCGGGCGGCGTCTGCGACCTGGACGTCTGGGTGCCCGGCGAGGACCGGCCCGTCCCCGCCGGGTCCGGCGTCGACCGCATCGAGACCCGGCGGGTCGAGGGCGGCTGGCGGGTCACCGGCTGCGCCCGCGGCTCGTACCGCCTGACGATCGGCTGAGGCCCGAGGCGGGACGGCCGTCCGCGTGTGTGATTTCCCGTGGTGGTGGGGTGGGGACGGAGACTCTCTTGAAACGGGTCACACGACACAGAGGGTTTCATACGGGGCGCTTACCGTTCGGGTAAGAGCTGATCGCCCTGATCGGTGACGGCGGCGGGGCCGGGTGCTGAGCCCCGTGGAAAGGAGCGATGGTGATCGTCATCGTGTTCGTGGCCATCGTGGTCGCCGGGATGCTGGGCAGCCTGGTGTACCTGTGGGACTTCTCGCGCGCCAGCCGGCGCGACGCGCTGTTCCTTCCGGCGTCGGACCGGCGTTCGCGCCGGGCGCGCCGCGTGACGGGGATGTACGTACGGGATTACGGGCGCGCCGACGAGGAGCTCGTCGGGCGCTGGTAGGAAGCTTGAGCGCGGGTCGTCCGGCCGGGGACGACCCGCGCTTTCACGTGCGGGACCCGGGCTGCGGGGCCTCGTCCAGGACGGGGGCGAAGGCGCCGCCGGCCTGGTCGAAGACCTCGACGGTGGCGGTGCCGAGGTCCAGGTAGAGGCCCACGAGCTCGATCTCGCCGGCCTCGACCCGCTCCCGGAGCCACGGATAGGTCAGCAGGTTGTCGAGCTGCTGCATCACGTTGATCTTGCAGAGGCGGGTGAGGGGCTGCTCGTCGCCGGACGGCTTCTCGGCCAGGAAGCGGGCGAGGCTGTGGTTGCCGTGCTTCAGCCAGCGCGACAGGCCCTTGAGGTGCTCGACCTCGGCGCCGCCGGCGAGCAGCGCGGCCATCGCACCGCAGTTGGAGTGGCCGCACACCGTGATCGTCTTGATGTCCAGGACGTTGACGGCGTACTCGACGGTGGCCGCGACGGAGTCGTCGGGCGTCCGGGAGCCGTGCCGGGGCACCAGGGCGCCGACGTTCCTGTTGATGAACAGGTCGCCGGGGCCGCTCGCGGTGATGATGTTGGGCACGATGCGCGAGTCGACGCAGGTGATGAACAGGTGCTGCGGTTTCTGCTCCATCGCCAGCTCGGCCATGATCGGCCGGACCAGCTGGGCCGTGCGCCCGTGGTACTCGCGGACGCCGTTCAGCAGGACGTCCGCGGGGGACATCTCGGGTGCGTCGAGTTCGGTCTCGGAGCGCCGCCGCCGGTTCGACCACGGCGCCCACCAGCGGGCAGGGGGCGGAGTCTTGGCCGGTTGGGACATATCGCCTGTCACAGCTCTTTCATACCAAGCCTCGTGTACCTCGTCGATGTCGACCCTCCCTCCTTGGCGTTCGTGCGCCAGCCGCCAGCGGTGGACGGCGTCGAACGCGGCATGATCCATGAAGTCGACGTTGAGGTCCAGATCGACGCTGCCGTCCGCCGGGATCCGCTGGAGCGCCCGGGCCACGCGGGGGACGCCCAGGAAGGTGAACGTGCCCTCGACGACCACGTGCCAGCGGGGCGGGGCGAGGGCGTCCGCGGGGTCGGGGACGAGCTGCTCCGTCCGGACCGAGAGCCGGGTCAGCCGGCGCAGGGCCAGCACCGCCATGACACCGACGCCGAGCAGGACGCCCTCGCCGAGTCCGAACAGCACGACGCCGCCGAGGGTGACGAAGTAGGCCGGCGCCTCCCGGTGGTGGCGCAGGTCGCGGACCCGGGACAGGTCGGCCAGCCGGACGCCGAGCACGACCAGCAGCGCGGCGAGCGCCGCCAGCGGGACCTGCTCGATGAGCGGCCCGCAGGCCAGGGCGAGCACGAGGACCCAGACGCCGTGCAGGACGGGGGACAGCCGGGTGCGGCCGCCCGCCTCGACGTTGGCGGTGCTGCGGACGATCACGCCGGTGACCGGGAGGCCGCCCAGCACGCCGGAGACGGCGTTCGCGGCGCCCTGGCCGAGCAGGTCGCGGTCGAGGTCGGCGGGCGGGACGCCGGCGGGCCGCGCGCGGTCGACCGCGACGCTGCACAGCAGGGACTCGACGGCGGCCACGAGCGCCACGGAGAGGACCGCGCCGGTGATGCCGAACAGCGTCCCCTGCGGCATGACGGGGGTGCTCCAGTCGTCCAGCAGCGAGGCCGGCAGGTCGACGCGCGGCACCCGCCAGTCGAGGGCCCACGCGACGGCGGTGGCCAGGACGACGGCGGGCAGCGGGCCCGGGACGAGGCGGAGCGCCGCGATCCGCGGCAGCCGGGACCAGCCCAGCACGACGAGGACCGTCAGCCCGGCGACGAGCGCGGACTGGGTGTGCGGCCGCGCGAGCTGCCCGGGGAACTCCAGCAGGTTCGTGACGGCCGACTCCTGGGGGCTGCCTCCGAGGACCACGTGCACCTGGGCTAGGACGATCAGGATGCCGACCCCGGCGAGCATCCCGTGCACGACTG
The DNA here is from genome assembly GCF_040649235.1 of Spirillospora sp. NPDC049024. Taxonomy (NCBI): domain Bacteria; kingdom Bacillati; phylum Actinomycetota; class Actinomycetes; order Streptosporangiales; family Thermomonosporaceae; genus Spirillospora; species Spirillospora sp. NPDC049024. The sequence continues at coordinate 148,227 of NZ_JBEZFD010000011.1, forward strand.
CGGGGGAGACCACGAGGGCGGCGCGCGCGACCCGGCTCGCGCCGAGCAGGATCTGCACCAGCCCGGCGAGCATGGTGATCGTGCAGGTGGCGCGCCAGCCGTAGGTCTGCACGAGGCCGGCGACCAGGACGGTCAGTCCGGCGGCCGGGCCGCTGACCTGGAGCGGCGAGCCGCCGATCAGGCCCGCGACGATGCCGCCGGCGACGGCGGCGATCAGCCCGGCCGCGACGGGCGCGCCGGAGGCGACGGCGATGCCCAGCGAGAGCGGGATCGCGACCAGGAACACGACGAACGAGGCGAGCAGGTCGCGCCGCAGAGTGGACACGCTCGGTGGCTTTATAGTCACACAACGTATTCAATCAGAACCAGCGGTGCTCGGTCCCGACAAGACGAGGGCCGCCGGACGGATCCGGCGGCCCTCGGTCGACTGTGCGGGTCGGATGCGCGGGTAGAACGCGCGGTGGTCAGCGGCGGTAGTTCTCCCAGTCGTCGGCCTGCTGGCGGGAGCCGTACGGGGGGTTGTCGTTCTGCTGGCCGCCCTGCGGGTAGCCGCCGCCCTGCTGCTGGGGCGCGCCGCCGTAGTAGCCCGACCCGTACGCCTGCGTGGCGTTGGGGTCGGGGTAGCCGCCGGTGCCCTGGTCGTGCGGCGCGGCCAGCGGGTCGTTTCCGCCGTTGTAGCTGCTGCCGCTGAAGTCGCCGTAGGCACCGGAGCCGCCGGAGCCGCTCTCGCCGCCGCCGCCGAATCCGCCGAGCGGGTCGTCGTAGCGCTGGGAGTCGCCGTAGGCCGGGGCGGTCGGGTAGCCGTCGCTCTGCTGGCCCTGCCCGTACCCGGACGGAGCGCCCATCCCGGAGTCGTAGCCCTGGCCGGACCCGGCTCCCGGGTCATAGCCGCCCTGACCGCCGGACGGCGCCGGCCACGGGCCGGTGTTGCCGGTGCTCGGCGCGCCGGTCGAGCTCGTCCCGTACGAGCCGGTGCCCAGCGGGTCGCTCAGCGGGTCGTTCAGGGAGCCGCCGTAGGAGCCGCCCGGGTCGGACGACGGCGCCGGGCCCGTCGACCGCTGGCGGTCGGACTGGATGCGCTGGAGCAGTTCGTCGACGGTCGGGAGCTTGTGGCCGTCGGTGTCGGAGCCTCCGCCGGGGCCGCCGTGCGCCGCCGGTGCGGGCGCGGAAGGGACCGGCGGCGCGGGCGGCGCCGGCGGCTCCTCGGGACGGCCGAGCGGCAGCCCGAGCGGGTCGCCGCCGAGGGCCCCGCCGGGACCGGACGGGCCGAGCGGCATGTCGTAGTCCTGGCGGCCTCCGGGCGGCGGGCCGGCGGCCGGACGGCCGCTGCCGAGCGGGTCGGAGGTGTAGTCGCCGTAGGACGGCTCCTGGGTGCCGTACTGCGGCTGCTCGGGGACGCCGTACTGCGGCTGGTCGCCGCCGTACTGGTCCTGGCCTCCGCCGTACTGGTCCTGCCCGCCGTACTGGTCCTGGCTCCCGTACTGGTCCTGGCTCCCGTACTGGTCCTGGCCGCCGTAGGAGGAGTCGCCGGGGCCGTAGTCGGCGGCGCCGTACGCGGGCTGGGGCTCCTGACCGCCGTACACCGGCTGGTCGGGCGCGCCGGGGCCGCCGAAGGGGCCCTGCACGCCGGAGCCGCCCGGCCCGGCCAGGTCGGCCGGGATGGGGTCGAGCGACGTCGCGCCCGGGTCGTTGCCCGGGAACGGGGAGCCGCCCTGGAAGCCGCCGGGGCCCTGGGGAGCCTGCTGCGGGCCGGTCCCGCCGCCGAGGCCGTTGAGGACGGTGCCGTCGGCGCCCAGCGAGACGGGCTGGGTGAGGCCGGGCGGCTCGACGGCCGGCTGCTCGGGCGGGGGGCCCTGCGGCGCGTTCAGGGGGTCGGCGGCCGGGTCGGGCTCCTGCCGCGCGCCGCCCTCGTCGTGCTGCCACGGGAACTTGGGCTTGTCGAAGGTGATCGTCGCCCAGTAGTCGTCGTCCTCCATCTCGTCGGACGCGTGGCCCGGCGGCGGGGGAGGCGGGGCGGACGGGGGCGGGCCGGAGGTGGGAGCGGCGAGCGGGCCGCCTCCGCCGCCGGCGACGCGGCGGTCGGGGACGGGCTCGGGCGCGCGGTCGTAGCCGCCGTCGTAGCCCTCGTCGTAGCCGGGGCCGTACTCGTCCGGGCCGCCCATCTGCTCCTGCGGCGGAGGGACTCCTCGGCGGCCGCGCGGCTGCTTCTGCGGCTCGTCGTCCATCCAGTCGTCGTCGTCATCGCCTCCCGCCCTGCTGGCTCGCAGGCCGAGGGCCACGAGGACGACCACGAGGACGACGACCACAATGAGGCCGAAGACCACGATGTAAGAAGTCATGCCACCACCCAATGCCTTGGCCCGGCGAGAGTCGCCAGCGCGGACCGCGGGTCCGTCCCGATTGTCGCCAGCGTCCGGATAGTCACGGGTTTCCGCCGCCTTGGCTTACCCCGATTCTGTCCGACCGCTATGACCGTTGTCACACCCTTCGCGCACATTTACCCTCACACGGCGCGTGCCGATCGGCCAACTCCGCCGATCCGCACACCCCTGACAGCTCCGCCCCCGGAGGGGCCCCGCCCTGACCCTGTGCTCTCAGGCTCCACGGTCAACGCGCCTGCTCGCCGCCGAAGTTCCCGGTGATCCGCCCGCGGCCCACCGTGTGCTCGGCGATCGCGGGGAGCGAGTCCTTCAAAGCCGCGCCGTTCTTGAACGGTGCCGGATCGTCCAGCGCGTAGATGCTGAACCGGTACCGATGCTTCTCTCCCTTGGGCGGGCACGGGGGCGCGTAGCCCGCCTTCTTGCCAGTGTTCAAACCCACGACGGTCCCGTCCAGCCGGGCGCCTTCGACCAGCTCGTTCACGGTGCCGTCGATGCCCGCGATCACCCAGTGGACCTTGGCGCCGCCGGAGGCGTCCGGGTCGTCCATCACGATCGCGAACGACTTGGTCCCGGCGGGCGCCGACCACCGGAGCGGCGGGGTCTTGCCCTGCCCGCCAGGGTACGTCGTGCAGCCGTATCTCGGGGGCAACTCCCGCCCATCGCGGAAGACCGGGCTGGTCACGGTGAACCACTCCGACAGCTCGGCGCTCTCGTTCTCCGGCTGGCCGATCAGCCCGCAGCCGCTGAGCGCCCCGGCGAGTGCGAGGGCGCCCGCCGCGGCCATGATCGAACGCCGGTCTCTGCTCATCATCGATACGCTCCAGGGCGAGATCGTACGCCGCGCGCCGCCGGGCCGCCGTCGTCTCGGCCCCCGGTTCTCGGCCGCGTGCGTCCCGCCGCCGGCGCCCCCTTCCTCGTCCGCCCCAACCATAGGGCTTTCTCGGGGGTGGGACGGGCGGTTCGCCGCGCCCCGGGGAGGCGCCGCCCGGCAGGGCGGCCTGTGACGTTCGTCATGCGTACTTTGCCCCGTTCCATCCCGTGTTTGGGGAAGGAGTGGCGGGTTTCACACCCGATACGGGCCCTTCGTTTACCCGCACGGGAAGTTCATCGGTTCTTTCCTGGTTCCTGGTTGGTGAAGGGCACGTTCCATCCGCTAGTTTGTGAATGTCTTCACAAGCCGACCGTGACATTGGAGGGCCGCAATGGCCAGGACCGCCGAGGGAACCCCTGGCGCTCCCCACATCCTCATCGTGGGTGGCGGCTATGTGGGCATGTACACCGCTCTTCGCCTGCAGAAGAAGCTGAAGCGGGAGCTGAGGAGGGGCGAGGTCAGGGTCACCGTCGTCGACCCCAACTCGTACATGACGTACCAGCCGTTCCTGCCCGAGGCCGCCGCCGGGAACATCTCCCCGCGGCACGTCGTCGTCCCGCTGCGCCGGGTGCTGCCGAAGTGCACCGTCCGCAAGGCGCGCGTCACCGAGCTGAACCACGACGAGCGATGGGCGATCGTCCAGCCCCTGGCCGGACCGCCCGAGCGGATCTCCTACGACTACCTGGTCATGGCGGCCGGCGCGGTGCCGCGGCTGCTGCCGATCCCCGGGCTCGCCGAGAACGGCATCAGCCTGAAGACCGTCGGCGAGGCCATCCACCTGCGCAACCACATCCTGGAGCAGCTGGAGATCGCCGAGTCGACCGACGACGTCGAGCTGCGCCGCAAGGCGCTGACCTTCGTGTTCGTCGGCGGCGGGTTCGCCGGCGTCGAGGCGGTCGCCGAGCTCGAGGACATGACCCGCGACGCGACCAAGTACATGCGCAAGGTCACCCCGCAGGACCTGCGGTTCATCCTGGTCGAGGCGACCGGCCGCATCCTGCCGGAGGTCGGCCCCGACATGGGCAAGTGGACCGCCGAGCAGCTGCGCGGGCGCGGCATCGCCGTGAAGATGAACACCTTCCTGCAGTCGGCGGTGGACGGGCAGATCGAGCTGTCGGACGGCAGCAGCTTCCCGGCCGGCACCCTCGTGTGGAACGCGGGCGTCAAGCCGTCGCCGGTCGTGCGGCACGGCGACCTGCCGCTGGACGAGCGCGGCCGCGTGAAGGGCACCGAGTACCTCACCATCGAGGGCCTCGTCCGCGCGTTCACCGCGGGCGACAACGCCGCGATCCCGGACCTCACCGAGGACGGCCAGTTCTGCCCGCCGAACGCCCAGCACGCCGTCCGGCAGGCCAAGCTGCTCGGCGACAACATCGTCCGGTCGCTGCGCGGCAAGACCCTCAAGCCCTACGTGCACGGCAACCTCGGCGCCGTCGCGGGCCTCGGCCTGCACAAGGGCGTGGCCAACCCCCTCGGCATCAAGCTCAAGGGCTGGCCCGCGTGGTTCTTCCACCGCAGCTACCACGGCGCGATGGTCCCGACCTTCAACCGCAAGATCCGCGTCATCGCGGACTGGACGCTCGCGCTGTTCCTCAAGCGCGAGACCGTCTCGCTCGCGACCATCGAGCAGCCGCGCGCCGACTTCCAGCTCGCGGCCCTCGACGACGCCAAGGCGAAGGCGAAGGCCGACCAGAACGCGGCCTGACCCGGTCGAACGCGCCTCGGTTCGCTCGAGAACGCCCCGGCGGTCACCCGACCGCCGGGGCGTTCCCCGTTTTCAGGCCCGGTTCTCAGGCGCGCTGCTTGAAGGCGCGCAGGGACAGGGGGGCGAACACCAGCGAGATGCCCACGCCCCACGCGAGCGCGATCCAGGCGTGCTGCAGGACGGGGCCGCCGACCAGCAGGCCGCGCATCGCCTCGACGAGCTGGGTCACCGGGCTGTTGTCCATGCAGAACGCCAGCCAGCCGGGGATGCCCTTCGTGGACGGGATGAACGCGGTGCTGAGGAAGCTCAGCGGGAAGATCACCACAAAGCCGAAGATCTGCACCTTCTCCGGCTCGTTGACCTTCATCGCGATGAAGACCGACGTCCAGGAGAACAGGATCGCGAAGGCCAGCAGCAGCAGGAACGCGCCGCCCACCGCCAGCACGTTCGTCTCCACCCGGAAGCCGATCGCGAACCCGACCAGCAGCAGGATCGTCATCGACCACGCCTGCTTGACGGTGTCGGCGATGATCCGCCCGGCGAGCGGGGCGCTGCGCGCGATCGGCAGGCTCCGGAACCGGTCGAACACGCCCTTGGTGATGTCGGTGTTCAGCCCGAACCCGGTGCTCATCCCGGCGAACAGGGCGTTCTGGGCGATGATGCCGGGGATCACGATCGGCAGGTACGCCTCGACGCTGCCCTTCATCGGCGGGCCGAACACGTAGGCGAACAGCAGCACGAACATGATGGGCTGGATCGACAGGTCGAGCAGCTCCATCGGGTTGTGCTTGATCTGGACGAGGTTGCGCCAGGCCAGCGTGACCGTGTTGCGCAGGGCCGTGGCGGGCGCGACCCGCTTGGACAGCTCCTGCGGCGCGAGCGTCGCGGTGGTCATGCGGAGGCACCTTCCTTGTCGGCCTGCTTCTCCAGTTCGCCGGCCTCGGCGTCGATGTCGTCGGTGTGGTGGCCGGTGAGGGCGAAGAACACCTCGTCCAGGCTGGACTTGCGCAGCGACAGCTCGCCGACGGCGACGCCCGCCTCGTCGAGGCGGCGGACCACGGCGGGCATCAGCTGCGGGTCGGTGATCGGCGCGCTGACCAGGTCGTCGCGGACCTCCGGGACGGCCTCGGCCAGCTCCCCGACGATCCGCTCCACCGCGGCCACGTCCGCCGCGTCGACCGGCCTGACCTCCAGCACCTGCCCGCCGACCTGGGCCTTCAGCATGTCGGACGTGCCGTGCGCGATGGCCTGGCCGCGGTCGATCACGATGATGTCGTCGGCGAGCTGGTCGGCCTCCTCCAGGTACTGCGTGGTGAGCAGCACGGTGACGCCGTCGTCGGTCAGGCCGCGGACGATGTCCCAGAGCCCGTTGCGGCTGCGCGGGTCGAGGCCCGTGGTCGGCTCGTCCAGGAACAGGATCTGCGGGCGCCCGACGAGGCTCGCCGCCAGGTCGAGGCGGCGGCGCATACCGCCCGAGTACGTCTTGGCGGCGCGCTCGGCGGCATCGGTCAGCTGGAAGCGCTCCAGCAGCTCGCCGGCGCGCGCCCGGGACTCCCGGCGCGGCAGGCCGAGCAGCCGCCCGATCAGGACGAGGTTCTCGGTGCCGGTCAGCATCTCGTCGACCCCGGCGTACTGGCCGGTCAGCCCGATCAGCTGGCGCACCTTGTGCGCCTCCCTCACCACGTCGTAGCCGCCGACCCGGGCGGTGCCGCCGCTCGGCTCGATCAGCGTGGCGAGGATCCGGGTCATGGTCGTCTTGCCGGCGCCGTTCGGCCCCAGCACGCCGAGGACCGTGCCGGCTTCGGCGGTGAGGGAGACGCCGTCCAGCGCCCGGGTCTCACCGAACCGCTTCTCCAGGCCGTCGGCCTGGATCGCGTAGGTCATGGGATCTCCTAGGACTCGGTTGCCGGACGCCGGTGCCCCCCGCGGCCGGGGAGCCAGCAAAAGTAGACGGAGTCCGGGTCAGGTGCATCCGAATTTCCCGCCGCCCGGGCACAGCACGGCCGGCGGCGTGAACCACGCCACAAACCTCGCATGCCCCACTGACAAACCCGCGATGCCGACGATCTTCTGCGCAGCGGATCTCCTTGCTCTCCCGACAATCTCGCACGCGCTACTGACAGAAACGTCGCCGCGCCGGGAATCGTGCCGCCTGTTCCCTGGCCGTTCCCGGCCCGCGGCACGGCGAAAGGGCACCCCCGGGGTTCTAGACTCGCGGTGTGACGTCGGTGCGGCGCGGTCGCCGGAGGGACGGCGGGGGGCCGCACCCGCCGCGGCTGCGGCCGCCCGAGCACCGGGTCTCGCCCCGCGCCATCGCGCACTGGGCCATCGAGTACCTGCTGCTGTGGGGCCTCGCGTTCGGTCTCGCCCTCGGCGTGGCCGCCTGGGTCGGCGACGCCGGCTGGGACGCGCCGCCCGGCTGGCTGACCGGCCGGATCGGCTGGCTGCCCTACATCGTCGGCGGCGCGGGGCTGCTCATGGTCGCGGTCGCGCCCGTGTGGCGGTACCGCGTCCACCGCTGGGAGGTCAGCGCCGACGTCGTCTACACCCGCACCGGCTGGTTCAGCCGCGAGTGGCTGCTGGTGCCCGTCGGGCGCATCCAGACCGTCGACAGCAAGCAGGGCCTGATCGAACGGATGCTGGGCCTGGCCACCATCGAGGTGAACACCGCCTCCCACGCCGGCTCCTCAGAGGTCTCCGGCCTGCCCGTGGACGTGGCGACGCGGCTCGCCGAAGACCTCGCGCACCGCGCGCACGACCTCCGCGACGACGCGACGTGACCGCACGCCTGCACCCGCTCACCTTCGTCGTCGGCGCGGTCCGCGAGCTCATCGCCCTGCTGGCCGCCGGTGCGACGGGCCTGCTCGTGGGCGGGCTGTCCACGGCGTTCTACTTCACGCTCGTGGGGCTGGCCTTCGGCCTTGTCTTCCACGTCGCGAACTGGGTGACGTTCACCTACGTCCTGCACGACGACCGGATCGAGTTCCGGCGCGCGCTCATCGGCCGGTCGGTCAAGAGCATCCCGCGCGACCGGATCCGGGGCGTGGACATCAGCGCGTCCCTCCCGCACCGGCTGCTCGGGCTGGCGGTCGTGCAGATCGACGCCGGCGCGGACGGCGGGGAGGCGGAGCTGAATGCGGTCTCCCGCGCCGAGGCGGAGCGGCTGCGCGGCGTCCTGCTGGCGCGCGACGCCGAGGTACCGCCGCGGCGCGTGCTCGGCCGCATGCGCCGGCGCTGGTACCTGTACGCCCCGCTCAGCGGCGCCTACCTGCTCACGCCCTTCGCGCTGGCGGGCAGCCTCCTCGGCACCGTCTACAACCTCGGCGACGACCTCGGCCTCATCACGCGGGAGCGCGTGGAGAGCCTGGGACACGACGTGGTGGGGCTCCCCACCGCCCTGGTCCTCGCGCTGATCATCCTGACGCTGATCGCGATGCCCGTCATGTCGGTGATCGCCTTCACCCTCTTCAACTGGGACTTCACCGTCCACGAGCGGGACGGGTCGGTCGTCGCCGAGCGCGGCCTCGTCACCCGCCGCAGCGTCTCCCTCGAACGCCGCCGCCTCCGGGGCGTCGAGCTCGCCGACAACCCGTTCGAGCGGGCGGCGGGCGTGACCCGCCTCGGCGCCCTCATCACCGGGCTCGGGGACGCCGCCCAGCGGGGGCGGCTGATGCCCGCCGCGCCGCGGTCCGCCGCCGAGGCCCTCGCCGCGCGCGTCGTCGGGAACGTCCCGGGGCCGCTGACCGCCCACCCGCCGGCCGCGCGGAGCCGCCGCGTCGTCCGCGCGATGGCGGCTCCGGTCGGCGTCGGCGTGCTCGCCGTCCTCGCGGGACAGCCCTGGGTCGCCTGCGCGTGCGCGGTCCCGGCCGTCCTCGCGGTGCCGCTGGGCCTGGACCGCTACCGCCAGCTCGGCCACGCCACCGACGGGGAGCGCCTCACGGTGCGGTCGGGCTCACTGCGCCGCCGCCAGGTCGTCGTCGAGCACTCGGCCGTCATCGGCTGGCGGATGCGCCAGACGCTCTTCCAGCGCAGGCTCGGCCTCGCCACCCTCTTCGCCGCCGTGGGCGCGGGCGACGGCGGCTGCTCGGCGACCGACATGTCCGAGGACGACGCCGTGGCGCTCGCCGCCGCCATCACGCCCGAGTGGCTGACCCCGTTCCTGGACGGGACGCCCGGTGCCGACGCCGAGCCTATTCGGGCCGGCGGGCACCGAACATGATCTCGTCCCAGGACGGGACGGAGGCGCGCTTGCCCTTCGCCTTGCGCCGCCGGGCCGGACGCTGCGCGGCGGGGGACTCCCCGGCCGCCGCGGCGGCGGCGGGCGAGCCGGTGGCCGGCTTGTCCTGAGCGGCGGGCATGGCGGGCCGGCCCGCCGGCTTCTTCTTGGCGGGCGGCCGCGCGGGCTGCCGCTGCGGCGCGGCGGGCTTGCTCTCGGCGGCGGGCTCGCGGGGCGGAGCGGGCTTGCGGACCGGCGCGGCCTTCCGCTCCTCCTCGGGGGCGCGCGGCGCGTCGGCCTCGACCCGGGGCCGGGCGGCGGGCGGCGCCTGCGGGGCCTCGGCGGGCCCGGCCGGGGCAGGCGGCTCCGGCGTGGCCTCGACCGGCTCGGCGGGCGCGGCGGACGCCGCGGCCTCCGGTGCGTCGTCCGTCTCGGGCGTGGCGTCTGCCTTGTGCGCTTCGTCTGCCTTGTGCGCTTCGTCGGCCTCGTGGTCGTCGCGTGCCTCGGGCGCCTGCTCCGGGAGATCCGTCTCCGCCGGTTCCGCGGAAGCGTGCTCCTCTTCGCGAGCCTCTCCGGGGCCCTCCGCGTCGAGCGCTTCGGTCTCCTCGGAGGCGGCGGCCTCGTCTTCCCGCTGCTGGACGTCCTCGGCGGGCAGTGCCTCTTCGGCGGCGGCCTCATCGGCGGTGCTCTCGGCGACCGCCTCGGCGGCCTCGCCGGGCTCGGCGGTCTCGTGCCCCAAGGCGGCCGCGCTCTCGTCGTGCCCCTCGGCGGATGCGGTGGCCTCGGCGGGCTCCGCCGCCCCGGCGGCGTCGCGCGGCTCCTCGCTCTGGACGGGCGTGACGGCCTCGTCGGCGGGCGTCTCGGCGGAGGGCGCGTCCTGACCCGCCTCCTCGGCCGGCGGGCCGGGACGAGACGCCTCGTGGCCGTGCGCGGGCCGGCCGGGCTGCGTGGCCTCGCGCAGCGACGGCGTCTCGGACGCCTCGCGGAAAGCGGGCCGGGGATCGACCATGCGGCCGCGCTCGACGATGTACGCGCGGGGCTCCGCCGCGCGCAGCGGCTCGGGGGCCCCCGGCTGCTCCGGCTCGGCGGGCAGGCCCCGGGCGGTGAACTCGCGGCCGCCGGGCGCGATGCCGCGGTCCTGGGACACGGTTTCGCGGCCGTGGGACACGGTGTCGCGGCCGTAGGGCGCGGTGTCGCGGCCGTAGGGCGCGGTGTCGCGGTCGCTGGAGACGACCTTCATCGCGGGACGGCGCGGGACGAGCGGGGTGACGGTGTCGGAGAGCGCGTCGTCGTCCCACTCGACGGAGGTGAGCCGGGCGGCGACCTCGTCGAGCGGGGAGACGTGCCGGCGGCGCGGGTCGAACGTCCACTCGGCGGCGTGCGGGCGGCCGCCCTCGAAGAAGGACAGCCGGACGCGCCAGGTGTTGTCCTCGCACTTCCAGGAGTCCCACTCGACCTCTTCCAGGTCGACGCCGCCGCGGCCGAGGCGCTCCTCGACGGTCTCGCCGAGCGGCGGGCCCGGGGTCGACTCGCCGGGACGGCGGACGGCGACGCGCTGCGCCTGCTGGGCCATGTATTCGCGTTCCTGCAGGACCGGACCCTCGAACCAGCGGACGCGTTCGACCGGGATGCCCGCCGACTCGGCGATCTCCTCCGCGGTCTCCCCGGACCGGATGCGGGCCTGGATCTCCTTGGGGCGCAAGGGACTCTCCACTTCGATCTCGAACTGGCCGAGGCGGGAGAAGTGCCCACGGACCGCGGCGCGGAGCCGGTCGTCGACGGGCAGGGTGAACCGGGTGCCTCGGCCCGCGGTGGCCAGGACGAGGTACGTACCGTCCTCGCTGACCGCGACGAGGCGCAGCTCCTGCATGCGTGTCCTTCCTGCCCTGTCCAGACGGCACGGAGGACGCCGGACCGCGCGACCGTGCTCTCACCGGTCGGCCGTCCGATGCCCACCGAGGGCGCATGCGTGCCCTTCCCCCGGGTTCCCGAGTCTCTCTTTCGGACACACCTGCTGCCAGCACCGTACCCGGCATGTCCGAACATCGCCGCTCTCGAAGCCCTCTTCACGAGGTCGAAGAGGGCACCTGCCCAAGCTTGCCGGTGCCGCGACCGGCGAGGGGGCGCTCTGCGCGATTCTTGTCCATCCTTTTCCACACCGTTCCTGACGGGCTCGTGAACGCCCCGCGGATCCGACGTTGCGAGCGTCACGTCGTGGGCAGGAACACCCGCGTGCTCCCGATCGGTTTCTCTTCGGGGTGTCCGTGGCGAGAGGGAACAACAGGAAAGGGGTGAGTCAGGCGATGCCGCGCAAGCTGCCGGATGTGAGTACGACGCAGCTGATCGCGAGTGCGGCGGCGACGGCGGTCGCCGCGCTGGGAGCGTCCTACCTGGGCGTGTACGGGACGATCATCGGTGCGGCGCTGATGAGCGTCATCTCCACGGCGGGGTCGGCCGTGGGCAAGCACTACCTCGACCAGGGCCGGGCGCAGATCAAGGAGCTGACGCACCTGCAGGCGGCGGTCCGGCGCCGGGACGCGGCCGAGGGGGCCGCGGACGAGGCGAGGAGCTCCGACCCGACCCGCACGGCGGTGTGGTCCGGCGACCCGAACGCGACGCGGCTCGACCCGGTGGCCCTCGGCGGCGACCCGAACGCCACGCGGCTCGATCCCGGCGGAGATCCGGGCGCCACGCGCCTGGACCCGGTGCAGACGGTCGCCGCCTCGCTCGCGGAGGAGGCCGGCGAGGACGCGGTGCGCCAGGTCGTCCGCCGCTCGGCGTGGCAGAGCACGGTCGAGTGGGCCAAGGCGCACTGGGTGACGCTGGTGGTCTCCTCGGCGGCGGTGTTCGCCGTGGTCCTCGGCGGGATCACGATCTACGAGGCGGGCACCGGCAAGCCCGTCGGCGGCGCGAGCGGCAAGGGCCTGACCGTCACCAAGGTCTTCGACGGCGGGGGGAGCGGGCAGCCGGCCGACACGCCGTCGCAGGCGCCCTCCGGCGGCACCACAGAGGAGCCCGGCACCTCGCCGAGCGGCACGCCCACGGGTGAGACGCCCTCCGGCGGCCCGAGCTCCCCGTCCCCTGGGACGTCGGAGCCCACCGAGCAGCCGACCCAGGCGCCCACGACCGCGCCGACGACGGCGCCGACGACCCCGCAGGCGCCCACGACCACCCAGGGCCCGCAGGACGGCGGCCAGGGCGTCCCCGACCCGCAGGGCGGCACCACCCCCGGCGACTAGTCGCCGAAGACCTGCCTCGTGTAGGGGTTGGCGAAGCGGCGGTCGGGATCCAGCTCGTCGCGCAGGGCGCGGAAGTCGCCGAACCTGGGATACGCCTTCTCCAGGTAGGCGGCGTCGCGGGTGTGGAGCTTGCCCCAGTGCGGGCGGCCGTCGAACCCGGTCAGGAGGTCCTCGACGCCGCGGAAGTAGTCCTCGTGCGGGTCGCGGTGGTAGACGTGCACGGCGATGAACGCGCTCCTGCGCCCGTGCGCCATCGACAGCCAGGCGTCCTCGGAGGGAAGCAGCCGGACCTCGATGGGGAAGCTGATCCGCCAGTCCCGCTTGGCGAACAGGGAGCGCAGTTCGCGCAGCGCGGGCACGAGCTCCTCGCGCGGGATCGCGTACTCCTGCTCCTTGAAGCGGACCGTCCGGGGGCTGGTGAAGACCTTGTACGAGGTGTCGCTGTAGGTGCGGGCCCCGAGCGCCTTGGCGGAGATGCCGTTCACGAACGGCGCCGTGGCGGGCGCTCGGTGCGTCACCTTGTTGACGGCTCCGAAGACCGTGTTCGACAGGAACTGGTCGTCCATCCAGTGCTTGAACTTGGACAGCGGCTGCGCGGGCCCCTCGACGCGGTTGTTGCGCTTGGTCAGGCAGCCCTCGGTGTGGGGGAACCAGTAGAACTCGAAGTGCTCGTTGGCGGCGTCGAACTCGTCCACGCGCGCGAGCACCTCGTCCCACTTCATCGGCGCCTCCTGCGCCTGCAGCAGGAACGCCGGGACGGTCCGCCAGGTGATGGCGGTGACGACGCCGAGCGCGCCGAGCCCGGCGAGGGCCGCGGCGAACAGGTCGGGACGCTCCTCGTGCGAGCAGGTGACCAGGGCGCCGTCGGCCAGGACGAGTTCCAGGGCCGCGACCTGGGAGGCGAGCCCGGCGGCGTCGCGCCCGGTGCCGTGCGTGGCGGTCTGCAGCGCGCCCGCGACGGTCTGCTCCTGGATGTCGCCCATGTTGGCCAGCGCGAGACCGTGCTCCTCCAGGACGCGGTTGAGCGCGTGCAGCGGCAGCCCCGCCTCGACGGTGACGAGGCCCGTCGCGGTGTCGACGGAGCGGACCGCGGTGAGCGCGGTGGGGCGGAGCAGGACGCCCTCGGCGACGGCCGCTCCGGTGAAGGAGTGCCCGGTGCCGGTCATGCGGATGGTGAGGCCGTCGTCGGCGGCCGAGCGGACGGCGGCGGCCACCTCGTCGGCGCTGCCCGGCGTGGCGGCGCGGTGCGGCGCGGCCTGCTGGTTTCCCGCCCAGTTCTGCCACTTCTGGTTGGTCGCTGGGGACATGCGGTGACTCTACTCACGAATCGATCGTGAGGAAAGTTCACATTTTTCGGGAGCCCGATCGGGGGCACAGAGTCGGCGATACCGTACGATCCGGTAACCACAGCAGGTCAACCGTCCGTAGCGACACTCGTGGGGAAATGTTGTGGCTCCTCCTTCAGCTCCGCGCACCGGCGCGCCCGGCGGCGGCGAGGCGCCCGCCGCCCGCCCGCCGAGGCCGCGGCCCGAGAAGAAGAAGCGGGATCCGCGGGGGAAGAACGCACCGCAGCGGCGGGGCGGCCGGGCGCTGCCGTTCCTCATCGGCGGCATCGCGGTCCTGGCCGTCGCCAGCACCTCCGGCGGCGTCTACGCGGCGCTGACCACGAAGACGGAGAAGCCCGGCAAGACCGACCCGCAAGAGGCGGCGCCGCCCAGCGTGCGGCCGGGCGACCCGGTCAACGTGGCCACCGGCGGCCAGGTCGCGCCGCTGCGCCGCGTGGTGCCGCCGGACGTGCTCGCCGTCGGCACCGGCTCGATCCCCGCCGCCAAGATCGCCCGGATCGCGAAGCTCGGCAAGGTCAGGGACGTGGCGGCGGTCGCGGGCGGCGCCGTCCAGCTCCAGGGCCGCCAGGTGAACGCGTTCGCCGTGGACCCCTCGGCGTTCCGCTCCTGGACGCCGCCCGGGACGGCGAAGAAGACCGACCTGTGGGCGGCCCTGGCCGGGAACCAGTTCGTCGTGTCGCCCGCCGCCGCCCAGCAGCTCCAGCTCAACCGCGGCTACCAGTACCCGGTGGTGGCGCGGACGATGCCGAGGCTGACCATGGGCGGCTCCGGGCCGCTCGGCCTGCCCGGCATCGACATGCTCGTCAGCAGGAAGTCCGGCGAGGAGATGGGGCTCGTCCCGAACGTGGCGGTCCTCGTCAACGCGCCGGGGGTGAGCCCCGGCAAGGTCGTCCAGGCCGTGACCAAGATCCTCGGCCCGGGCACGAGCGTCCTGAACCTGCACGACACCAAGTACCAGGCGCCCGCCGACGGCGGCCGGCCCGGCAGCTACCTGGACCTCTACAAGCAGGCGGCCAAGAGCTGCCGCGGCCTGTCCTGGACGGTCCTCGCGGCGATCGGCCAGGTCGAGAGCGACCACGGGCGCAACGCCGGCCGCTCCAGCGCGGGCGCGCTCGGCCCGATGCAGTTCCTGCCCTCCACCTGGAAGGCGTACGGGGTGGACGGCGACGGCGACGGCAAGGCCGACATCACGAACCCCTACGACGCCATCCCCGGAGCGGCCAAGTACCTGTGCGCCAACGGGGCGGGCCGCGGCGGGAAGCAGCTCTACCGGGCCGTCTGGCAGTACAACCACGCCGACTGGTACGTCCAGAAGGTCCTCAATCTGGCGAACGCCTACTCGGCGCGCTACGAGTGACCACCCCTGGCGGGTGATCGCGGCCGTGGCTGATTGGATGGACGCATGACGTCGTACGACGCATTGCTACTGCTGTCCTTCGGAGGGCCGGAGGGGCCCGAAGAGGTCGTCCCGTTCCTGGAGAACGTCACCAGGGGCCGCAACATCCCCAAGGAGCGCCTCGAGGAGGTGGGGGAGCACTACTTCCTGTTCGGCGGGGTCAGCCCGATCAACCAGCAGTGCCGCGACCTCAAGGCCGCGATCGAGGCCGACTTCGCCGCCCACGGCGTGGACCTGCCGGTGTACTGGGGCAACCGGAACTGGACCCCCTACCTCGCCGACACCGTCCGGCAGATGAAGGAGGACGGGATCCGGCGCGCGGCCGCGTTCGTCACGTCCGCCTACAGCGGCTACTCGACGAACGACCAGTACCTCGCCGACATCGCGCGCGCCCGCGAGGAGGTCCCGGGCGCCCCCGAGATCGACAAGCTCCCCGTCTACGCGGACCGGCCCGGTTTCATCGATCCGTTCGTGGACGCGGCCAAGGACGCGCTGAGCCGCCTGCCCGGAGGCGCGCGGCTGGTCTTCACCGCCCACAGCGTGCCCCTGTCCCAGCCCAACCAGGAGCTCTACACCGCCGAGCTGCACACGGCCGCGCAGACGGTCGCGGAGCGGGCGGCCCCCGGGGCGCCCTGGGATCTCGTGTACCAGAGCCGCAGCGGGCCCCCGAGCCAGCCGTGGCTGGACCCGCAGATCACCGACCACCTGGACGGCCTCCACGGGCAGGGCGTCCGCGCCGTCGCGGTGGTGCCGATCGGGTTCGTCTCCGACCACATGGAGGTCAAGTACGACCTCGACGTCGAGGCCGCGGAGCGGGCCTCCGAGCTCGGGCTCGCGTTCGTGCGCGCCGCCACGCCCGGAAGCGACCCGCGCTTCGCCTCCCTTCCCCGCCACCTTCTCGAAGAGGTCTCATGAGCCTGGCCGACGAGCTGCTGGAGCTCGCCGCGGCGACCGCCCGCGAGGCGGGCCGGATGCTGGTCGACAAGCGCCCCGCCGGCGGCCCGGACGTCGTCCAGACCAAGTCGTCGCCCACCGACGTCGTCACCCAGATGGACCGGGCCGCCGAACGGCTGATCATCGAGCGGATCAGGGCGGTGCGGCCCGGCGACGGCTTCCTCGGCGAGGAGGGCGGCACTCAGGACGGCGCGAGCGGCGTGCGCTGGGTGGTCGACCCGATCGACGGGACCGTGAACTACCTCTACGACCTGCCCGACTGGGCGGTGAGCATCGCCGCCGAGGTCGACGGCGAGGCCGTCGCCGGGGTGGTGGAGATCCCGCGCCGCGGCGAGACCTACACGGCTGTGCGCGGCGGCGGCGCCCTGCAGCACACCAGGTCGGGCGCGCGCGAGCTCCGCGTCAACGCGGACGTGCCGCTCGGCAGGGCGCTCGTGTCCACCGGGTTCGGCTACGACGCGGGACGGCGGGCGCGGCAGGCGGAGGTCCTCACCGGGGTGCTGCCGAACATCCGCGACATCCGCCGGGGCGGGTCGTGCTGCGTGGACCTGTGCTCCCTCGCCGCCGGGCGGGCGGACGCCTACTACGAGCGCGGCGTCCAGGCCTGGGACATCGCGGCCGGCGGGCTGATCGTCCGGGAGGCGGGCGGGCGCGTCGAGGGCCTGCACGGCGCGGCCCCGGGCCCCGAGCTGACCATCGCCGCCGGACCGGGCACCTTCGAGGCGCTGCACGACCTGCTGGCCCCCCTCGACCCGACCAGGGACTGACGCGGGACGGCGCCCGGCGAGGGCCGGGACCGGCGAGGACGGGCGGGCACCGAGACAGGGGCGGACACCGAAACGGGGAGCGCGGGACCGGGCCCCGGGCTCCCCGTCACGGACAGCGCCTTGCGACGGCGGGTCAGTCGCAGCGGGGCGGTTCGACGCCGATGTCGTTGTTCGCTGCGATCCGGCGCAGGTCGTCGATCTCCTCCTGGCGAATGTCCGCCATGTAGGTGTCACCATCCGCGTGGGCGCTCCGCAGCGACGCGTACGCGTCGTCGAGCCGCTGCTGGATCATGCGTGACAACTCGCCCATGGGCCTCCTCCCGGATCGTGCCCATGCCTACCCAGGCCTAGGCTTGAGTCAAACCTGTCCGCCGGTGCAATTTTCGCGGATTCTTGCGTCGGTGAGATCACGATCTGGCGTACCAGAAGAGGAACACCTGCTTACGGGCGTCTTACGGCTTCCATGGCATATCTGAAGCGGGCACGGTGAACGGCCGGACGCGGTGGCGCACGCACGCGCGGAGCGCGTGCATGCTTGGACCGCGTGCATGCTCGAACCACGTGCATTCTCGAACCACGGGGCCGCCCGTGCCCCGACCAGAAGGGGGACCCTTGCGTGTTCTAGTCGTCGAGGACGAGCGCGTGCTCGCCGACGCGATCGCCACCGGCCTGCGCCGGCAGACGCTGGCCGTGGACGTGGCCTACGACGGGGCGGGCGCGCTGGAGCGCACGGGGGTCAACGAGTACGACGTGATCGTGCTGGACCGCGACCTGCCCAAGGTGCACGGCGACGACGTCTGCAAGCAGCTCGTGGCGCAGCGCTACCCGGCGCGGATCATCATGCTGACGGCGGCGGGGGAGCTGGACGACCGGGTCGAGGGGCTGTCCATCGGCGCCGACGACTACCTGGCCAAGCCGTTCGCGTTCGCCGAGCTGATCGCCCGGGTGCGGGCCCTCGGCCGGCGCGCCGCCGCGCCGCTGCCGCCCGTGCTGGAGCGCGCCGGGATCACCCTCGACCCGGCCCGCCGCGAGGTCTCGCGCGACGGCCGCCCCGTGGAGCTCACCCGCAAGGAGTTCGCGGTGCTGGAGGTGCTGCTGAGCGCCGACGGCGCCGTCGTCAGCTCCGAGCACCTGCTGGAGAAGGCGTGGGACGAGCACATCGACCCGTTCACCAACGTGGTCCGGGTCACGATGATGACGCTGCGCAAGAAGCTCGGCGACCCCCCGGTGATCGAGACCGTGCCGGGAGTGGGATACCGGCTGTGACCGAGGAGACCGCACCCCAGAACCGTCCGGGCGGGCCGCAGGACGACGGCGCCCGCCCGAACCCGCCCGCGGGGGACGGCGCGCGGGCCGCGCAGCCGGCGTCCGTGACGGCCGTGGCCGGCGAGGCCGGCGACGCCGGGGCCCGGCGCGGCGGCCGGTGGAGGCGCCCCGGCCCGCAGCAGGTCCCCCAGCCGTACCCGGCCGCGAAGGGCATGTGGCGCGGCGAGGGCGCCGGGCCGTTCGGCCAGGTGCCCGTGCTGCCCGGCCGGATGAGCGTGCGGCTGCGGCTCACCCTGCTCTACGGGCTGCTGTTCTTCATGGCGGGCGCGCTGCTGCTGTTCGTGATGTCGGTGCTGATGGCCAACATCCTCGGCAACGTCAAGGTGATCGGCCTCGGCATCTCCGCCGAGGAGTCGGCCGAGCTGCAGCGCCAGTTCGTCGAGCAGACGATGCGGCAGCTCGTCGGGCGGTCGCTGCTCGCGCTCGGCGGGGTGGGCGTCATCACCCTGGTGCTCGGCTGGTTCGTCGCCGACCGCGCCCTCAGCCCCCTGCAGCGGGTCACCACCACCGCGCGCCGGCTGTCGGAGAGCACGCTGCACGAGCGGATAGCGCTGGAGGGCCCGGACGACGAGATCAAGGAGCTGGCCGACACGTTCGACGCGATGCTGGAGCGGCTCGGGCAGGCGTTCGACACCCAGCGCCGGTTCGTCGCCAACGCCTCGCACGAGCTGCGCACCCCGCTCGCGATCAACCGGACGCTGCTGGAGGTGGCGCTCGGCGACCCGGAGGCCTCCGACGACCTGCGCGCCGTCGGCCGGACGCTGCTGGCGACCAACGCCCGGCACGAGCGGCTCATCGAGGGGCTGCTGCTGCTCGCCCGCAGCGAGCGGGAGCTGACCGCCCGCACGCCGGTCGACCTGGCGGAGGTGGCGGCGGCGGTGCTGGAGCAGTCGGCGCGCCGCGACCACGACAACGACGTGGCCGTCCACCCCGAGTTGACGTCCGGGACGGCGCTCGGCGACCCGGTGCTGCTGGAGCACCTGGTGTCCAACCTCGTCGAGAACGCGATCAAGCACAACGTCGAGGACGGCGGCGAGCTGTGGATCCGGACCGGCATGCTGGAGGGCTACGCCACCGTCCAGGTCGAGAACACCGGGCCCGTCGTTCCCGCCTACGAGGTGGAGCGGCTGTTCGAGCCGTTCCGGCGGCTGAACGCCGACCGCGTCGAGTCCTCCAAGGGCGCGGGGCTCGGCCTGTCGATCGTCCGCTCGGTGGTGCTGGCGCACCGCGGCGCCGTCTACGCGGTGCCGCGGCCGGGCGGCGGGCTGATCGTCACCGTCCGGCTCCCGCCCGCCGCGTGAGCGCGGCCACCTGAGCGCGGCGCCGCCGCGGCTACTTCAGCGCGGCGGCGGCCGCGGTCGGGTCGCCGTCGTAGTCCACCCCCAGCTTGAGGTACCTGCCGGGCCGGACCACGGCGACCCGGGCGTCGTTCAGGAGCGGGATGAGGGCCATGTCGTCCAGCGCCGTCTTCTC
Organism: Spirillospora sp. NPDC049024; assembly: GCF_040649235.1. NCBI lineage: Bacteria > Bacillati > Actinomycetota > Actinomycetes > Streptosporangiales > Thermomonosporaceae > Spirillospora > Spirillospora sp. NPDC049024. The sequence goes on from NZ_JBEZFD010000011.1 coordinate 167,901, forward strand.
GGCCTGCCGGAACAGGGCCGTGCGCTCGGCCGGCGCCGCGGTCGTGAGCGCTTGGGAGACCGTCCTGTTGAAGGAGGCGCTACTCCATTTGCCCAGGTTGTAGAACCCCGTGTCGGTGCTCTGGACACCGCCCAGAAGCGGCCACAGCATCGTGTAGGCGCCCGGATAGTCGGGGCCGTAGGGCAGGAAGGCCAGCCCGGACGCGTCCTTGGACATGACGTCGCCGCGGTACTTCGTGAACTCGGTGATGGGGTAGCGCTTCTCCTCGACCCGCAGGCCGAGCACCGACCTCAGTTGTGCGCCCACGACCGCGGCGAGCCGCCGGTCGACGGGCGACTCGCGGTAGTAGAGCCGGATGGCCGTCCCGGGCCGCAGCCCCGCCCGGGCGGCCAGCGTCTTCGCCTTCTCCGGGTCCGTCCCATCGCAGGACGGGCAGACGCCCGGCTTGCCGAATCCGGGGACGGACACCGGGACGATGCCGTGCGCGGGCTTGGAGAAGCCGCCGAGTGCCGTGCTGAGCTTGCTCCGGTCGAGGGCGTAGGAGACGGCCTGCCGCGCGTCCTTCGACGCCATCGGACCCCGGGCGGTGATCGGTACGAGCATCCGGGTGAACGGCAGGGGACCGGAGGCCAGACCCGTCCTCGGCACCGACGCCATCTCCTCGGTGCCGACCGCGTACCAGTCGGCCCGCCCGGCCGCGTAGGAGGCCTGGTTCTTGGTCGTGTCGCCGTTCAGCGTCACGGTCACGCCGTCCAGCCTGGTCCTGCCGAACGCCCATCTGTCGTTGCGGACGAGGGAGACCGACGCGTCCTTGCGGTAGTCCTGCACCTTGAACGGGCCGTTGCCGATCGGACGGGTGTTGAACGCCGCGTCGTCGGGCTTGCCCGCCGTCTGCGGAGCGGGCATGAACGCCGGTTCGGACAGCCGGGCCGCGAAGTCGCAGTTGGGGGTGGTGAGCGTGACCACCAGCGATGTCGCCGAGATCGCCTTGACGCCGGGCAGCTCTCCGCTCCCGGCGCCCGCCACCGAGGCGTACCCCTCGATGTCGTTCATCAGGTAGGGCGCGGCGCCGGTCTTCTCCGCCGCGCTGCGCGCCCAGCCGCGCGCGAACGCCTCCGCGTCGACCGGCTGGCCGTCGCTGAAGGTCGTCCCGCCCTTGATCGTGATGCTCCACGTCCCGCACCGCGCGTCCGGCTTGACCGCCGTGGCGAGCCGGTTGCGCGCGACGCCGTCGGCGCCGACCTCGGTGAGGCCCGTGAACAGCTGCTTGGTGAGGAACCGCTCGGTGCCGGCGACGGCGTGGGACGGGTCGATCTCGCCGTTCGCGGTGCCCGGCGACGCCATCATGACCGGCAGCGTCCCGCCGATCCGTCCGCCGTCGTCCACCGCGCTGGGGCGGTCGTCCCCGCGGAACTGGACCCAAGCCACGGCGGCGGCGAGCGTCAGCACGGCCAGCACGGCGCCGCCGACACCGGCGAGGACGCCGATGCCGGGCTTCCTGCGGGTGCCGGACGGCTTGGTGAAGTCGACTCCCGGCGCGGAGACGGACGCCCACGTCGGGGGCGTGTTCCCGTTGAGCGGTGGAGCGGGGGAGGGCCACGTCGGGCCGGGCATGGGCGGCGGCGTCTGCGGCATGGAGGGCCCGGCCTGGAAAGGCGTCGGGACCGGCGGCGGCGTCTGCGTCCGCAGCCGTGCGGACTCGGCGGCCGCCGTCCGGGCGCCCTGGGTGAGCATCACGGCGTCCTCGCCGCCGCGCGGACCGACGGGCTGGGGCAGGCTTCCGGCCAGCGCCAGCAGGTGCGCGAGGACCTGCTGGGAGGCGGGGCGCAGTGCCGGGTCCTTGCTGAGGCAGTTGGCCACGATGCCGCGCAGCGGGTCGGGAAGCTCGCCGAGGTCGGGCGCCATGTTCAGGATGCGGTGCATCACCGCGGGGATCGAGTCCTGCCCGAACGCCGGCCGCCCGCTCGCCGCGTAGACCATCGTGGCGCCCCACGCGAACACGTCGGCGGCCGGTCCTACCCGCGCCCCGGAGATCTGCTCCGGCGCCATGTAGGCGGGCGTGCCGACCGCGGTGCTCGACATGGTCCCGGTGGCGTCCAGCGCCCGCGCGATGCCGAAGTCGATCACCCGCGGGCCGTCCGGCGCGAGCAGCACGTTGGCGGGCTTGAAGTCGCGGTGCACGACCCCCGCCTGGTGGATCGCGGCGAGCGCCGTCATCGTCCCGATCGCCAGCCGGTCCAGGTCGGCGCCGCGCCGCGGGCCGTCCTGCGCCAGCACCCGCGACAGCGCCGGCCCGTCGATGTACTCGCTGACGATGTAGGGGCGGTCGCCGTCGACGTCGGAGTCCAGGACGCGGGCCGTGCAGAACGCGGACACCCGCTTGGCGACCGCGACCTCGGCCGCGAACCGCGAGCGGGCCTTCGGGTCGCCGCTGAAGCGCGCGTGCAGCAGCTTCACGGCGACCCGGTGGCCCGGTTCGTCCTCCCCGAGGTAGACGGCGCCCTGCCCGCCCTCGCCGAGGAGGCCGGTCAGCCGGTACGCGCCGAGCCGGGAGGGGTCGCCCTCGCGGAGGGGGGCGACCCCGGTCATGCCTTGGAGATCTCGGACATCGACCTGGAGGTCCCGGTCATGACTTGGACACGGTCCCGTACGCGGTCGCGGTCGTCTCGGACTGGAGCTGGCGCCACTCCCACCGCATCGTGGTGCTGGAGGACGGGATGAACGTGACGTACCCGGACGCGCACTCCTTCGGGTCCATCCCCGCCATCGGCGTCTCCCGGTACTCGATCTTCGAGCTGTTCTCGTCGCCGGACAGCAGCGAGAGCCGGGTGTAGCAGTTGTCCTGCGCGCCGGACGGGTAGCTGTACGTCGCGACGCCGCTGGAGTAGAGCAGGGAGAACTTGACGTTGAACCGGGTGTGGCCCGACCCGGCGTTCGGCTGGTTGCCGTCGCCGGTGAAGTTCCCGAGCAGCCCGCCCGTGGTGCTCGTGGTCGGCGTCTCGCTCGGCGTGTAGGTGTTCGGCGGCGAGTAGGTCGGCGTCGGCGGGTCGTCGTCGCTGTTGGCGCCGATGATGGCGAGCACCACGACCACCAGGATCACGATCAGCGCGAGCGCGCCGCAGCCGATCGCGATGATCGGCCCGGCGGAGCTGGACTGCTTCGGCGGCGGCCCGTACTGCGGGCCCGGCGGGCCGGGCGGCATCTGCATCGGCGGCGGCGGCGTCTGCGGCGGCATCGCCCCGCCCTGGTACATCGCCATCGGCGGCGGCGTGATCGGCTGCGGCGGCGGCGTGGCCGGGCCGCCCATCCCGCCCTGGTGCAGCGGCATCGGCGGCGGGGTGATCGGCTGCTGCTGCGGCTGGGGCCGCGGCGCCGGCGGCACCGGGGGCGGCGGCGGAAGCTGCGAGGCGATCCGGGTGCCCTGGTTGAGCAGGTCCTCCTGCCCGGCGCCCTGGTTCGCGGGCGCGGCGCCGACGTGGCCGAGCAGGTTCAGCAGCAGCTGCGCCGCCGGGGGGCGCAGGCCGGCGTCCTTGGACAGGCAGCGCCCGACCAGGTCGCGCACCGGGCCCGGGGGAAGCGCCGACAGGTCGGGCTCCTCGTTGAGGATCCGGTTGATGATGACCGGCAGCGTCTCGGCCTCGAACGGCGACTGCCCGGTGGCGGCGAACACCATGGTCGCGCCCCAGGCGAAGATGTCGACCGCCGGGGTCAGGGGCGCGCCGGTGAGCTGCTCGGGCGCGAGGTAGCCCGGCGTGCCCACCACCATGCCCGTCGCGGTGACGGCGCTCTCCTGCGAGTTGACCGTCCGCGCGATGCCGAAGTCGACGACGCGCGGGCCGTCCGCGGCCAGCATGACGTTGTTCGGCTTGAAGTCGCGGTGCACGATCCCGGCCTCGTGGATGGCCGCGAGCGCGGTCACCGTGCCGATCGCGAGCCGCTCCAGTTCCGCCGCGCTCCGCGGTCCGTCGTGCGCGACCACGTCGTGCAGGGACGGCCCGTCGATGAACTCGCTGACGACGTAGGGCTGGTCGCCCTGGACGTCGGCCTCCAGGACCCGCGCCGTGCAGAAGGGCTCGACCTTCTGCGCCGCCGCCACCTCGCGGGTGAACCGGGCGCGCGCGGCGGGATCGTTCGCCATCTGCGCGTGCAGCAGCTTGACGGCGACGTACTCCCCGTTGGGCGCCTTGCCCAGGAAGACGGCGCCCTGGCCCCCGGCGCCCAGTCGTCCAATGACCTCGTACCGTCCGAGTGCCCTAGGATCGCCCGGCTCCAGCGGAGCGGCATCCGGCATCTGACCCTCCATTGACCCGCAGTGATGTCTGCGACATTGTGCGCCGGACCCGCTCGCGGGGGTCCCCTGCCGGCGATCGCCGGGCTGACCCCCGCAGGGGGCCCGCCCCCAACCTCAGGCGGGCACGATATCGCGTTAGTTCAGACGTTTCACTGATGCGTCCGGTTCGGTGTTCCGGCAGCCGGATCGGGCCGTCCCGCCGCGCCCGGCCGGTCGGTGCGCACAACCCTCCCGGGACCGATATGATCCCCGCCGCCGCGGGATCCCCGGCAGGTGCTCCGGCCCCTTGCAGGGCCGTGGCATCCGGCGGGTGTGTGACCGAAGACACAGTGCGAGGAATGAGCCGGGTGACGGGAGTCACTCGTGGGAACGGTCGCGCCTCGTGTGTCGCAGGTCACCAAACGTGACAGAATTTCCCGCCCGGATCGGGCACAAGAACGGCCCCCCGTGCGTTAGATCCGCGCGACGGGGCGCATAAAGCACTGAGGGGGATGGAGATAGAAGATGGCGACCGACTACGACAGCCCACGTAAGACAGACGACGACCTGAGCGAGGACAGCCTCCAGGAGCTCCAGGCCCGGCGCGCCGACAAGGCCGCCAGCATCATCGACGAGGACCTGGACGCCGGCGAGGTCGCCGAGCTGCCGGGCGCCGACCTGTCGAACGAGGAGCTCACCTTCCGGGTGGTCCCCCGGCAGGCCGACGAGTTCACCTGCACGCGCTGCTTCCTGGTGCACCACCGCAGCCAGCTGGCCACCGAGAAGAACGGTCAGCCGGTCTGCCGCGAATGCGCCGCCTGACCGGCGGTCGCCGCCAGGTGACCGGGAGTGGCCGCGTGACGGGAGAGGACGGGTGACGGGAGAGGACGAACCGCGTCGCGGCGAGGTGGAGCCGGCGCGCGGCGACGGCTCCACGGAGCTGGGTGAGCTGATCGGCAGGCTCACCTCCGACGAGGACATGGACCGCGAGACCCGCGGCCGCCTGCTCGGGCGACTGGCCGGACTGCTCGGCCAGAGCGCCCGCAGAGTGGGCGCCGCGGGCGTCGCGCGCGGCAGGTGGCTCGCCGACCTGCTCGTGGCGGCGGCCCCGCACATCCCGATCCGCGATCTGGAGACCCTCCAGGCCCACCACCACGGGGTGATGGGGGAGGAGCTCGCCGACCGGATCGTCAAGGCGGCCGGCAACGCCACCACCGCCGTGGGCGCCGCCGGCGGCGCGCTGGCGGCCGTGGAGTTCGCAGCCCCGCCGCTGCTGCTGACGGCGCCGGCCCAGCTCGCCGCCGAGACGCTCGTCGTCGCGGCCATCGAGGTGAAGATGATCGCCGAGCTGCACGAGGTCTACGGCGTCAGCGTCCAGGGCAGCGGGACCGCGCGCGGCGCGGCGTTCGTGACGTCCTGGGCGCGGCAGCGCGGTGTCAACCCCCTGGAGAGCGGTTCCCTGACCAGCGCTCTCGGCACGGCCGCCAAGAGCGCGCTGCGCAAGCGGATGCTCCGCGTCTTCGGCCGGAGCCTGTCCACCATGGGCCCCCTCCTCACCGGCGCCGCGGCCGGGGCCGCGCTCAACCGCTCCGCGACCAGGGCGCTGGCCCTGAAGGTCCGGGGCGACCTCAGGGAGATCGCCGGCAGCCTGCCCCCGCTCCCCAGTGACCAGCCCCGCCTGAACCCCTAGCACCCAGCCCGAACCCCTGGTACGCCGTCTGAACCCCCGGTACGCCGCCCTCCCCCTAGGCGGCACGACCGGGCATCGAGGGAACGGCTCGCCGCACCCGGCGAGCCCCTTCGCGAAGACCCGACCGGACGAGAACGCGCCGTGGCCGGTCCCTTCCATCGACGAAGGGACCGGCCACGGCGCGTTCACCCGCCGGACGGGGGCCGGGCCCCCGTCCGGGGCGTCTCAGACCTCGGCCTTGAGATGGGACGGGCTCTGGCCGGTGCTCTTGGCCCACTGGTGGGCGGCGGCGCGGGTGGCGAGCAGCCGCGCGACCTCCATGCCGACCCCCATCACCACGGCCCACCCGATCGCCTCGGACAGCGCCACCTCGGGGGACTCGGGATTGGTCGGCGGCTCCTTGCCGGTGCTCTTCTTCCAGGCCAGCGTGATCACTTTCTTCGCGACGAAGCCGCCCGCGAATGCGGCCGCCCCGGCCATCACCCGCCAGCCGATGTCGCCCTTGTCCGCCATGTTGGTCCTCTCTCGTCCTGTCGTCTCCGACGCTACCGGAACCGCCTGCCCCGGGCGGTGCAGGTGATCGCCGCGTCGGCGCCGGTAATCGGCATGCGATCCGGGCCGATGTCAATACGATTGGCCTCATGACAGAGCAGCCGCGTACTCCGAACGTCCCTCCGAAGCCCTCCCTGGACGGCCTGGAGGACACATGGGTACGCGCCTGGGAGGAGGGCGGCGTCTACCGCTTCGACCGCACCAGGCCGCGCGGCGAGGTGTACTCGATCGACACCCCGCCGCCCACCGTGAGCGGCTCCCTCCACGTCGGCCACGTCTTCTCCTACACCCAAACCGACACCATCGCCCGGTACCACCGCATGCGCGGTCGGGCGGTCTTCTACCCGATGGGCTGGGACGATAACGGCCTGCCGACCGAGCGCCGCGTGCAGAACCACTTCGGCGTCCGGTGCGAACCGTCCCTTCCCTACGATCCGGGATTCGAGCCTCCGGCCAAGCCCGACGCCAAGCGCCAGCAGCCGGTCTCGCGGCGCAATTTCATCGAGCTCTGCGAGCGCCTCACCGAGGTCGACGAGAAGGCGTTCGAGGAGGTGTGGCGCCGCGTCGGCCTCTCGGTCGACTGGAGCCTGCTCTACACGACCATCGGGCGCGCCGCCCGGACGGCGTCCCAGCGCGCGTTCCTGCGCAACCTGGCGCGCGGCGAGGCGTACCTCTCCGAAGCGCCGACGCTGTGGGACGTCACCTTCCGCACCGCCGTGGCGCAGGCCGAATTGGAGGACCGCGAGCACCCCGGCGCGTTCTACCGGATCCGGTTCCACGGCGACGAGCGCCCGGTCTACATCGAGACGACGCGGCCGGAGCTTCTGCCCGCCTGCGTCGCGCTGGTCGCGCACCCCGACGACGAGCGGTACCAGGAGCTGTTCGGGACGACCGTGCGCACGCCGCTGTTCGGCGTGGAGGTCCCGGTCGTCGCGCACCGGCTGGCCGAGCCGGACAAGGGCTCCGGGATCGCGATGATCTGCACGTTCGGCGACGTCACGGACGTCACCTGGTGGCGCGAGCTTGACCTGCCGACCCGCGCGATCATCGGCTGGGACGGGCGGCTGGCCGCCGATCCGCCGGAGGGCGTCGCGGCGGAGCCGTACGCGGAGCTGGCGGGCAGGACGGTCTTCTCGGCCAAGGAGCGCGTCGTCGAGCTGCTGCGCGAGTCCGGCGACCTGGACGGCGAGCCCCGCAGGATCAGCCGGCCGGTGAAGTTCTACGAGAAGGGCAGCAAGCCGCTCGAGATCGTCACGACCCGGCAGTGGTACATCCGCAACGGCGGCCGCGACGAGGGCGTCCGCGCGGAGATGCTCGCGCGCGGCCGGGAGCTGGAGTGGCACCCCGGCTACATGCGGGCCCGCTACGAGAACTGGGTCGAGGGGCTGAACGGCGACTGGCTGATCTCGCGGCAGCGGTTCTTCGGCGTGCCGATCCCCGTCTGGTACCGGCTGGACGACGCCGGCGAGCCGGTGCACGCCGACCCGATCGTGCCGGCCGAGGACGCGCTGCCGGTCGACCCCTCGTCCGACGTCCCGCCCGGCTTCACCGAGGCGCAGCGCGGCAGGCCGGGCGGCTTCACCGGCGACCCCGACATCATGGACACCTGGGCGACCTCCTCGCTCACCCCGCAGATCGCGGGCGGCTGGGAGCGCGACACCGACCTGTTCGGCCGCGTCTTCCCCTTCGACCTGCGGCCGCAGGGGCACGACATCATCCGGACGTGGCTGTTCTGCACGGTCGTCCGCGCGCACCTGGAGCAGGGCACGCTGCCGTGGAAGGGCACCACCCTGTCCGGGTGGATCCTCGACCCCGACCGCAAGAAGATGTCGAAGTCCAAGGGCAACGTCGTCACGCCGATCGACCTGCTGCGCGAGTACGGCTCCGACGCCGTCCGCTACTGGGCGGCGAGCGGGCGCCCCGGCACCGACACCGCGTTCGACACCGGCCAGATCAAGGTCGGCCGCCGCCTCGCCATCAAGATCCTCAACGCCTCGAAGTTCGTGCTCGGGCTCGGCGAGGCGGGCCCGGCCGCGGTGGTCACCGAGCCGCTGGACAAGGCGATGCTGGCGGCGCTGGCCGGGGTCGTCCACGAGGCGACCGAGGCGTTCGAGGGCTACGACTGGGCGCGTGCTCTGGAGCGCACGGAGCGGTTCTTCTGGGAGTTCTGCGACGACTACCTGGAGCTGGTCAAGGCCCGCGCCTACGGGGACGGCCCCGAGGCGCTGTCGGCGCGGGCCGCGCTGCGCTCGGCGCTGTCGGTCCTGCTGCGCCTGTTCGCGCCCGTGCTGCCGTTCGTGACCGAGGAGGTCTGGTCGTGGTGGCGGCACGGATCGGTGCACACGGCCGAGTGGCCGTCCGCCGCCGAGCTGCCGCCGGGCGGCGACCCCGCTGTCCTCGCGGCCACCGGCGAGGCGCTCCGGCAGGTCCGCAAGGCCAAGTCCGAGGCCAGGGCGTCGATGCGCGCCGACGTGTCCCGCGCGGTCGTCCGGGGCGCGGAGGTGACGCACATCGCGCGGCCCGACCTGGCCGCCGCCGGGCGGATCGCCGAGCTGACGCTGGAGTCCGCACCCGCCGCGCTCACCGTCGACGTCGTGCTCGCCCCCACGACGTAGATCACCCCGGCCGGGCCTTGACGCGGATCCGGCGCGTCCACATATTAGATTACTAGTCTAATTGGGTGCGCGCCGGGTGCGCGGCGCGGCCCGGCCCGGCGCGGCGGGAGAGGGAGACGGGATGAGCGAGATCGACGAGCGGCACCCCGTCATCGCCCCGCGGCGGGTGAGGTTCGACTGGGCGGACACGCCGCTGCACTGGATCCCGGGCGAGCCCGTCGCCACCCACTTCATCAACGTCCTGCATCTGCTGCTGCCCGCCGGCGAGCGGTGGTTCGTGCACGTCTACAAGGAGGCGCTGCCGCTCGTCCAGGACGACGAGCGCCTCTACCGCGAGGTCAAGGGCTTCATGGGTCAGGAGGCCGTGCACGCCTACTCCCACCAGGGCGTCCTGGACCGGCAGATGCTGGAGCAGGGCCTCGACCCGCGGCCGCTCACCGCCCGGATCGAGTGGGTGTTCCGGCGGATCCTCGGCGACCGGTGCTGGATCCCGTTCCTGCCCCGCAAGCGCTGGCTGTTCGTCCGGATCGGCGTCATCGCGGGCATCGAGCACTACACGGCGGTCCTCGGCCAGTGGATCCTGGACGCCCGCGAACTGGACGAGGCAGGCGCCGACCCGACGATGATGGACCTGCTGCGCTGGCACGGCGCCGAGGAGGTCGAGCACCGGTCCGTCGCGTTCGACGTCTACCAGCATGTGGCCGGGCGGTACTGGATGCGGTTCATCGCGTTCTTCCTCGGCGTCCTCGCGCTGCCCCTGATGGTGTACGCCGGAGCGGTGTTCCTGTGCCGGGCCGACCCGACGCTGAAGGGCGTCCGCCCGCGGATCCGCGACTACCGGCGGGCGGTGCGGCGCGGGCTGTTCCCCAGCAACCGGTTCATGATCTCCGCCGGCCGCGCGTACCTGCGGCGCGACTACCATCCGTCCCGCGTGTGCTCGACGCAGCGGGCGCTGGACTACCTCGCGGTGTCGCCGGCGGCGCGGGCCGCCGGACGCCCGGCTTCCTGAGCCGCGGCGCCCCCTCGGAGCGCGGGCCCGCCGCTCACAGCGTGCAGGGCAGGTGCTTGATGCCGTTGATGAAGTTGGAGTAGAGCATCTGCGGCTCGCCGCTCGCCCGGATGTTCGGGACGCGGGTGAACAGCTCCCGGAACATCACCGTGATCTCCTGCCGGGCCAGGTTCGCGCCCAGGCAGAAGTGCGGGCCGGGGCCGCCGAACCCGACGTGCGGGTTGGGGGAGCGGGTGATGTCGAAGACGTCCGGGTCCGTGAACACCTCCGCGTCGCGGTTCGCGGAGTTGTAGAACAGCAGGACCTTGTCGCCCGCCCGGTACCGGTGGCCGTTCATCTCGTGGTCGCGGGTCACGGTCCGCCGGAACTGGATGACCGGCGTCGCCATCCGGACGATCTCCTCGACCGCGCCGGGGATGCGGGCGTCGAAGTCCTCCATCAGCAGGGCCCGCTGCTCGGGGTTGTCGGTGAACAGCTTCAGCCCGTGCGTCATTGCGTTGCGGGTCGTCTCGTTGCCGGCCACGACGAGCAGGATGAAGAACGAGCCGATCTCCTGGTCGGTCAGCGACTCCCCGTCCACGTTGGCCGAGACCAGCCGCGACACGAGGTCGTCGCCGGGGTGCCGGCGGCGCCTGCGGGCGAGCTTCATCGCCAGGTGGTTCAGCTCGTACCCCGCGGACATCGCCATCAGCAGCCCGTACAGGACGCCGATCCGGGTGATGCCCTCCCGGATCACGTCCTTGCCGCCGGTGTACTCGGGGTCGCCGAGCCCCAGGATGATGTTCGTCCGGTCGTACACCATCGGGCGGACCCGCTCGGGGATGCCCATCATGTCGCAGATGACCTGCACGGGCAGCCGCGCCGCGACGTCGGTGACGAAGTCGGCCGACCCCTTGCGCTCCAGGTCGTCCACGATCCGCGTCGCGGTCGCCTGCAGGTCGGTCTCCAGCTTGGCGAGGACGCGCGGGGTGAACGCCCGCGACACGATCCGGCGGATCTTGGCGTGCCGCGGGTCGTCCATGTTGATCATCGAGCCGAAGTAGCGGGCCATGTACCGGGGCAGGTCGGCGATGCTGTTCGAGCACGGCTCGCTGCTGAAGACGTCCGGCGTCCGGCTGGCCTCCACCACGTCCGCGTGCCGGGTGAGCGCGTAGTAGCCGGGCCCGGTCCGGATGAACGGCAGCTTGAGCTCCGGGAAGAACGCCGGATGCTCGCGCTCGCGCAGCCGCGCGAACGCCGCCAGCCGCCGCTCCGGCGGCAGCGACCAGAAGGCCAGGTCCGACAGGTCGTCCTCCGGCGGGCCGCCCTGGGTGCCCGCCCGCGCCGTCGTCGTCACCGCACACCGCCCTCGAAAGTCAGAACGCCGTTCGGTTGCCATCGAACCCAGCCATCCGGACATCCGTCAAGGGCGATCAGACCGCCGCGGTGGCCCGGCGGTGCAGGACGGCGCGCTCGGCGGCCGTCCACGCACCGGACGTGAGCAGGTACAACCCCGCCGCGAGGGGCACGAACGCCGCCACGGCGATCGTCCCGAACGGCATCACCCGCGCGAGGGCGCCGGCCGGCCCCTCGGCGGTCACCCGCCGCGACGTGACCGCGGCCACGACCGCCAGCAGCGCGAACAGCCCGAGGAAGACGAGCGAGGGCGGCGAGAGCAGGCCCCCGCCGAGGACGCCGATCCAGTTCTGCCCGAGCGGCGCCGCGAGCAGCGTGTGCGCGAGCAGCGCGTTCTGGTGCCCGGCGACCGTCGCCGACACGAACAGCCGGTACATGACCATGAAGAACGGGACCTGCGCGACCATCGGCAGGCACCCGGCCACCGGCGTGGCGCCCTCCGCCTCGTACAGCGCGGCCATCTCCCGCTGGAGCCGCTGCGGGTTCTTCGCGTGCTTCTTCTGCAGAGCCTGGACCTTCGGCATGAGCCGGGCCCGCGCCCGCTCGCCCCTGGCGGCCGAGACCGCGAGCGGGACGAGCGCCAGCCGCACCCCGGCGGTGAACAGCACGATCGCCAGCGCGGTGGCCAGGCCGCCGGCCACCGGGTCCAGGGCGTCCGCCAGCCCGCCCAGGAGGGCGGCGGCGATCGAAACGGGAACGTCGAACATGGGAGAACCTTCCGGAAGAGGGGGATCGATGGCGTTCCGGCCGCGCTCAGGCGGCCGCGATCCCCGTTCCGGGAGCGCGCGGACGGGGCCGTCCCGCCGCGTCCGGATCGCGCTGCGGCAGGAAGGCGGTCCGCAGCGTCCTCTCGCGCAGGGTCGTCCGCAGCCGCGCCCGCGCCGCGCCGTGCCCCTGCCGGGCCGCGCGGACCCGCACCGCCGCGAGCACCAGGAGCCCCGCCACGGTCAGCGCGCCCAGCGTGGCCAGGACCGACTGCCCGGGCGCCGTCCCCGCCCACTCGGCCACGGCGAACACCCGCAGCAGCAGGGCGATCAGCAGCGACCAGAGCACGAACGGTGCCTTCCCGGTGGGCGACGGCTCTCCAGTGACGGCGAGGTGGGCCCAGTCTCCCATGCGGGAGGGGACTTGATCGACATGGGCGGCCTCGATCACAGGAGCAGCAGGGCGAGGGCGGCCAGGGAGGCGATCGCCGTCGCGGTCTTCACGGCCGGCATCCGGACGGCCAGCGCGGCGTCCCGGTGCTCGTCGCGGGCCAGGTAGGTCAGGAGGGCGCTCAGGGCGCGCCCGGCGCCGAAGAACGTGCCGGCCAGGACGGTGGTGAGCGGGTCCTCGCGGGCGAGAAGCAGGCCCAGGGCCAGGACGTAGGGGGCCGTGGCCGGGACGTAGGTGCGGACGCCGGTGCCGAGCTCGAAGCCGAACTGGAGCGCGCCCCGGCGGAGGTGCGCTTGCAGGACCTCCTGGGGGATCTGGCGGGCGTTCTGCGGAAGGGGGACGCGGACCAGCCCGGCCTCACGCGCGGCCCCCAGCCCGGCGAGGGCGAGGATCGCGGCGGTGCGGGCCGGTGCCGGGAGCGGGGCGGAAAGGCCGGACAGCAGCCAGACCACCGCCGCGGTGAGCGTGCCCCCGAGCAGGAGCCCGAGGGTGAAGACGGCCAGGACCTCGCCCTGCCGTACGGGGGCCCGCCAACCTGGCGAGAACAGCACGGATTCGCTGTTGCGCGTTCAAACGCTCCCCGACAGGGAGAACCCGGCGAGCGCGCCGATCGACCCCCAGCACAGGACGGCGGCGTCCAGGGCGGCGGCCGACACCGCCAGGAGCGCGAGGGCGGCCACGGGGAGGAGCGGGTCGGACGCGCCTCGCCGCAGCCGCCCCGCGGTCAGTTCTTGCACGCCATCGCCTTGCGGCAGATGGTCTTGTACCAGTTGCCCTTCTTGGACTTCTTCCAGCCGTCGTGGCAGCGCCAGGTGACGCCCTTCTTGCAGCTTCCGCAGCTCTTGGCGTAGGCCCAGAGCCAGCCGTCGTAGCCGCCGCCGTAGCACTGGTTGGGGCGCAGCTTGTAGCGCCCCGGATCCGACACGCCCGACTTGTGGAAGCCCTTGTACTTCCCGCTCGTCCGGCAGCACACGCTGCACACCAGGCTGGGCCCGCAGCCCGGGGAGCAGTTGTGGTTGGCCGCGTAGGAGGGGCAGCGCGGATAGATGTCGTAGTAGCCGACCAGCTGGAAGCCCGAGGCGAGCGCCTCCCGCGCGGGCGGGAACACGCCGAGGGCCTTCAGCCCGGCGGTGGCGCCCGCCGCGGCGAGCCCGGTGAGGACGCTGCGGCGCACCGGGCGGAACCGCGGCTCGTCCGCGGGCGCCGGGCGCCGCCGGACGCGCTGCGCCCCTTCCGGGCGCGGGCCGCGCAGCGGCGGGACGTCTTCGAGTTCGATCATCGTGCGGCCTCCAGGGTGAGTGCGCGGAGGGCTTCGGAGGAGCCGACGGGCTCGGCGGCCCGCACGCGCCCGTCCGCGCCGACCAGCACGGCGAACGGGGTGGCGGGGACGCGGTAGTCGGCGAACAGGCCGTCCTGCTCGCCGGCGAGGACGGTCACGCCCGGACGGGACGCGTCCTCGGGCGCCGCCCCGGCGAAGATCGCGTGCAGCGGCCGGTCGGACGGGACGGCGGCGAGGACGTCGGCGCAGACGCCGCAGTCGCGGTCCAGGAAGAGCAGCAGGCCGGGCCCGAGCCGGTCGAAGGCGGGCGCGGGCGCGCCCGCGGCGGGGCCGAGCGCGGCGGGCCGGGACGCCCCCGGGCTGAGCGCGTGGACCTGCCGGACGAGGCCGGCGACCACCAGGGCGAGCAGCAGGATCGCCACCCACGACAGCAGGAGCGCGCTGTTCTGGAAGCTCATCCGGCCGTCCTCCTGTCCGCGGCCGTGCTCGCCACGGCCGAGTTCTCAACGGTCATCGCGTGCGGGAGCGTCCAGAGGAGGACGGCGAACGCCAGGCCCGCCGCGACCTCGATCGACCACTCGTACGCGGTGGGCCCGGCGGGCGGCCCGTGCAGGGCGAGGGGGAGGGCGAGCGCGCAGAGCGCGGCGGCGCGTCCCGCGACCCACCCGGTCATCGGCGTGCCGGCGCCCCCGCATCCGCAGGGGACGCCGCGCCGGGTGCGGGCCACGTGCGCTCCGTAGACCGCGTACAGGGCCAGCAGGGCGGCAGCCGCCCCGCCGGCCGCGCGCGCCGGGCCGTCCAGCCGGAGCAGGAGCGCCGCCGCGCCGGCGGCGCCGATCAGCGCCTCCGCCGCGATCACGGCCGCCGCGACCGCCCCGGCGAGGGCGGCGGGGAGCACCCGGTGCGCCCGCACCGCGGCGGCCAGCGCCGCCGGGCGCCTGACCTGCCCGGCCAGCGACGCCAGCAGGACGAGCGGGACCGCGACCGCCGCGATCCCGGCGAGCAGCCCGGTCACCGGATCGCCTCGACCGCCAGACCCGCGAGCCGCCGGGGGACGTCCCGCACTCGGTCCTCCTCGGGCAGGACGGTCACCAGCAGCGACCGCAGCGCGAGCAGGAAGTAGGGGCCCTGCCCCTCCACGGCGTCCCGGAACAGTTCGCCGCCCGCGACCGAGGCGCCGCGCCAGGGCGGCAGCCGCTTGCGCGTCACCGAGGTCAGCGCGGTGATCTCCAGCAGGCCGATCCCCGGCACCTCCTTGACCATCTCGGCGGGCTCGGGCCGGCGTGCCCGGCCGCGCGGCACGGCGGTGATCCCGTCCTCGTGCTCGGTCAGGCGCACCGTGTCGAAGAACGCCACCGCGTCCGCCGGGCGCCCGTGGTAGAGGTGCGTGAACACGGCGTGGCGGCGGCCCTCCCACACGGCCGCGAGGACGGGGTCGCTCAGCCCCGTCTCGGCGTCGCGGGTCGCCGTCCGGCCGACCCGCAGCCGCCCGCCCTGGATGCGGAACTCCTGCTCGAAGCGGTCGACCCCGATGTCGGACGCCCAGGCCAGCGCGTCCTCGCGGGTGCCGCTGGAGATCTCGTGGAGCCGTCCGCCGCCGGCGATCCGGGCCACCGACGTGCACGGCCGCCGCAGGTCGTGGTCGCCCGTGAGCCGGATCCGCACGCCGTCCAGGGACCGGTGGGTGACGGCCCGCTCGCGTGTGCCCATGTCGTCCCCTTCCTGGGGAAACGCGTCCCCCAAGAGCCACCGCGGGTAACAATGGTGACGCTACGCGTGATACTTCACTTCGGGGCCAAACCTTCCGGAAGTGGTCATGGCCGGGAACGGGTAGGGTCAACTGCCGGACTCGCGCGGCGGCGGCGTTTCGGCCGCGGCCGCCGCCCGCCGCCTGGGTAGGGTCGTGTGGTTCTCCGGCAGGTACGCGTGAGGTGGAGCCCGTGAGCAAGGTCGATGTGCTGGTCCGGCGGCTGGATCCGGAGCTGCCCCTGCCGCGGTACGCCCACGCGGGCGACGCGGGCGCCGATCTGGTCGCGGCCGCCGACGTGGAACTGGCGCCGGGGGAGCGCGCCGTCGTCCCCACCGGGATGGCGATCGCGCTGCCGGACGGCTACGCCGCTTTCATTCACCCCCGCTCCGGATTGGGCGCTAGGTTGGGGGTGACCATCGTCAACGCACCCGGTACGGTCGACGCCGGCTATCGGGGTGAGATCAAGGTGACCCTGCTGAACACCGACCCCCGCGCCACGGTGAGGCTGCGGCGCGGAGACCGCATTGCGCAGATGGTCGTCCAGCGGGTCGAGCACGCGGTGTTCCACGAGGTCACCGAGCTTCCCGGATCGGCGCGCGGAACCGGCGGGTTCGGCTCCACCGGCGGATTCGGCCCGGCCCCGCGATCCGGGGACAATGAGCACAGTCGAGAAGGAGTGTGAGTCGTGGCTTTTGGACGTCGCCGGCAGGCCGAGGAGCCCGCGGAGGGTCCCGAGGTGACCGAGGAGCAGGCGGAGAACGCCGAGGACGCTCCCGCCGAGGCGGGGTCGGCCAAGGCGGAGTCCGCGGGCGGCCCGTGGGATTCCGAGGACTCCTTCCCCGAGATGCAGCGGCTGGACTTCGGATCCCTCCAGGTGCCGGTCGCGCCGGGGCTGGGCTTCCAGGTGAACTTCGAGGCGACCCAGGTCGACGAGGAGGGCAACCCGCTCGACGGGCGGCCCGTCGCCGTGCTGGTGCAGTACGAGGAGAGCGCCATGCAGCTCCAGGTGTTCGCCGCGCCGAAGCGCAGCGGCATCTGGGAGGACGTGCGCCGTGAGACCGCCAAGGACATCCAGGAGGAGGCTCAGGGCCAGACCCAGGAGGGCGAGGGCCCGTTCGGCCCCGAGCTGCTGGCGATGGTCCCCGCGGCGCTGACCGAGGAGGTCCTCGCCGAGATGCCGCAGGAGGTCCGCGAGCAGATCCCGGCGGAGTTCGTCGAGCAGGGCTGGGCGCCGCAGATCATCCGCTTCCTCGGCGTCGACGGCCCCCGCTGGTTCCTGCAGGCCGTGGTGCAGGGCGCCGCGATCGAGGACGAGGAGCAGTGGCAGGTCCTGGAGGACGTGCTGAGCGGCGTGGTCGTGCACCGCGGCGACGCCCCGATGCCGCCCCGCGAGCTCCTGGAGCTGCAGATCCCCAAGGAGTTCAGCGAGGCCGGCGAGGACGGGGAGGAAGAGGCCGTGGAGACCTTCGACCCGTTCGAGCGCGGCCCGGAGATCACCGAGGTCCGCTGACCGGACCAGCACCGGCCCGCCCGGCCGCACGCCTTTTCGGACGTGCGGCCGGGCGGGTTCGTGCCGCTTGCGCCCGGCCGACCGCTTGCCTTGGACCGCCCTGCGGGCGGTCAATCGGGACATGTCGAAGAAGACGCGCAAGCGCCGGGCCCGCAAGCGGAGCAAGCACAACAAGGGCAAGCGGCCCAACGCCCGCCGCTAGCTCCCGATCATCTCGAAGGCCATCGCGTGCTCGACGCCCGCGGCCTTCCCGCCCTCCTCGGCCATGCCGGTGAGGAACGCCTCGGCGTCGAACCCGTCGCCGAGGCCCGCGAAGTACACGCGGTGCGCGAGCAGCGAGTCGATGCCGGCCCGCAGGTGCCCGGTGACGTCCACGTAGTGGGTGGGCTCCGGCGACCCGCCGAACAGCGCGAACCGGACGCCCTGCCACGGTTCGAGCCCGAGGTCGCGGAACACCCACCGGTTCGCCGCGTCCCGGATCGCGTCCGCGACCGCGAGTCCGAGCACCCGGTGGTCGGCCATGTTGAAGCCGCCGCCGGGGAACGTCTCGCGGAAGTTCAGTGACAGCACCACCTCGGGCCGGTGCCGCCGGATCGCCGCGGCGAGCGTCCGCCGCAGCGGCAGGCCGTATTCCAGCATGCCGTCCGGCAGGTCGAGGAACTCGACGGTGTCCACGCCGACGATCCGCGCCGCCTCGACCTGCTCGGCGCTGCGGATCCGCCGCACCTCGTCGGGGTCCATCGAGTCGATCCCGGCCTCCCCGCGGGTGGCCAGTACCTCCGTCACGCTCTTGCCCTGGCCCGTCCACCTGGCGATCGCCGCCGACGTCCCGTACTCCAGGTCGTCGGGGTGCGCCACGATCGCGAGCGCGCGTTCCCAGTCCTCAGGCACCTCGTCCATCCCCCCATCCTCCCGGATCGGGCCGGCGTTTGCGGGCAGCCGGCGATCACAGATAGCGGAGCCAGAGGTAGGGGGTCGACAGGGCGATCGTCACGAGGGTGACGATGATGCCGTAGCGGGTGAAGTACCAGAAGCTGATGGGCGTGCCGTTGCGGGCGGCGATGCCGAGCACGACCACGTTGGCGCTGGCCCCGATGGCGGTGGCGTTGCCGCCGAGATCGGCGCCGAGGGCGAGGGCCCACCACAGCACGTGCCCCTGGGCGCCGGGGTGCTGCTGGACGAGGTCGGCGACGATCGGGCTCATCGTCGCGACGTAGGGGATGTTGTCCACGATCGCCGACAGCCCGGCGGACGCCCACAGCAGCAGCATCGCGGCGACGCCGAGGCGGCCGTCGGTGGCGTCCGCCGCGGCCCTGGAGACCTCTCCGATGACCCCGGTCTCGACCAGCCCGCCGACCATCACGAAGAGGCCGGCGAAGAACACCAGCGTGGGCCACTCGACCTCGCTGAGGGCCTCCTCGGTGGTCACCTTGGTCGCGGCGACGAGCAGCCCGGCGCCGAGCAGCGCGACCACGGACGGCTCGTAGTGCAGGACGGGGTGCAGCACGAACGCCGCGATGACGACGGCGAGGACGGCGAGCCCCTGGGCGAGGAGCCGGCGGTCGGTGATGGCCTCCCGCTCCTCCAGCTCCATGACCTCGGCGGCGAGGTCCGGGTCGTAGCGGAACGCCGAGCGGAACAGCCACCGGGCCAGCAGGCAGAACACGACCAGCAGCACGACGACCAGCGGCGCCAGGTTGACCAGGAAGTCGTTGAACGACAGGCCGCCCCGGCTGGCGATGATGATGTTGGGCGGGTCGCCGACCAGCGTCGCGGTGCCGCCGATGTTGGACGCCATGACCTCCGCGATCAGGTACGGCTCGGGGCGCAGCGCGAGCCGCTCGCAGACGAGGAAGGTGACGGGCGCGATCAGCAGGACGGTGGTGACGTTGTCCAGCAGCGCGGACGCCACCGCGGTGAGCACGATCAGCATCACCATTAGCCGGTAGGGGCGCCCCCGCGCGCGCTTGGCGGCCCAGATCGCCACGTACTCGAACAGGCCCGTCCGGCGCAGCACCGAGACGATGACCATCATGCCGAGCAGCAGGAAGACGACGTTCCAGTCGATCCCGGACTCGGGGGAGAAGAACGCGGCCTCGGCGTCGGTGACGTGCAGCAGGAGCATCAGGCCCGCGCCGCCGAGCGCCACCGCCGTCCGGGGCACCTTCTCCGACGCGATCAGCACGTACGCGCAGACGAAGATGACGATCGCGGCCGTGGCCTGCACTCAACCCCCTGGACGGCATGCGGATGACGGGACCTGCCGACCAGACTTCCCGGCGCACCTCGGGCGACTCTAACCCGCCCGGCGCTCCGCGGGCGAAACCGGGCCCGGCGATGGTGGGGTTTTGCCTACCCCCATCGGCGTGCTGGACCCATCCCCGGCGGCCCCGCGCGTCCGTAGCTTCGTGTTCCGGAGGCGCCCGCCCGGGGCGCCGGGCGGAGGTGAGGACGATGTTCGGACGCAGGGGAGCGGAGCCGGCGCGGCAGGCGCCGGGGGAGGCGCTCCGGCTGGAGAACGTGCGCAGGGTGTACGGCGCCGAGGGCAACCGGGTGGTGGCGCTGGACGGGGTGTCGCTGTCGCTGCCGACCGGGTCGTTCACCGCGGTCATGGGCCCGTCCGGGTCCGGCAAGAGCACCCTCCTGCAGTGCGCGGCCGGTCTGGACCGTCCCACCGAGGGCCGCGTCTTCGTCGACGGCGCGGAGTTGACGGGCGACGGGGAGGCGGCGCTGACGAGGTTCCGGCGGGAGCGGATCGGCTTCGTCTTCCAGCAGTTCAACCTGCTGCCGACGCTGTCGGTCATGCAGAACACGGTGCTCCCCCTGAAGCTCGCCGGCCGCAAGGTGGACAGGGACCGGGCGCGGGCCGTCCTGGACCGGGTGGGCCTCGGCGACCGGCTCGGCCACCTGCCCGCGGAGCTGTCCGGCGGGCAGCAGCAGCGGGTGGCGATCGCGCGGGCGCTGGTCACCGCGCCGCGGGTGCTGTTCGCCGACGAGCCGACCGGCGCGCTCGACACCCGGAGCGCCCGCGATGTGCTGGGCCTGCTGCGCGAGTCGGTGCGGGCGTTCGGGCAGACGGTGGTGATGGTGACCCACGACCCGGTCGCCGCGTCCTTCGCCGACTCCGTGCTGTACCTGGCGGACGGGCGGATCGTTGGATACCAGGCCGCGCCGACCGCGGAGACCGTGGCGGAGCGGATGACGCGCCTGGCCGACGAGGTCGAGCGCCAGCGCACGATGGCGGAGGCGTGACCATGGTCGAGCTGGCTCTGCGCTCCCTGCGCCGCCGCGCGAGCGCCTTCACGGCGAGTTTCCTCGCGATGTTCCTCGGCGCGACGATGATCATGGCGTTCGCCTCGATGCTCGACACGGCCGAGGCGAGCGGGGCGACGGGCGAGGCCCGGGAGACCCTGGTCACGATGGCGTCCGTCGTCGGCGGCTGGGGGCTGCTGCTGGTGGTGTTCGCGGTGACCTCGACGCTGACCCTGTCGGTGCGGCAGCGGGCGTCGGAGATCGCGCTGCTCAAGAGCGTCGGCGCGACCCCGGCGCAGCTCGCCCGGATGATCGTCGGCGAGGCGGCGGGCCTGGCCGCGGCGGCGGCGCTGCTCGCGGTCGTGCCCGCCTACCCGGCCGGCCGTGCCCTGCTCGGGCTGCTGCACGGCACCGACCAGGTCCCCGCGGACATCGGCTACCGCTTCGGCCCCGCCGCGCTGTCGCTCGGGATCGGCGTGACGCTCGTGTCCGCGGTCGCCGCCGCGCTGATCACCGCGCGCCGCGCCACGCGCGTCCGGGTGACCGAGTCGATGACGGCCGCCGCCATCGGGGACGCGCGGCTCAGCCGGAAGCGGATCGTGTTCGCGGTGCTGTTCCTGCTGGTCGCCGTCGGCGAGGTGGTCACCACGCTCACGGTGATGGACGGCAAGGGCAGCGACGCCATGGCGACCTCCGGGCAGGCCGACATCTTCGCCGGGATCGGGCTGGCCCTGCTGGCGCCGGCGATCATGCGCGGTGCGACGGCGCTGGCGGCCGGGCCGATGCGGGCGCTCGGCGGCGCGGCCGGGGACCTCGCGGCGGCCACGATGCGCCGCCGGGCGGGCGCCCTGGCCTCCGCGGTCACGCCGATCATCCTGTTCGTCGGGACCGCGGTCGGCACGCTCTACGCCCAGGCCATCGAGAACGAGGCGATGGACGCGGCCGGCCTCTCCAAGACGCTCGACCAGAAGGGCATCGAGACGCTCAACTTCGTCGTCATCGGCATGGTGGTGCTGTTCACGGCGATCATGCTGGTCAACACGCTGATCGCGGCGACCGCGCACCGGCGCCGCGAGTTCGGCCAGACCCGGCTCGCGGGCGCGACCCCGCGCCAGGTGCTCACCGCGGCCGCGCTGGAGTCGGCGGTGCTGACGGTCACCGGCGTGGTCTGCGGGACGGTCGCCTCGGCCTTCACGATCGTGGCGTTCGGCCTCGCCCGCCGCGACTCCGCCGTCCCGCCCGGGAACGTCGGGACGTTCCTCGCGGTGGTCGCCCTCGCCGCCGTCCTGACCGGCGTGACGAGCTGGGCCGCGACGCGACGCGCGATCGCCGTCCCGGCCGTGGAGGCGGCCCTGCGCTGACCGCCTCCCTTGTCCCGCGCGTGGGTGCTCGTCCATACTGGGTGAGCACTCACTCACTTCAAAGGGGGCCGACCATGGCCGGACAGGTGGAGGCTTCCCGCGGCGCGTTCCCGGCGGCCGTCCAGGGACCGGGGGCTCCCTGGACGGACGGCCGGCGCGTCGAGCGCGCCGCCTACGCGATCGGCGCCGCGCTGATGGCCTCCGGCCTGCTGCACCTGGCCGTGTTCGCGGTGGACGGCGGTCCGTGGACGGGGCCGGTGTCGTGGCGCAAGCCCGTGACCTTCGGGCTCTCGTTCGGCCTGACGCTGCTGACGATCGCGTGGGTCAGCGTGTCCGTCCGGCTCGGCGACCGCGCGCGGACCGCGATCCTCGGCGTGTTCGCGGCCGACTGCGTCGTGGAGGTCGCCCTCATCACCCTCCAGGCGTGGCGCAAGGTGCCGTCCCACTTCAACGAGGAGACGGCGTTCGACACGGCCGTCACCCGGATGCTCGCGGCGGGCGGCGGCGTCCTCGTGGTCACGCTGGTCGCGCTCGCGGTCGCGTCCTTCCGCCGGAACGAGGAGGTCGCGCCGAGCATGCGGCTGGCCGTCCGCTCCGGCTTCGCCGCGCTGGTGCTCGCCCTGGCCTCCGGTGCGGCGATGATCGCCCGCGGCGTCACGACGGTGCGGTCCGGCGACCAGCAGGCCGCCTACCACGTCGTCGCCGCGCTGAAGCCGGCGCACTTCGTGACGATGCACGCGATCCTCGTCCTGCCGCTGCTGGCCTGGCTGCTCACCTTCACCGCCCTGCCCGAGGCCCGCCGGGTCCGCGCCGTCGCCTTCGCCTCCGGCGCCTACTGGGCGGTGGCGGCGGCGGTCATCGCGATCTCCGCCTTCCGCTTCGCGACCGCCTGAACCGCCCACCCCCGGTCGGGCGACTCGCCGCTCCCCGGCAGAGTCACGGGGCCGTGCGTTCCAGACCGGACGGCGGCCCGTCCAGGATCTCGCCGCCGAGGGCCTCCCGGAGCGCTGCGGCCGTCGCCTCGGCGTGCGTCCCGTGCGCGGCGATATGGACGACGGTGCCGAGCGCCGGGTGCTCGACGATGTGGAGGGCGGTCCCCTCGTCCATGGTCGTGTAAATGGCCTCCTTCCAGCCCGAGCCGTCGGTGTCCCTGCCGATGACGGCGATGTTCCAGTTCTCCGTATAAGCCCAGACGGCGGGTTTCTCGGCGTCATCGGTGGCGAGGCGGACCCAGAAGACCGGGCGTGGGATGGTCCGGCCCGGGGTCCCCGGCCGGACCGTGACCCAGTCCTCCTCGCCCTCCACCGGCCGCGCGGGGGCGAGGACGCCCGTCGGCCGCTCCCGGGGCGCCTCCCGCATCACCACCGGCGGATGGACCAGTTCCGCGGCGACCGTCCGCGCGTACTCGGCCGCCGACCGGACCTTGTCATCACCGTGGCCGAGAGCGCGCTGCAGCAGGTCCGCGGTCTCCGGAGCGGGCTCCGCGCCGCCTGTGGCCATCATCATCGGGATGAGCGCCCATGGCCCTTCGGGGAGATCCTCCTCCAGTTGCGCGCGCAGCGTCTGCTCTGTCCAGACCTCGAAGTGCTCGCCCACGACCGCCCGGATCGCGACGGCCTTCTCCGCGGACTCCGCGCGGACGAACACGGCCTTCGCCTCGGCCTCGTCGGCCGTCACCTCGATCAGAAGGTTCCGGCCCGAGTCGTCGACGTACACGTCCGCGAGCGTCTCACCGCCGAAACCGCCGTTTCCGTAGTACGCGAACGTCAGGCCCGTCGCGTCGGCGAGCGCGCTCAGGAGCGAGTCGTCGACCTCGTCTTCCCACTGGATGACCAGGGCGCACCGGTACGGGCCGCCCTCCACAGGAGTGATCATCCGCGCACGGTACCGGCGACCGTGATCATCTGTCCGCCGAGCGTCGACATCTCGACCATCGGTGCCGGTCCGGAGGGCGGAGCGGGCCGGCCGCGCGGATGCCCGGCCCGCCGCCCCTGACGGACGGCGGGCCGGGCGCGGGACCGGGTGGGATCAGTGCGCGCGGGCGCCTCGGGGGAGCAGGAAGGCGATCAGGAACGCGGCGGCGGTGAGGCCGGCGGTCAGGGCGGTGACCTGCTCCGCGGCCTCCAGTGCGGCCGGCGCCAGGAAGCGCCCGGCCACCGGGGCGCCGATCGCCCCGAAGAAGACCGTGCCGAGGACCGCGATGCCGAGGGACGCGCCGAGCTGCTGGACCGACTCCAGCGCGGCCGAGCCGGAGCCCACCTCGTGGTCGGCGATGCCCGCGACGATGACGTCGAACAGCGGGACGAAGATCATGCCCATGCCGGCGCCGAACAGCAGCAGCGGCGCGGCCAGGTGCCAGCCGCCGACGCCCGTCCCGACCGCCTCGAACACCGCGTACAGGGCGGTCAGGCCCGCGGCCATCAGCGCCAGGCCGAGGTGCAGGATCCTGCGGCCGAGCCTGGTCATGGTCATGCCGCTGAACGCCGACCCGGCGAACGCCCCGACCGCCCAGGACGACATGGCCAGGCTCGCGGCCAGCGGCGTGTAGCCGAGGCCGAGCTGGAGGAAGAGGCCGGTGGCGAGCGAGAACCCGGCGATCGCGCCGAAGAAGACGATGACGAACAGGACCCCGGAGGCGTAGGCCCGGTTGGCGAACACGCTCAGCCGGACCAGCGGCGTCCGGCCCCGGCGGGTGCGGCGCAGCTGGTGCAGGGCGAACAGGGCGAGGACGGGGACCGAGCCGGCGAGCAGCGCGAGCGACCAGGCGGGCCAGCCGAGCTCGCGGCCCTGGACGAGCGGGTACACCAGCATGCTCATGCCGAGGCCGCCGAGCAGCATCCCGGCGCCGTCCAGGCCGCCCGACCGGTCCGCGGCCGCCGGGGCGGGCAGCGCCCGGGCGCCCACGGCCAGCGCGTAGGCGCCGACCGGCACGTTCACCAGGAAGATCGCGCGCCAGCCGGTGCCGAAGAGGTCGGCGTCGATCAGCAGGCCCGCGACCACCGGACCGAGGATGGTGGCCAGCCCGATCACCGGCCCGAACAGCGCGAACGCCTTCCCGGTGTCCCGGCCGAACAGGTCCCGGATCAGCCCGAACCCCTGCGGGACCATCACCGCGGCGCACAGCCCCTGCGCGACCCGGGCGGCGATCAGGCTCTCCGGCGACCAGGCGAACGCGCACGCCACCGACATCGCCATGAACCCGGCCGCCCCCGCGAGCAGGACGGGCCGCCGCCCGAACATGTCGCCGAGCCGGCCGCCGGTCAGCAGCGCCACCGCGAGGGCGAGCGTGTAGCCGGCGGCCGTCCACTGCAGCGCGGAGTACGACCCGCCGAGGTCCGCGCGGATCGCGGGCGCGGCCACGTTCACCACGGTGGAGTCGAGCAGGTTCAGCAGGGTGGCGGCCAGGATCGCCGAGAGGCCGAGCCAGCGGCGCGGGGCCTGCGCGGCGCCGTCGCCGGGGCGGGTCCCGGTCCCGGCGGCCGGGGTTTCGAGGGTGGCGGTCATGATCCGTCCTTCCACTTGGAGCGGAATGCTCTGTTCCGATAATAGTAGAACGGAATGCTTCATTCCACAGTGGAACCGGCTTCGATCCGGCGGCGGGGCAAGGGGTCCGCTTCGTCCGGGGATGCCATACGCTTCGAGGTATGGACGAGGTTTCGGCCAGCACGCCGCCGGGGGCGGAGCCCCGCGAGCGGGAGCGCGGCAAGGGCGGGCTGCGGCGCTTTCTGCGGCGCATGGCGTCCAGCAAGGCCGAGCTCGAGGCCGAGGAGCTGCAGAAGACCACCGGCGACGAGGGTGCGACGCCGATCACCGAGTGCGGCACGCGCAAGCGGCACTGCGTAGCGGGTACGCTGCGTACGGTGACGCTCCGTCCCCGGGGCGGCGCCCCCGCCCTGGAGGCCGAGCTCTACGACGGCACCGATGTGATCAACCTGGTCTGGCTCGGCCGCCGCAAGATCGCCGGGATCGACCCGGGGCGCCGGCTGCGCGCCGAGGGATTGGTGAGCGAGCAGGACGGGCGCAAGGTCATGTTCAATCCGCGATACGAGTTGCGCGGCGGCGCGTGAGGCCGCGACGAGCCGCCGGGAGAGCGACGTGAGCGAACTGGAAACGGACACCGCGCGGGAGGCCGCCGCCCACGACACCGTCGAGGCGGCCGTCCGGGCCCAGCTCAACAAGGCGCTCGGCGGCGTGCGCGGCATGGTCGAGGCGGCGGTGCCGACGATCGCCTTCACCGGCACCTACATGGCCGCGGAGGATGTCAAGCTCGCCGTCGGCGCCGGGGTCGGCGCCGCGGTGCTGCTGCTGCTGGTCCGGCTCGCGCAGCGCTCCAGCCCGCAGTTCGTCCTGAACAGCCTGTTCGGCATCGCGATCGCCGCGTTCTTCGCGCTGCGCTCGGGCAAGGCCGAGAACGCCTTCCTGCCCGGCATCCTGCTCAACGCGGGCTACGGCGCCGCGATGATCTTCTCGATCGCGGTGCGCTGGCCGATCGTCGGCTTCATCATCGGATCGGTCACCGGCGACCCGACCGCCTGGCGGTCCGACCCCGGCATCGTGAGGCTGTGCTCCCGGCTCACCTGGCTGCTCGTGCTGCCCTGCGCCGTGCGCGTCGCCGTCCAGTACCCGATCTACCTCGCCGACGGCGACCAGAGCGGCCTGCTCGGCACCGCCAAGATCGCGATGGGCTGGCCGCTCCAGGTCGCCGCCCTGGCCGCCATGGTCTGGCTCCTCACCCGCGGCCGCACCCCCATCCGGGGCGGCGCTCCGGCCGAGAGCGAAGAGCCCGCCTAGCCCTACCTGCCGCCTAGGAGCTCCGCGAGTTCGTCTTCGACGTCCTGGCTGGCCACGAACATCAGCTCGTCGCCCGGCTCCAGGGTGTCGTCGGACGAGGGGACCAGCACCCGGCCCTCCCGCAGGATCGCCACCAGGGCGGTGTCGCGCGGCCAGTCCACGGAGCCGACCCGCGCGCCGCCGAGCGGGGCGTCGTCGGGCAGCGTCAGCTCCACCAGGTTGGCCTCGCCCTGGCGGAACGTCATCAGCCGGACGAGGTCGCCGACGCTGACGGCCTCCTCGACCAGCGCCGACAGCAGCCGCGGGGTGGAGACCGCGACGTCCACACCCCACGACTCGTTGAACAGCCACTCGTTGTTCGGGTGGTTGATCCGCGCGACCACCCGGGGGACCCCGTACTCGGTCTTGGCCAGCAGCGACACGACCAGGTTGACCTTGTCGTCGCCGGACGAGGCGACCACGACCTGGCAGCGCTCCAGCGCCGCGTCGTCCAGCGCGGAGATCTCGCACGCGTCGGCGAGCAGCCACTCGGCGCGCGGCACCATCTCCACCTTGATGGCCTTCGGGCTCTTGTCGATCAGGAGCACCTCGTGGCCGTTCTCCAGCAGCTCCTGGGCGATGGACCGGCCCACCGCGCCGGCCCCCGCGATCGCGACCCGCATCAGGCGTCCTCTCCGTCTCGCGCCGCGACGGCGGCGTTGACCCGCTCCAGATCGTCGGCCTCGGCCATGATGTGCACGATGTCGCCGTCCTGGATCACCGTGTCCCGCTCGGGGACGAGCGCCTCGCCCATGCGGGACAGGAACGCCACGCGGGTCCGCGCGTGCTCCTCCAGCGCGCCGACCTTCTCGCCCACCCACAGGTGGCCGGAGTCCAGTTCGGCGAGGACGACCGCGCCGGTCGGGTCGCGCCACAGCGGCTCGGCGCCCTCGGGGAGCAGGCGGCGCAGGATCTGGTCGGCCGTCCACCGGACGGTCGCGACCGTGGGGATGCCGAGGCGCTGGTAGACCTCCGCCCGGCGCGGGTCGTAGATCCGGGCCACGACGTTGTCGACGCCGAACGTCTCGCGCGCCACCCGCGCGGAGATGATGTTGGAGTTGTCGCCGCTGCTGACGGCCACGAACGCCGACGCGCGCTCGATGCCCGCCTCGGCGATCACCTCGCGGTCGAACCCGAACCCCGTGATGCGGCGGCCCCGGAACCCGCTGCGCAGCCGGCGGAACGCCTCCGGGCTCTGGTCGATGATGGCCACCGAGTGACCCTTGTCCTCCAGGATGTGGGCGAGCGTCGAGCCGACCCGCCCGCATCCCATGATCACGATATGCACGGCCGTTCCCTCTTCCGTCCAGGAGGACGCGCCCCCTGTACCCCCCGCGCCGTGCACGGCATTCGCCGCCGACACCGTGCCGCACCCGAGGACCGTTTCCTGTGAATGATCCCTGCCGGGCTGCAAACCTACACATCCGCCCAGGCGAGTACTACCCAACCAGCATTCCCCGGGGGCGGCGACGCCGCCCGTCCCGGCGCCCCCCGAAGCGGACGGCGGCCCGGGGATCCGCCCCGGTCCGCAGCGGCTAGAGTCTCGTTGCGTGTCAAAGGTTCCGGACCTCGCGAAGCGGCTCCTCCTCGGCCGCGCGCTGAGCAGCGCCCAGCAGCACGAGCAGCTGCTGAAGAAGCGCATCGCGCTGCCCGTCTTCGCGAGCGACGCGCTCTCGTCGGTCGCCTACGCCCCGCAGGAGATCCTCCTCGCGCTCGGCGCGGGAGGCCTGGTGATGTACCACTACACCCCGTGGCTCGCCGCGGCCGTCGTGGTCATCCTGCTGACCGTGGTCGCCTCCTACCGGCAGAACGTCCGGGCCTACCAGAGCGGCGGCGGCGACTTCGAGGTCGCCACCACCAACCTCGGCGACAACTGGGGCGTCCTCGTGGCCAGCGCGCTGCTGGTCGACTACGTCCTGACCGTGGCGGTGTCGGTGTCGTCCGGGGTGGAGAACCTCGGCGCGCTG
This sequence comes from Spirillospora sp. NPDC049024, assembly GCF_040649235.1. Taxonomy (NCBI): domain Bacteria; kingdom Bacillati; phylum Actinomycetota; class Actinomycetes; order Streptosporangiales; family Thermomonosporaceae; genus Spirillospora; species Spirillospora sp. NPDC049024. The sequence continues at coordinate 196,536 of NZ_JBEZFD010000011.1, forward strand.
CTGAAGTTCATGCAGCCGCACGAGGTCCTGGTCGCGATCGCCATCGTCGTGCTGCTCACCCTCGGGAACCTGCGCGGCCTCAAGGAGGCCGGGGTCGCCTTCGCGATCCCGACGTACCTGTTCATGTTCGCGATCTTCAGCATGCTGGCGTGGGGCCTGGTCCGCCTGGCCGCGGGCACCAACCTGGAGGCCGAGACGGCGCACTACGAGGTCCGCGGCGACGAGATGGGCCTCGCCGGGTTCGCCCTCGTGTTCCTGCTGCTGCGGGCCTTCTCCTCCGGCTGCGCCGCGCTGACCGGGGTCGAGGCGATCAGCAACGGCGTGCCCGCGTTCCGCAAGCCCAAGGGCGAGAACGCCGCCACGACCCTGCTGATGCTCGGGCTCGTCGCGATGACGCTGTTCGGCGGCGTGACCGCGTTCGCCTACATCACCGACGCCAAGTTCGCCGAGCCCGACCAGGGCAGCCACCTGATCGACCCGTCCACCGGCAAGCCGGTCACCGACGCCGACCCGGTGATCGCCCAGGTGGCGCACACCGTGTTCAGCAACTTCACCCCCGGGTTCGCGCTGGTCACCGCGATGACCGCGCTGATCCTGTTCCTCGCCGCCAACACCGCGTTCAACGGGTTCCCGGTGCTCGGCTCGGTGCTCGCGCGCAACCGCTACCTGCCGCGCCAGCTGCACACCCGCGGCGACCGGCTCGCCTACAGCAACGGCATCATCATCCTGGCCACCATGGCCGGGCTGCTGATCTACGCCTACGACGCGTCCGTCAGCCGGCTGATCCCGCTCTACACCGTCGGCGTCTTCGTGTCGTTCACCGTCAGCCAGGTCGGCATGGTCCGGCACTGGAACCGGCTCCTCGCCGCCGAGGACGACGCGGCGCAGCGCCGCCGGATGCGCACCTCCCGCGGGATCAACGCCTTCGGCGCCTCCCTCACCGGCATCGTCCTGGTCGTCGTGCTGATCACCAAGTTCGCGCTCGGCGCCTACATCGTCTGCATCGCGATGCCGCTGCTGTTCCTGCTGATGAAGGCGATCAGGCGGCACTACGACCGGGTCGCCGCCGAGCTGGTGCCCTCCGGCGAGGACGTCGCGCTGCCCGCCCGCAACCACGGCATCGTGCTCGTCTCCAAGATCCACAAGCCGACGCTGCGGGCGCTGGCCTACGCCCGCGCCACCCGCCCCTCCACGCTGGAGGCGGTGACCGTGGCCGTGGACGCCGAGGAGTCGCAGCGCCTCCAGGAGGAGTGGGACGCCCTCGACATCCCCGTCCCGCTGAAGATCCTCGACTCGCCGTACCGGGAGATCACCCGTCCGGTGCTGTCCTACGTCAAGGGCATCCGGCGCAAGAGCCCCCGCGACGTCGTCACCGTGTTCATCCCCGAGTACGTCGTCGGCCACTGGTGGGAGCAGCTCCTGCACAACCAGAGCGCGCTGCGGCTGAAGGGCCGGCTGCTGTTCCAGCCCGGCGTGATGGTGACGAGCGTCGCGTGGCAGCTGCAGTCCTCCGACCGCCTCAAGGGACGCAAGGAGCCGCCGGGGCCGGGCTCGTCGCGGCGCCCGCCGCGGACCGGGGCACGCCCCGGTGCCGGTAGTGTTTCGGACCGTGACTGAACTCGAACCCGACGTCCTCGAACTGGAGGTCGGCAACGTCGCCAACGGCGGTTTCTGCGTCGCCCGGCACGAGGGGCGCGTGGTCTTCGTCCGGCACGCCCTGCCCGGCGAACGGGTGAGGGCCCGCGTCACCGACCGCACGAAGAACTTCCTCCGCGCCGACGCCGTGGAGATCATCGAGGCGTCGCCGGACCGGGTGCAGCCGCCCTGCCCGTTCGCCGGCCCCGGCCGGTGCGGCGGCTGCGACTGGCAGCACGCCTCCCTGCCCGCCCAGCGGGCGCTCAAGGCCGCGGTCGTGCAGGAGCAGCTCGAACGGCTCGCCGGGATCACCCGCACGGTCGTCGTCGAGGAGGTCCCGTACCCGGTCGACGGCGAGGTGACGCCCCCGCCGGGGCTCGGCTGGCGCACCCGCGTCCAGTTCTCCGTCTCCTCCGGCGTCGTCGGCCTGCGCAAGCACCGCTCGCACGACATCGAGCCCGTGGACGAGTGCCTGATCGCCCACCCCGGCGTGGAGCTGATGGGCATCGAGCGCAAGCGCTGGCCGGGCGCGTCCGGCGTCGAGGGCGTGGTCTCGGCGACCACGGGCGACCGCCTGGTCGTGCTGCGCGGCCGCGACCGCCGCAAGATCCGCGTCCCGCGCCTGGACGTCCCGGTCCGCCTCGTGCGCGGCAAGCCCGAACCCGGCGCCGGCCTCCCGTACGTCCGCGAAGAGGTCTCCGGACGGCTCTACCAGGTCAGCGGCAGCGGCTTCTGGCAGGTGCACCCGGGCGCCGCCCAACTGCTCGCCGACGCCGTGCTCGAGGCCCTCGAACCGAAGCCCGGCGACATCGCCCTCGACCTGTACTGCGGCGTCGGCCTGTTCGCCGGCGTCCTGGCCGAGCGCGTCGGCGACGACGGACTCGTCGTGGGCATCGAGTCCGACGGCCAGGCCGTCCGCGACGCCCGCTTCAACCTGCGCGACCTGCCGAACGTCTCGATCGAGCGCGGCCCCGTGGAGGAGGTCGTCGCCGACCTGGAGTTCGGCCGCGCGTCCTCGGGCTCCCGCACGCAGAACAAGCGCGGCGCGGGCCACCAGGGCGGCGCCAAGGTCCGCCGCGCCGACGTGGTCGTCCTCGACCCGCCCCGCACCGGCGCGGGCCGCGAGGTCGTCGAGCACATCACCCGCCTCGCCGACCGCAAGATCGCCTACGTCTCCTGCGACCCCGCCACCCTGGCCCGCGACCTCGCCTACTTCAGCGACCGCGGCTGGACCCTGGAGTCCTTCCGAGCCTTCGACGCCTTCCCCATGACCCACCACGTAGAGTGCCTCGCCACCCTCGTACGGGGCTGACCGCCGCCCTGAGCGCCATAACTCCACCGGCGGGACTATTCCGGTCAGGCGCGCAACGCGCGCCCCGTGGTGGTGACACACGAAGGCTCGACCATTCGACGGACGATGGTCGAGCCCGTGGCGACTCGCCGTGTGGGGAAGTCTGGCCGGTCGTGTTCTCGTGTCGCGAGGGTGCTTAGTTCTGCGAGCGGCCGAAGTAGAAGCCGACCACGGAGCCCACGATGAAGAAGATCCACGCGCGAACGTCGTGCATCTCGCCACTGAAGCGCTCCCACTCCTCGCCGGACAGGATCGCCGCTCCGATCAGGTCCGCCGTAATGATCAGGACCAGCAGCGCGAACAGGCCGATCCCGAACCACTGGCGCTGCTTGCGCACGTGGCCGAGGTCCTCGCCCCGGCCGATCGGCTCCGCGGAGGTCCCTTCGACGGGGGGCGGGTCCTCGCTGATGAGGTCTCTGCGCTGAACGATCTCTCTGAGCTTCTTGATCGGTCCCCGCGCCGGTTTCTTCTCCGCCGGGCTGCCACTCCCGGCGCGAGTGGACTTGTCGGACATGGGTTGGCCTCCTGGGGGCTGCAGGGTGAGCAGCCGGTCGGTGTCCCGTCGAGTCGGTGACGGCACGGTGGCCCTGGAATCGTGGTCGCACCTGCCGCACCCTTCAGGGGCGGGCGTGTCGAGCTTGTGAGCGGATGCTGGACGGAGGCCGGTTCGATCGGCCCTCTCGTTGATGGCGAGAGTGTACTTCAGTACACATGAAAACCACATCAGATGGTGATGCGATGAGCAAGACCTCATCACCCAGTACGACTGTGATCGATGTCTCGTTGGATGTCGGGGCATCTCTAGCGGTGTCTGGTGATCTACTGTGATCGTTATGGACAACATAACTGCAGGTGAGGGCGGGAATATTGCCCTCCGTGTCTGAGTTGATGGGCTGTGTGAGTGGATCTGCAGGCTCCGATCAGGCAGTATGTGTGCGAGCACGTCGCGTGTACGCCTTCCAGGCGTATCCAGCACGTAATTTCTATGTAACTAGACCGTTCTTCACTTGGAGGTGGTGCGTACCAGGCCCACACTCCTAGTGTGCACAAGGTGAGATCAGCGCCACCCTGCGTAAGTTCCAAGATCGGAGGACCGATTGTCATGGATCGTCTGCTCACGCGCCGCCTGCAGGCCGGCGCGCCATACCGATGGCACCGGCGCGCCAGGTGAGCGCGGTCGGCGGCCTTTCTGTCTCCACCGCGCACACCGGCCATGTACTGCCGGGTTCCTATGATCAAAGCCATGAAGATCGCGACCGTTCGGAAGACGGAGTCCGGGAGAGGCATCTGATGGCATCGCCCACAGGGAAGTCCACCCCCCAGGCGAAGGACAGGACGACGAAGAAGCAGCAGGGCAAGGAGCGGCCGGTCCGGCTCTCGGTGAACCTCAGCCCGGAGATCTCAGAGATCTTCAGTCAGCTGGTGGAGAGAAAGGGTCTGTCGATCACCGAAGGCGTGCGGACCGCCATCAAGGTCTGGAAGTTTCTCGAGGACGAGATTGCGGCCGGTAATCAGATCGCGGTCATCGAACCGGACAAGAGCGTTCACAAGGTCTACGTGATCTAGATCAGAGGCCCGGTGCACCGGGCGCGGGGGACGCAGATGAGACCCACTCCCCAGGCCGTCCGGCCGACTTGTGGATCAGGTGAGGCCTTGCCAGTGAAGCGGTGAGGCCTCACCTCGCCGGATATCGGTACTCGTGGACCACCATGCTCACGTCAATGGCCTTCCGTGGCCGTCCCGCTGCGCCGCTCTCATTCCCTCCCTCCGCATCCCCCGGTTCCCTGCAGGGTGAACGGAGTGATCCGCGAGCCGTCAGCGCGATGAGCCGTACTGGTGCGGGGTACACGCCATACGTGTGGGCCGACTCCGGCGTGCTCGTGTCCGTTCGGGCAGTAGTGATTGCTGCGCCAGGAGGCGCTCGGACGATCGGCGCCTTGGACGGAGTGCCGCCACTGCTCCATCGGCCAGGACCGCTCGCAGAAGAAGCAGTACCACCACTGCTCGTCCGGATCGGCACAAGTCTCGATCGCTGATGCCCGAGCCGGTCGATCAGTCTGCATGGTCGCTCCCCGGAAGTGTTCTGTCCCATCGGCGCTCTCCGAGCCTTTGAAAGGGAGCCCCGATGACCTTTTAGTTCCGTCCAGGTTGCATGACCGGCATCGGCCAGTCAACCCTCTTGAACCCCTTCACGGCAGACTAACTCCGGCGCATCGTCGCAGGTCAGAAACGCAATGTGTTGCGCTGTCCAGGGGTGACTCATATCTTCCCGCATAAGGAGTGATGATTGACTTATAACGGTGGTGGTACATCACCATAATGCCGTTGCGTGAGGTTGAGATCACCGATATTCGATCAGCAGACCAGCTGATCTCCTATGCCACACTGGCGAACCTCGCCTGGCTGATGCGCCATCACGGGGTCTCGCAGGGCGCGGTCGCCCGAGCTCTGAGCATCAAGCCACCGAACTTCTCGACCCTGCTCAACGGGAAGCTCGAAGATCGCCATCTCCAGGAGCTCGACGAGGTCATCGTGGGCATCGCTCCCGAGCTGGACCGTACCGGCGGCCTCAGCTCCCTCGCCGTCCGCCTCCGCGGGCTGACGGGCCGCACCAGCCTGGCCGCCAAGATCCCTCCCACCTGGACGAGCAAGCTGCTGGACACTCCGCTGGACAGCGAGATCGCGGTACTAACCCATGCGTCGGCGCTGCTGTCGACATTCTGGGCGGTGCAGAACACCGGGCATGTCAACGAGGTCCGCAGCCGCTACAGAGAGCAGATTAAGCGACTGGTCGCCAAGCTGATCCTGATCGGGGCGGCGCCCCCTACTCCCCGGAACATCGACGCCCTCGTGCTGCTCGGAAGCCTCGCCGGCTTCGCTTTCGACGAGATGGAGGACGTTCTCGAGCGTGAGCTGCATGAGATGCCACTGGGATTCAGGGTCTGGCGGACGATCACCAAACTGGTCAAGATCAGCAAGGATTCGCCGATCGCCGACGAACTGAGCGTCTGGGTCGCCCAGATGCTGGAGGACGCCGAGGAGCTCCGCGAACGGAGCGTCTATCCCGGCCGTTCGCTGGATCTCGAGATGATCATCAGCCTTCCGGCGCCCTGGACGGTGCCCAATGCCGCGACCATCCAGCGGCTCCTGCTCACCCGGGCTCGTAACACCAGGGCAACGGTCCGTGAGCGCGGTACCGCCACGCTCGGCCTGTGGGAACGCACCCTCGACGGCCGCGGACACTCCCGCGACGAAGTCGAAGGCGAACTGCAGCAAATGATCAACGACTTCGAGAACGAGGCGGAGCATCCCGAGGCGGCGACGGGACTCCGCTGGGTAGCGGCGACTTTACGCTACCTGATGCAGCACGAACTGCCCGTCTGCAACGATCTGCGTGCCATCGACGACCCTTGCCAGGTCGTCGTCCAGGACGCCACCGACTACCTGCGAAAGCAGAATCTGCCCAGCAACATCCAGAACGCCACCATCACCCTGTTCGTCCATGCGCTACTGCAGAACGCCGGCGTGCACCGGCGCCAAGCCATCGACACACTGCTGACCGGTGGCTGGGCACAGCCGGTGACTCGAGCGCTCGACAAAGTTCTCAAACACTCCAAAGCGGAGTCGTGGCTGCGATGCCGGGCCCTGTTCGCCCTCGGCTTCCTCCAGCACCGCGACAGTGGCGTCGAACGCACCCTCACCACTCACACCAACCGTCTGCACGAGCGGCTCAAATCCGACGGCCCGACCCTCCCCCTGGTTTCGGAGACACACGCCGCCCTCTTCGCTATCGGCGACTGTTTCGGCGCCGTCGGCGCCGAAGCCAAGGCCAAACAGATACGCACTGCGCTGGAGCCCACCTTGCGCGACCTGGCGGAGAAGACCGAATCGTCTTTTTACCCTGTCGCCCGCGCTTTGGTTTACCTGCTCACCGTCACCGCTCAACCGCGCCTCGTCGACACCCCTGCGGAGGCGGACCTCTCCGAGCAACTACTGGCCCGCCTGCACGAACATCCCGACCCCGTCACCAGAAAGTTCAGTGACTGGACGTTAGGGTTTCGCTTCGCGCCCAACGGTGACATTCGCCCCTTCTACGACGCCGCAGCTTAACCCGGCCTGCCTGGCTGGGCTGTGGTACGCGAATGTTTTTGCGGAGCCTGCGCGGTGACGGCACCGGGGCATGGGTGATGACCTCACCGCGCGGTTCAAACCGCCCACACCGGACCACACCGCAGCGTCGCCAACGCTTGAAGCAGTTGACGCGCACGAGCGACGCGCCTACTGCGCATGGCTGATAACCCCGGCAACCTCCGCACTTCCTAGCAGCACGCTTTTCCGAGCACTCTCCACAGGGAGTGCTTCGCCACCCTCGTACGGGGCTGACCTCGGAAAATCGGTTGCGGTGCGGCTTAGCGTGGAAGGGTGACCGAGATCAGGGACGTGCCCGAGGCCGATGCTCGCGACATGGTCGACTTCGCGGGGATGGTGTTCCACCTCCCCATGGACGACGGCGACCCCGAGCGGGACGGGTGGCCGCTCACCCGTGCCGAGCGGATCGGCGCCTATGACGGCGACACGAGGGTCGGGCAGTTGGCGGCCATGCCGATGGGGCTCGCGGTCCCGGGAGCGGTGCTCGACTGCTCGGCGATCACGTTCGTCGGGGTGCTGCCCACGCATCGGCGCCGGGGGATCCTGACGTCCATGATGGATCGGATGGACGCCGACGCCATCGCGGCGGGGCGTCCGGTGGCGGCGCTCTGGGCGTCGCAAGGCGCCATCTACGGGCGGTACGGGTTCGGGCAGGCCACGTGGGCGATCGACCTGGAGGTGGACACGTCGCGTCCGCTGGAGTTCCGGACGACCCCGGACGACCGGCCGCTGCGGCTCGTCGATGCCGCGTCCGCGCCTGAGGTGCTCGATCCCATCCACCGGCGCTCGCTGCGGCCGGGAGGGCTCGTGCGCGATCCCGACTGGTGGGCGCGGGCCATCCTGCGGCCGGTCGACCGGGACTCGCCCGGGTACACCGCGCCGCGCATCGTCGTCCACCCGGAGGGTTACGCGGTCTACCGGGTCCGCGAGGGGACGGTCAGGGTGGTCGATCTTGTCGCCGACACGCCTCAGGTGGAGGCCGCGCTCTGGGGGTTCCTGGCGTCGATCGACCTGACGTCCCGCGTCGAGGCGCTGGGCCGTCCGGTGGACGACCTGCTCCCGCACATGGTCGCCGACCCCGACCGGGTCACCGTCAAGAGGGAGTTCGGCGCCCTGTGGCTGCGGCTGATCGACGTGCCGGCGGCTCTGCGCGCCCGTTCCTGGGCCACCGAGGACGCCTTCGTCCTGGAGGTGGAGGATTCGAGGATTCCGGCGAACGCGGGGCGCTGGATGCTCAAGACCGGCGCGGCGCCTGTTTGCGAGTCGACCTCCGAGGCCCCGGACCTGAGTTTCAGCGCGGCCGATCTCGCGGCCGTCTATCTGGGCGGCCAGAGTCCGGTCACCCTGGCCCGGATCGGGGCCGTCGCCGAGCACACGGCCGGTGCGGCCGCCCGGCTGGCGGCCGCCCTGGCCGTTCCTTCGGCGCCCTACATCAACGACGACTTCTGAGTCACCGCCAGAAGAAGACCTTGGCGCTGGCCTTGGAGATCGTCGCGGCGGCGGCGCCCTGGTGGAGCAGCTGGAAGCGGACGCGCTTGCCCGCCTCGACGGTGTCGGCGGCGAGGCCGTAGACGAGGTTGGTGACGTCGCCGACGGAGATGTAGTCCTGGACGGGGCCGATCTGGTAGTCGGAGGCGTCGCCGTCCGCGACCTCGACCACCCGGGCCTGGATGAGCGTGCCCGCGGGGACGCCGCTCAGGGCCGCGCTCACCGACAGGCTGTAGCGGGCGGACCCGGTCAGCAGGCTGGGGCCGCCCGGGTCGTTGTGCTGGTGCTCCTTGTCGGAGTACTCCTTGCTCCAGGTGACCTCGGTCCACTTGCCGGGAGGCAGCTCCTGGTGGTCGCCACCGGTGCCGACGGACACGTAGTCGGGCATGTCGTCCTCTCCCTCGGGCGAGACGCCGACGCGCCACTGCCCGTAGTCGCTCTTGACGGCGCGGTCGTAGTCGACGCCGACGCCGTTGATCGTGTGGTCGTTGGAGTACTGCTGGAGCTGGGCGCGTGCGTCCCACCTGCCGCCCGACCACGCGTAGGTCTGCCACCCGAAGGCGATCTTCTTGGCGTCGAAGGCGCGCTTGACGGGGCCGTAGCCGCCGTAGAGGCCGACCCGGTCGCGGCCGAGGACGCTCGCCGCGCCGTCCAGGTAGGCGTTGATCTCGTCCTGCTGGCCGGAGGTGGCGTCCCAGTCGGCGGCGAAGTAGATGGGACGGTCGTCCGGCATGCCGAGCGCCTTGGCCTGGGCGGCGGCGTCACGGGCGTCGGTCGCGCCCGCGGACCGTCCGGCGAGCGGCCGCTTGGCCGTCGACTCCCAGACGACCACCAGCCAGATGCCCGCGGCGGACAGCTCGTCGGCCTCCTTGCGGGTCAGGTTCTTGCCGGTGGTGTCGTGCGACAGGTAGCGGCACGCGAACTTCGCCCCGGCGCGTTTCAGCGCGGACGCGCCGGGGCGGCCCCACGCGTAGTCGACGCCGAAGACAGCCATGTCAGCTCCATGTGTCGGGGGTTGTCGGGTTCCTGGCGATTTAACAGCCTTTGCTCATAGGGCGCAGGAGTTTGCGGAGGTTGACCGTCCGTAAGCGCCGCCCGCGGCGCGACCCCGGCGGGATCCGTACGAGGATGGGAGCATGCGACTTCGAATCTTCACCGAGCCCCAGCAGGGGGCGACCTACGAGACGCAGCTGGCCGTGGCCAAGGCCGCCGAGGACCTCGGCTTCGACGCGTTCTTCCGCTCGGACCACTTCGTCAAGATGGGCGACGTGAGCGGTGAGCCGGGCCCGACCGACTCGTGGATCACCCTGGGCGCGATAGCCCGGGAGACCAGCCGGATCAGGCTCGGCACGCTGGTGACGGCCGGGACGTTCCGGTACCCGGGGCCGCTGGCGATCTCGGTCGCGCAGGTCGACCAGATGAGCGGCGGACGGGTCGACCTCGGCCTCGGGACGGGGTGGTTCGAGGAGGAGCACACCGCGTACGGCATCCCGTTCCCGAGCCTGGGCGAGCGGTTCGAGCGGCTTGAGGAGCAGTTGCAGATCCTCGCCGGCCTGTGGGGGACGCCGTCCGGCGAGACCTTCTCCTTCAGCGGCGAGCACTACACCCTGACCGGGTCGCCCGCGCTGCCCAAGCCCGTGCGGCCGGGCGGTCCGCCGATCATCATCGGCGGGTTCGGGGCCAAGCGGACGCCGCGCCTCGCCGCCGCCTACGCCGACGAGTACAACGTCCCGTTCCACGGGGTCGAGGACACCGGCGGCGCGTTCGAGCGCGTCCGCGCGGCGTGCGCCGAGGCGGGCCGGACCGAGCCGATCGTCTACTCGGCCGCGCAGGTCGTGTGCTGCGGACGGGACGAGGCGGAGGTGCGGCGACGCGCCGAGGCCATCGGGCGCGAGGTGCCCGAGCTGCGCGAGAACGGCCTCGCCGGCACGCCGCAGGAGCTGGTCGACAAGATCGGGAAGTTCGGCGAGCTGGGCGCGGAGTGCGTCTACCTGCAGGTCCTCGACATGCACGACCTGGAGCACCTGGAGCTGCTGGCCTCGGAGGTCCAGAGCAAGGTCTGACGGCGGCGCGCCATCGGACGGCGGAGGGCCCGCGCCGGGGGAGTCCCGGCGCGGGCCCTCCCGCTTCGGTCAGGCGGCCTCTTCCTCCGGCCGCGCGTGCATCGGAAGCAGGAACGTCACCAGGAAGGTCAGGGCGAGGAGCCCGACCTCCACCCACAGCGTGATCTTCATGGCGTCGCCGAACCCGGTCCTGGCCGCGTGCCCGCCGGCCTCGGCGACCGCCTTCTGGACGGCGGGCGCCGACTGCGGTGCGGCGGCGACGGCGGCCTTCACGTCCTCTTCGAGCCGGTGGCAGGACGCGGGCACCGCGGCGGCGTCCTTGGCGGTGGCCCGGTCGCGGCCGCAGTCGCGCAGGCCGTCCACGACGCGCTCCTGCTGCGCGGCCGGGACGGACGCGGCGGCGAGGTCGCGGCGCAGGCCGGCGGCGCCGTCGTCCGCGGCCGATGCCACGTGCCCGCCGAGCAGCCCGAAGAAGACCGTGCCGAGGACGGCGGCGCCGAGCGCGGCACCGAGTTGCTGGACGGCGGTGAGCGTGCCGCCCGCCGAGCCGGTCTCCTCGGGCTCGACGCCCGCCAGCACGGTGTCGAAGAACGGCCCCATCAGCAGTCCCATGCCGAGCCCGGTGACGGTCAGGGCGGGGACGAGCTGCCAGGGGGTGACGTCGGTCCCGGCGTACTGGAGCGTGAAGTAGAGCCCGGCGATCCCGGCGGCCATGATGACGGCGCCCGCGTGGATCAGCTTGCGGCCGAGCCGCTGCACGGCCTGCATGACGCCGAACCCGATGACGATGCCGACCGACCAGGGGATCTGCGCGAGCCCGGCCTTCAGCGGGGAGTAGCCGAGCCCCAGCTGGAAGAACAGCGACAGCACCAGGCCGAGGCCGGCGACGCCGGAGAAGAACACGAGGCCGACGACGAGGCCGCCGGTGAAGCCGCGCTTGCGGAACAGGCTCGGCACGATCAGCGGGTCGCCGCCCGAGCGCTGCATGCGGACCTCGTACCAGGCGAACACGCCCCAGACGACCAGGGAGGCGGCCATCATGGCGAACGTCCAGGCGGGCCAGTCGTGCTCGCGGCCCTGGACGAGCGGGTAGACCAGCAGGCCGGCGCCGAGGGAGGCGAGGGCCGCGCCGGTGAGGTCGAGGCGGGACGCGTGCTCGGCGCGCCCGGTGGGCAGGAACCTCAGCCCGGCCAGCACGGCGGCGGCGCCCAGCGGCAGGTTGATCAGGAAGATCATCCGCCAGCCGGTGCCGAACAGGTCGGCGTCGACCAGCCAGCCGGCCAGCACCGGGCCGCCGACCGACGACAGCCCCATCACCGGCCCGAACATGGCGAACGCCGCGCCCATCTCCTTCTCCGAGAACATCTGCTTGATCATCCCGATGCCCTGCGGCAGCATCAGCGCGCCGAACAGGCCCTGCATGCCGCGGGCGGCGATCAGCATCCCGGGCGAGACGGCGACGCCGCACAGCAGCGAGCCGACCGTGAAGCCGGCCGCGCCGACGAGGAACATCCGCCTGCGGCCGTAGAGGTCGCCGAGGCGCCCGCCGGTGATGAGCCCGACGGCCATGGCGAGGGTGTAGCCGGCGGCGAGCCACTGGATGGTGGCGGCCGACCCGCCGAGCTCGGCGCGGATCGTGGGGGCCGCGATGTTGGTGATCAACGCGTCCAGCATGTCCATGACCTCGCCCGCGAGGATCACGAACAGGGCCACCCAGCGCCAGCGGTAGCCGGCGTCCGCGGTGCCCCGGGAGGGGGAGGTGATCGTGTCGGTCATCGTGAACTCCGGGGGAACAGTGTTCGTTGTCTACGAACAACGTTCTATGGGCGAACGCTGTTCGTGTCAAGTACGATGTTCGTGTTCGAGGAATCCTCTCTGCAATAGAGAAGATATATCGCGATTCGCGATAGTCAAGATGTATCGCGAGATTGGGAGGTCCCGACGTGGCTGGATCCGGCCGAGCCGCACGCCCGGACATGCCGACGCCGCCCGGTCGCCGGCCGCGCAAGCCCGCGCCGGCCAGGCAGCCGCTCACGCAGGAGCTCATCGTCGACACGGCGATCCGCGTCCTGGACGCCGAGGGGCTGGAGGCGGTGACCATGCGCCGGGTCGCCCAGGAGCTCGGCACCGGACCGGCGTCCCTCTACGCGCACGTCTCGGGCAAGGAGGAGCTGCGCGAGCTGATGCTCGACCGGGTGGCGGCCGAGGTCCGGCTCCCCGTCCCGGACCCGGCGCGCTGGCAGGAGCAGCTGAAGGAGCTGGCGTCCGAGATCCGCCGCGTCTACACCTCGCACCGCGACATCGCGATGGTGTCGATGGGCCTCATCCCCACCGGCCCCCACCTGCTGGACATCGCCGAGGCGCAGCTCGCCCTCATGCGCGCCGGAGGCGTCCCGAAGAGGATCGCCGCCATCGCCGTGGACACCCTCGGCATGTTCCTCGACGCCGACGCCATCGAGGACACGGTCTACCACGCCAAGGCCCCCGCGGGGGCGGAGGACCCGTGGGCGCACCTCCACGCGTACATCGAGCAGATCCGGGAGTACTTCGCCGCCCTGCCCAAGGACCGCTACCCCATGATCTCCGAGATGGGGGAGGAGCTCACCTCGGAGGGCGGCGACGAGCGCTTCGAGTTCGGCCTCGACCTGCTCATCCGGGGAATCGCCTCCTACATCGAGGAGCCGTCCCGCCCGGAGGAGGACGGTTAGGCGAGCAGGACGGTCAGGCGAAGACGCGCTGGAAGGCCGTGTGCCTCGGGGCGCCCGCGGCGGTGTCCCACACGGCGAAGACGACGTGCTCGAACCGGCCGGCGAACGCCCCGCCCGGACGCAGCGCCTCGGCGAACACCTCGGCGACCTCGGCCGGGTCGTTGCGGAACACTCCGCAGCCCCACGCGCCGAGGACGAGCCGGGAGTGCCCGTTGGCGAGCGCCACGGCGAGCACCTTGCGAGCGCGCAGCCGCAGCACCGCGGGGACCTGCTCGGCCTTGGCGGCGTCCCGGATCGCGCCGCGGTTCGGGGCGGGCGAGGTCAGGAACGTCACGCCGTACGGCTCCTCCAGCAGCCGCCCGGAGTCGTCCCGGAACACCGGCACGTCCGGCGAGTAGATCATGTGGTCGCTGTAGAGGAGGTCTCCCTGCGCGCGGTGGAAGTCGTAGTACTCCCTGGCCGAGCGCAGCGACCTGTACAGGCCCGACGAGCGGGCCAGCCCTTCCTCCTGGGCGTGCGCCCCGTTCAGGAACCCGCCGCCCGGGTTCTTCGCGGAGGCGAAGTTGAGCGCGAACGGCGTCGTCCCCGGGGCGCACAGGCGCCGCGCGGCGGCGAGCGTCGTCTCGCCGGTGACCTCGATGAGGGTCTCGCGGCCGCCGCGGGACGCGGGGAGGTTCTTGAGAAGCGTGTCCAGCTCTCCCGGGCGGTACAGGACGGTGCCTTGGACGGCGCGGGCGAGGTCGTCGGCGATCGAGACGGTGCGCCCGGAGGGGGCCGTGTAGTCGCCGCGTTCGAGGACGGCCACGGTCTCCTGCGCGGTCGTCCGGCGGGGATGTCTGCTCATGTCGCCTTGGATTCTGCTGGCCCGGGAAACCCGGTCGCAAACCCTTTAAAGATCATTTCTGGCATGCTGGGCCGACGATGCAGCGGACCAGAGCGCGTACCGGCGGATCCGGCAGGGGGATGCCCGACCTGGATGCGGAGTTCGAGCGGGCGCGCCGGGGCCGGGTGTACGGGCTGGTCGCGGCGGTCGTGGCGCTCGTGCTGGTGATCGGGGCCGGCGGGGCGCTCGCCTGGTACCTGCGGCCGAGTTCCGGAGTGTCCGGTGCGACGTCCCCCAGGAGCGGCGAAGGGGAGGCGCGGGGGCAGGGAAGCCAGGCCAGGGTTGAGACGGAGCCGTCCTCCCCGCCCATCGTCAAGCCCAAGCGCCCCCCGTACATCCCCGCCAACGGGACCGGGAGGTTCACCCGTCCCACCTCAAGCGGCAGGGTCCACGGGCACGGCAAGCTCATGCGCTACATGGTCGAAGTAGAGGGCGGTCTACGGCAGGACCCTGCGGCCTTCGCGCGAAGCGTGGACGCCATTCTGGCGGACCCCAAGGGATGGACCGCAGGCGGGCGGTGGGCCTTCAAGCGCGTCAGCTCGGGCCCGTACGACTTCGTGGTGAAACTGGCCTCGCCCGGCACCGTCGACAAGATCTGCGGCGCCTACGGCATGACGACCGAGGGCAAGGTGAACTGCAGCGCGGGCAAGCAGGTCGTCGTCAACCTGAAGCGCTGGCTGTTGCTCACCACCTACTACCGCGGCCGGCCGGAGCACTACCACGCGCTGACCATCAACCACGAGGTCGGTCACCGGCTCGGGTTCGGCCACATGACGTGCGCGGGGCCCGGCCGTCTCGCGCCGGTCATGCAGCAGCAGATCTTCGGGCTGAAGGGCTGCCGGATCAACGGCTGGCCCTACGACGGCAAGCGCCGGTTCGTGAAAGGCCCCTCGGTGCCCTGAGCCCGCGCCGCCAGAAAATCAATGGGGGTGTCCGGTGCGTTCAGCCACACTTGGGGCGTGCTTCTGACGATCACCACGACCATGAGCCAGGCGACCGACCTGGGCTTCCTCCTGCACAAGCATCCGGGCCGGGTGCAGCGCTTCGAGCAGTCCTACGGCACGGCGCACGTCTTCTACCCCGACGTGGAGGAGCAGCGCTGCACGGCGGCCCTGCTGCTGGACGTCGACCCGGTCGAGCTCGTGCGCACGCGCGGCAGAGGCACGCCGGACTTCTCACTCGGCCAGTACGTGAACGACCGCCCGTACGCGGCGTCGTCGCTTCTGGCGTCGGCCATGGCGAACGTCTTCCGCACCGCCATGCGCGGCCGCTGCGACCTGCGCCCCGAACTCGCGGAGACGCCGATCCCGCTGGAGATCGTCCTTCCGGCCCTGCCGTGCAGGGGCGGCCCCGGCCAGGCGGAGCGCTTCTTCGCCCCGCTCGGCTGGGACGTGTCGGCCGTGCCCGTCCCGCTCGACCCGGACTTCCCCGACTGGGGCGACTCCCGGTACGTGACGCTCACGCTGACCGGGACGCTGCGCCTCGCCGACGCCCTCAACCAGCTCTACGTGCTGCTCCCCGTTCTGGACGACGCCAAGCACTACTGGATGGCGCCCGACGAGGTCGACAAGCTCATCCGGGCGGGGGAGGGCTGGCTGGCCGCGCATCCCGACCGCGGTTCCATCACCCGCCGCTACCTGGCGAACCGGCGAGCCCTCGTCCGGAGCGCGCTCGGGCGTCTCGCCGACGCCGAGGACGCGCCCGACGAGGAACTCGACCCGATCGAGGTCGAGGAGGAGGCCCCCGCCGAGGAGGGCCAGGAAGAGGCGGCGCCGGAGGACGCGCCCGTCCCGCTCTCGGAACTGCGCCTCCGGTCGGTGGAGCAGGCGCTGCGGGACGAGAACGCCCGCCGGGTCATCGACCTCGGCTGCGGGTCCGGGAAGCTGCTGGCCCGGCTGGCCAAGGACGAGTTCTTCAGCGAGCTCTCCGGATCGGACGTCTCGTACCGCGCGCTCGGCCACGCCTCGCGGCGCCTGCGCCTGGACAAACGATCGGGCCTGGACAAGCAGCCGCACCGCGAGAGCGCCCGCGTCCGGGAGGTCTTCCAGGGGGCGCTGACCTACGCGGACGAACGGTTCCGCGGCTACGAGGCGGCCGTGCTGATGGAGGTCATCGAGCACGTCGACCCGCCGCGCCTCACCGCCGTCGAGCGGGTCGTGTTCGGCCACGCCGCGCCCCGCGTGGTGGTCGTGACGACGCCGAACGCCGAGCACAACGTCCGCTACGAGGGGCTGGCGCCCGGGGCGATGCGCCACCCCGACCACCGCTTCGAATGGACGCGGGCCGAGTTCCGCGCCTGGGCGGACCGGGTCGCCGCCGAGCACGGCTACCGCGTCCGCCACGTGCCCGTCGGCGACGACGACCCCGAGGTCGGCGCGCCGACGCAGATGGGAGTGTTCACCCGATGACCGAGATCAAGGTCCCCGAGATGGGGCTCGTCGTGCTCGTCGGCGTGTCCGGGTCGGGCAAGTCGCACTTCGCGCGCAAGCACTTCAAGCCGACCCAGGTGGTGTCCTCGGACTTCTGCCGCGGGGTCGTGTCGGACGACGAGAACGACCAGTCGGCCACCGGCGACGCGTTCGACCTGCTCCACTACATCGTGGGCAAGCGGCTGCGGCGCGGCCTGCTGACCGTGGTGGACGCGACCAACGTGCAGAGCAAGGCGCGCGAGTCGCTGCTGCGGCTGGCCAGGGAGCACGACGTCCTGTCGGTCGCGATCGTGCTGGACGTCCCCGAGAGCCTCGCCGCCGAGCGCAACGCCGGGCGGCCGGACCGCGACCTCGCCCCGCACGTCATCCCGCGCCAGCGGCGCGAGCTGAGGCGCGGCATGCGGTCGCTGGGCCGCGAGTTCCGCCGCGTCCACCTCCTGACCGGCCCGGAGGAGATCGACGCCGCGACGATCCGGTACGAGAAGGCGTGGAACGACCGGCGCGAGCTGACCGGCCCGTTCGACGTCATCGGCGACGTGCACGGCTGCCGCGCGGAGCTGGAGGACCTCCTCGCCGGCCTCGGCTACGAGATCCTCAGGGACGCGCAGGGCCGCGCGGTGGGGGCGAACCACCCCGGCGGGCGGTCCGCCGTCTTCGTCGGCGACCTGGTCGACCGCGGGCCCGACACACCGGGTGTGCTGCGCCTGGTGATGGGGATGGTGGCCGCCGGCGACGCCCTCTGCGTCTCGGGCAACCACGAGGCGAAGCTCGTCCGCGCGCTGCGCGGGCGCAAGGTGCGCACCGCGCACGGGCTCGCCGAGTCGCTGGAGCAGCTCGCCGCCGAGGACGAGGGCTTCCGCGACGACGCGCTGCGGTTCATGGACGGCCTCATCGCCCACTACGTCCTGGACGGGGGCCGCCTCGTCGTGGCCCACGCCGGGCTCAAGGAGGACTACCACGGCCGCGCGTCCGGACGGGTCCGCTCGTTCGCGCTCTACGGCGACACCACCGGGGAGACCGACGAGTACGGGCTGCCCGTGCGGTACCCGTGGGCGCGCGACTACCGGGGCAAGGCGATGGTCGTGTACGGGCACACGCCCGTCCCGGAGGCGGAATGGGTGAACAACACCATCTGCCTGGACACCGGCGCGGTGTTCGGCGGGAAGCTGACGGCGCTGCGGTATCCGGAGCGCGAGCTGGTGTCGGTTCCGGCGCGGCAGGTCTGGTACGAGCCGACGCGTCCGCTGGAGGCGCCGGCCGCGGGCAGCGCGGGCGGTCACCGGGAGAACGACGTCCTCAACATCGGGGACGTCCTCGGGAACCAGGGCGTCGAGACCCGCCTGATGGGCCGCGTCTCCGTCCGGGAGGAGAACGCGCTGGCCGCGCTGGAGGTGATGAGCCGGTTCGCCGTCGACCCGCGCTGGCTCGTCTACCTGCCGCCCACCATGGCCCCCGCCGAGACGTCGTCGCTGCCGGGTTACCTGGAGCACCCGGCCGAGGCCCTCGCCGCGTACCGGGAGAAGGGCGTCCTGCGCACGGTGTGCGAGGAGAAGCACATGGGCTCGCGCGCCGTGGCGGTCGTGTGCCGCGACGCCTCGGTGGCCGCGGAGCGCTTCGGCGTGGCCGACGGGACGACCGGCGCCGTCTACACCCGCACCGGGCGCTCCTTCTTCCGCGACCCGTCCCGAACCGGCGAGGTGCTCGACCGGCTCCGCGCCGCCATCGGCGCCGCGGGGCTGTGGGACGAGCTGGAGACCGGATGGCTCGTCCTCGACGGCGAGCTGCTGCCGTGGTCGGCGAAGGCGATGGACCTCATCCGCACGCAGTACGCGGCGACCGGCGCGGCGGCCTGCGCCGCCCTGCCGGTGGCGGCCGATGTGCTGGCACGGGCGGAGGGGCGCGGCCTCGACGTCGGCGACCTGCGCGAGCACATCGACCGGCGGGCCGCGAACGCGTTCCGGTTCCGCGACGCGTACGCGCGCTACTGCTGGACGGTGGACGGGCTGACCGGCCTGCGCTACGCGCCGTTCCAGG
This sequence comes from Spirillospora sp. NPDC049024, assembly GCF_040649235.1. NCBI lineage: Bacteria > Bacillati > Actinomycetota > Actinomycetes > Streptosporangiales > Thermomonosporaceae > Spirillospora > Spirillospora sp. NPDC049024. The sequence continues at coordinate 215,276 of NZ_JBEZFD010000011.1, forward strand.
TCCTCGCCGGGGAAGGCCGCGTCTGGGCGGGCCTGCGCGACCACGAGTGGCACATGGCCGTCGCCGGGCGGCTCGCGGAGAGCGACGCGAGCGGGCTCGTCCGGCGGACGGGTGCGATGACCGTCGACCTGGGGTCGCCGGAGTCGGAGGCCGCGGCCACCGAGTGGTGGGAGAAGCTCACCGCGGCGGGCGGCGAGGGCATGGTCGTCAAGCCGCTGGGGCCGCTCCCGGAGGGCGTCAAGGTCCAGCCCGGGATCAAGTGCCGCGGCCCGGAGTACCTGCGCATCATCTACGGGCCCGACTACCGCGAGCCGAGGCACCTCGACCGGCTGCGCCGCCGGTCGCTCGGGCGCAAGCGGTCCCTGGCGATGCGGGAGCACGCGCTCGGCGCCGAGGCCCTCGACCGGCTCGCGGGCGGGGAGCCGCTGTGGCGCGTCCACCAGGCGGTCTTCGCCGTCCTGGCGCTGGAGTCCGAGCCGGTGGACCCGCGCCTCTGACCGGTCGTGCGCAAGCCACGGCCCGCCTCACCCGGGGCGGGCCGCGGCCGCCCGGTCAGGTGGAGAAGAGCATGTGGAACACGCCGCCGTGGTGCGGGCGGTGGTGCCCGCCGTGGTGATGGTGGTGGACCGCCGGCGCGGGCGCTCCCCACCCGGGCGCCGAGGCGGGCGGAGGCGCCGCGCGGTACTGCGACTCCATCTGGGCCAAAGCCTCCAGCTCGCCGTAGTCGAGGAAGATGCCCCGGCAGCTGTCACATTGCTCGATGTGGACGCCGCTGCGGGTGTAGGTCCGCATCACGCCACGACACTTAGGGCAGTGCATCGCCTTGTCGTCCTTCCGGTATGGATCCCCAGGTAGAGGCTAAATGTAGGGCAGGTTCCGCGCCACGTCATGCCGCGTCCCCCGCCGCGGATATTCTCACGCAGGCGTCGACCATCGCCTGCTCCGCACCGTCGAGTGCACGCTCTTCCCTCCCCGCGGATATGACGCACGTGGCGGCGATCTGGATCGCAAGACTTCGGGCGGGAACGTCCAGGGCCGCCCACGGATTGCCCTGCGCGGGGACGGCCGGGCCGCCGGCCTCCCTGTACGCGCCCAGGAAAAGCTCCCATTCGTGCGGGGAGAGGACCCCGCCGGAATAGAGCGCCGCGGGACGCGCGAGGTCCCATGCGGGGTCGCCCATGCCGAGGTCCTCGATGTCGATGAGCCGCCATCGCCCGCCCGGCGCGCGGACCATCTGCCCCAGATGCCAGTCGCCGTGGATGAGGCGCCGGCCGCGGCCCGGGGGCTCGTCCTCCTCGCCGCGTATCCAGGCGGGCAGGGTGGCGAACGCCCGGCGCACCGCGTCCTCGGCGGGGCCGTCCTCCAGGCGGGAGACCAGGCGGGCCACCCGCGTCGGACGTCCCCACACCGGTGCGTCGGCAGGGACGGGCGCCGAGTGGAGGCCCGCCAAGAGCCGGGCGCCTTCCTCCCAGGGGAGTTCCCCGGACGGGTCCACGGGCTCACCGAACATGGCGAGCGTGACCGTGCGGCCGTCCACGCTCAGCGGGGGCCCCAAGGGCCCGAGGATCAGATCCGGAAGCGTGCCCGCCAAGCGGACCCGGTGGAGGAACGCGTCTCCGTGGTCCCGGTCGGCCTGGTGCGCCTTCACCACCACGTCACCGACGCGCACCACGAGGACACCGTGCCGGTCGTAGAGGGTCTCCGGCTCCCCGTCCTCCGCGCCTTGGCGGCGGCCGATCTGAACGAGCCGTGTGAAGAGCTCCGACTGGACGGTCCCGGTGTGCACCCGACCAGTCAACCACTCCGTGCGGGGCCCATCCGCTCCGCGGCCGAGGCGGCGAACTCGTCCCGCAGCCGCTGCCGGACGACTTTGCCCAGCATGTTCCGGGGCAGCTCCGTCCGGGGGAGGAACTCGGAGGGCACCTTGTAGTGCGACAGGAAGCGCTCGCAATGCCGGCGCAGCTCGTCCTCGGAGAAGGGGTAGGCGGGGTGTTCGACCACGTGGGCGATGATGCGCTCGCCGCGCCGCGCGTCCGGGACGCCGACCACGGCGCAGTCGTGCACGGCGGGATGGCGGCGCAGCACCTTCTCCACCTCGGACGGGGACACGGTGAAGCCGCTCACCTTGATCATGTCCCGCTGGCGGTCCACGATGGTGATGAAACCCTTCTCGTCCATCACCCCGATGTCACCCGTGCGGAGCCAGCCCTTCGACAGGGTCTGCGCCGTGGCGAGGGGCGCGTTCCAGTAGCCCGCGAACACCTGCGGGCCGCGCACGACGACCTCGCCCGTCCCGCCCGGCGGCAGGACCTTGGTCGGCTCGTCCTGGTCGACGATGACGACGTCGGTCATGGGCAGCGGCAGCCCGACCGTGAGGTTGCGCGCCCCGCCCCCCAGCGGGTTGCCCGTGACGGCCGGGGACGCCTCGGTGAGCCCGTAGCAGTTGATGAGCCCCCTGGCCCCGACCTTCTCGAGCCGGTCGATCGTGCTCTGCGTCAGCCCCATCGCGCCGGAGATGAAGATGCGCAGCGAGCGCAGGTCGTCCGGCCGGAACCCCGGGCTGTCGAGCACCTGCGCGTACAGGGTCGGCACCCCGGGGAAGATGGTCGGCCGGTACTTGCGGATCGCCCGGAGCACGCGGTCGCCGTCGTAGCGGGGGAGCAGCACCACGGCCCCGGCCGTCATCACGGGCGCGACGAGGCAGCTCATCAGCCCGAACGAGTGGAACAGCGGCAGCACCGCCAGGGTCACGTCCTCGCCGGGGCGCCCGTCGAGGTCCCACGCGTGCTGCTGGCAGGCGTTGGCGACGAGGTTCCGGTGCGTCAGCATCGCGCCCTTGGGACGCCCCTCCGTCCCGCCGGTGTACTGGATGGCGGCCAGGTGCCGCGACGGCTCCAAGGGCAGTTGCCGGACGCGGCGCGCGGGCGGCCTCTGCAACTCCTTGAACGGGACGAGGCCGGGGTCGTGCGGCACGTCCGCGGAGATTGCCGCGCGCCGCCGCTGCGCCTGGACGAGCGGGAGCCGCAGGGCGATCCGCTTCGCGGCCGGAAGGAAGTCGACCAGAGACGTCACGACGATGTGCTCCAGCCCCAGCCGGGACCGCACGGCCTTCACCGTCTTGTAGGAACGATCCAGCACGACCGCGACGCGCGCGCCGCAGTCGGCGAGCTGCCGGAGCATCTCCTCCTCGGTGTAGAGGGGGTTGTGCTGCACCGCGACGGCCCCCCTGCGCAGCACGCCGTAGAACGCGATGACCAGCTGCGGGCAGTTCGGCAGGATCAGCGCGACCCGGTCGCCGGGCTGCACGCCCAGCCGGTGCAGCCCGTCGGCGAAGCGGTCCGCGGCCTCGCGCAGCTCGCGGTAGGAGATCCGCCGCCCGAAGAAGATCAGCGCGGGCCTGCGCGGGTACCGGTCCGCGGCATCGTCGAGCAGCCGTGTGACGGGGACGTCCGGGATGTCGAGCTTCCAGGGGACGCCCCGCTGATACCACTGCCGCCAGGGCGAAGAGCGCAGTGACGAGTGCCACATAACGCCCGATTGAATCATCTTCGGCCCCGTGCGCGCCGCGAAGCGAGGTGAACACGGGCGGGCGATCGGGTCCGCCGGGTCAGCGGGTCCAGCCCTCCGACCGCGTGACCGCGCGGGTCTCGGGGGCGGGGGGTTCCACCGCGCGGCCCTCGTAGGCGGTCGACAGGACGATGTGCGAGTTCATCTCGCCGTGCTCGCCGAGGCGCTCCAGGAGCCCCTCCATGTGCTGCATCGACGCGACGCGCACCTTCAGCATCGAGCACCAGCTGCCGCTCAGCTTGTGGACCTCGGTGACCTCGGGCAGGTCCTCGGCGGCGGACGTCTTGAGCAGGCAGCGGCCGTGGGCGCAGCGCATCTGCACGAAGGCGGTCAGCGGCTGGCCGACCCTGGCCGGGTCGACGCGCGCCCGGTAGCCGATGATCACGCCGGACTCCTCGAGGCGCCGCACCCGCTCGGCGACCGCGGGGGGCGACAGGTTCACCAGGGACGCCAGCCGGTTGAACGACAGGCGGCCGTCCCGCTGCAGCTCGGCGAGGATGCTCCAGTCGGTCTGATCCATCTTGAAAGTCCCTTCCCGCATCTGCTTTGCAAACTACAAGCAGAATGGGCCGAATGCCAGTGATCATCCATTCCATCCGGGCATGGGCATTTCTAGCGTTAAAGCATGGAGAAGCGATCCCGCCCGATGGCGGCCCTCTGCTCGGGCACCGCACTGATGAACGCGGCCATGGCCGCGGCGAGCGCCACCGCGACGCTGGTCGCCGCCGACCGGCTCGGCGCCGCATGGGGAGGCGTGCCGAACACGGTCGGCATCGTCGGGACGGGCATCGGCGCCCTGGCGCTCACCCGGCTCGTACGGGCGAGCCGGCGGCGCGCCTTCGTGCTCGGCTACGCCGCGGCGGCGGCGGGCGCCTGCCTGGCCGCCCTGGCGGTCGCGAACGGCGACGTCGTGGGGCTGTGCCTCGGAATGCTGCTGCTCGGCCTCGGCAACGCGGGCGCCCAGCTCTCCCGGTACGCGGCGGCCGACCTGCACCCCGCGGGACGGCGCGGCTTCGCCATCGGGCTCGTGGTGTGGTGCGCGGCGGCCGGGGCGGTCGGCGGGCCGCTGCTGCTCGACCCGTCCGGCGCGGCGGCCGCGGGCGCCGGCCTTCCCCCGTTCACCGGCCCGTTCCTGCTGGCCGTCCTTACCTGCGCGCTCGCCGCCGCGGCGGCCACCGGCGGGCCGGGCGGCCGGGCGGGAGCGCAGGGCTCGCCGCCGCCGCTGCGCAGGCTGGCCCAGACCCCGGCCGCCCGCTCCGCGCTCGTGGTGATGGTCACCGCGCAGGTCGTGATGGTCGCCGTCATGACGGCCGCGCCGCTGGACATGCACATGCACGGCGACGGGCTCGGCGCGGTCGGCATGACGCTGGCCGCGCACACGCTCGGCATGTTCGCCCTGTCACCGGTGACGGGGCGGATGGCCGACCGGTACGGTGCGCGGCCCGTGATCCTCGCGGGCCTGGCCACCCTGGCCCTGTCCACGGCGCTCGCGGCGGTCGCGTCCGGATCCCAGGGGCGCGTCGCGGCGCTCTTCCTGCTCGGCTACGGGTGGAACCTCTGCTTCGTCGGCGGCAGCGCCCGCCTCGCCCGCGACCTGCCGGAGCCGGAGCGCCCGCACGTCGAGGGCGCCGTCGACGCGGCCGTCTGGATGGTCGCAGCGGCCGCGAGCCTGCTGTCGACGGCCGTCCTGTCGGCGGGCGGGTACGCCGCCCTGGCCTGGGCGTCCTGCGCCGGGGCGGTCGCCGTCGCGCTGGGCCAGGCCCGGCGCCGCGCGCCCGAGGCGGTGCCGGTGCCGGCGCCGGTCGAGCCGGAGATCCGGCGGCGGTGATCCGGCGGCGGTGATCCGGCGGCGGTGATCCGGCGGCGGTGATCCGGCGGCGGTGATCCGGCGGCGGTGATCCGGCGGCGGTGACCCGGCGGCGGTGACCCGGCGGCGGTGACCCGGCGTCAGATGCGGCCGGTGCCCCGGCACACGTTGCACCGCTCATGGGTGGCGGTACTGGTGCCGGTCCCGTTGCAGCCGGGGCACGACCGCGTCGCCGGTTTGTTGTGCTTACCCACGTCCACCACCCCCTGGGGCTCATCCTAAAGGCTCGCCCGATCGCACACCGGGCCCGCTTATGAGTTCGCTGAGAGGACCCTCCAGGTTCACTCGAAAACGGCGGCGCGGCCGACCGAGCCGCGTTCGCCTCGCCCCTCGGCGCTTGTACGCTGTCCCTCACGCGCGCCGTCGTCCGGTCACGGTGCCCCGAGCAAGGAGATCGCGCAGGTTGGTGCCATTGCCGCTGACCACCGCGATCCGTCCCTACGACTGGGGATCGCGGACCGCGCTGCCCGAACTGCTCGGCGTCGAGCCGACCGGGCGCCCGCAGGCCGAGCTGTGGGCGGGCGCGCATCCCGCCGCCCCGTCCCGTGTGGACGGGACGCCTCTCGGCGCCCTCATCGACCGCGACCCGGTCGGGATGCTGGGCGCCGCGTGCGTGGACCGGTTCGGCCCCACGCTGCCGTACCTGCTCAAGGTGCTGGCCGTCGAGCGGCCGCTGTCGCTCCAGGTGCACCCGACCGCGGCGCAGGCCGAGGCAGGGTTCGCCCAGGAGGAGGCGCAGGGCATCCCCGCCGACGACCCCACCCGCACCTACAAGGACCCCTTCCACAAGCCCGAGATGGTCTGCGCCCTCACCGAGTTCCACGGCCTCTGCGGATTCCGCGACCCCGCCGAGACCGCCGACCTGCTCGAAGACCTGAAGGTCCCCGAACTGGACCCGTGGATCGGAACGCTCCGCACCGCGCCGCCCGCCGAGGCGCTCCGAACCGTCCTCACCCAGATGCTCGACGCGCGTTCCAGGGCCGTCCAGGACGCGGTCGAACCGGCCCTGACCGGCGTCTACGCCGACATCGCCCGCGCCCACCCCGGCGATCCCGGGGTCCTCGCCGCGCTCCTGCTCGACCACGTCCGGCTCAAGCCCGGCGAGGCCCTCTTCCTGGGCGCCGGAGTGCCCCACTCCTACCTCGGCGGCCTCGCGATCGAGGTCATGGCGAACTCCGACAACGTGGTGCGCTGCGGGCTCACCGGCAAGCACATCGACGTCCCCGAACTGATGCGCGTGGTCGAGTTCGCGCCGTCCAAGCCGCACCGCGTCGAGCCCACGGCCGACCGCCGGTACCGGACGGCCGCCGAGGAGTTCACCCTCGTCCGCCACGACCTCACGGAAACCCCCGAAGCCCTGCCCGCCGGCCTCCCGCAGACGCTCCTCTGCCTGGAGGGCGAGGCCCGCCTCACCGCCGACCCGGCCCTGGTCCTCACCCGCGGCCAGGCCGCCTTCATCCCCGCCGGCGCCCCCGCCGCCCGCCTCACCGGACACGGCACGCTCTACCGCGCGCTCCCGGGGATCGGATCATGACCGTCCTCGCCCTCGACATCGGCGGCACCAAGTTCGCCGTGGCCCGCGTCGACGCCGCCGGGAAGCTCCTCGACCGCGCCGAGCACCCCGTCGGCCAGGCGCCCACCGCCACCCTCCGCGGCCTCGTCGCCGACTTCGCCGGCCCGGGGCTGACCGGCGTCGGCATCGGCTCGGCGGGCCCGATCGACACCGAGGCCGGCACGGTCAGCCCGATCAACATCCCCCGCTGGCGCGGCTACCCGCTCGTCGCGGCCGTGCAGCGCCTCGTCCCCGGCGTCCCGGTCACCCTCGCGGGCGACGCCCAGTGCATGGCGCTCGGCGAGTGGTGGCGCGGCGGGCACGAGTGCGACTCCCTGCTCGGCATGGTCGTGTCGACGGGCGTCGGCGGCGGTCTCGTCATCGACGGCCGCCCCTGGACGGGGCGCACCGGCAACGCGGGCCACATCGGCCACGTCATCGTCGACCTCGACGGCGAGCCCTGCGTCTGCGGCGCCCGCGGCTGCCTGGAGACGATCGCCGGCGGCCCCAGCATGGTCCGCTGGGCCCTCGCCCAGGGCTGGACGCTCGCCCCCGCGACGGGCCGCCCCGACGCCCGGGCCCTGGCCGCCGCCGCCCGCGCCGGCGCCCCGATCCCGCTCGCGGCCTTCCACCGCGCCGCCGGCGCCCTCGCCACCGCGATCCTCAACACCGCCTCCGTCCTCGACATCCGCGACGTCGTCATCGGCGGCGGCGTGGCGGCCGCGGGCGACCTGCTCCTCGACCCGCTGCGCACCGCGATCGGCGTCCGGGCGGGCATGCCGCACCTGCGCGACCTGCGCGTCTCCTCCACCGCCCTGGACCGCGACGCCGGCCTCTACGGCGCCGCGGCCCTCGCCCTCCTCGCCTCCGGCGAACCCCTCCGCCCCACCCTGTGACCCCGACCGCCGGTGCGGGCGTGCGGTGGCTCAGCCGGCGCGCGCGGGACGGCGCAACAGGCGCAGCGCGCCGAACGCCATCCCCGAGACGAGGACGGCGTGCACGGCCAGGTGCACCAGCAGGAAGTAGGCGGTGAACGCGGTTCCCCGGTGCCGGTGGACGAACCGGACGAGCGGCGGGTCGGAGACCGCGAAGGCCAGGACGCACGCCGCGCTCAGCGCCAGGAACGCCGGATGCAGGACGGCGAGCGGCAGCGGCACCGGCGCCAGCGCCACGGCGAGGATGCCGGCCGGGCGGTTGGCGTGCTCGGGCTGCCCGCCGCCCCGCCGGGCCGCGGCGAGCAGCAGCGGCACGAGCGGGACGGCCCGGCGCCACTGCTCGGCGAGGATCCCCGCCAGCCGGCTCCCGTCGTCGTGCCGGCCCTGGACGGCGTCGGTGAGCACGACGCGGCAGCGCCCGTGCAGCCGGCTCGCGTACTCGACGTCCTCGCAGTCGCGGAGCGCCTCGTCGAACCCGCCGGCGGCCTGGAACACGTCGCGGCGGACGGCGGCCAGCGCGAACACGAGGCCGGTGACCTCGCCGAGGTGGCGGCGGCGCCAGAACGCGGCGTGCAGGACGCGGTACCACTCGGCCGGGCCGTCGTCGATGAGCGGCTCGGTCTCGTAGACGCCCTGGACGCAGCCGCACCCGGGGTCCGCGTCGAGGACGGCCAGGGCGTTGGCCAGCGCGTCGGGGCGCAGCGCCACGTCCGAGTCGAGGAAGAACAGCACGTCGGCGGTGGTCGCCGCGGCGCCCGCGTTCCTGGCCGCCGAGACGCCGCGGTTCTCCGGCAGCCGCACGACGCGGCAGCCCAGCGAGGCCGCGATCCCGGCGGAGCCGTCGGAGCCGGCGTCGTCGACGACCACGATCTCGTCGGGGCGGCGGGTCTGCGCCAGGACGGCCTCCAGGCACAGGCGCAGCGTCTTGGCCGCGTTGTAGCACGGCACGATCACGCAGACGGAGGTCACACCGACTCCTCGTAGAGCGCGAGCGTCTCGCGGGCCGCGCGGGTCCAGCTCAGCTCCTCCCGGACGAACCGCTCCCCGCGCTCGCCGAGCGCGCGGCGCGCCTCGGGGTCGGTCATGACGTCGATCACGGCGTCGGCGATGTCGGCGGGGCCGGTGCCGCCGACGAACCGCACCGCCGGGCGCGCCGGGTCGCCGGCGAAGATCCGGGAGAAGCCCGCGCCGAGGATCGTCGGCCTGCCGAGCGCCATGGACTCGGTGGCGACCAGGCCGAACGGCTCGAAGAGCGACGGGAAGACGCAGGCGTCGGCCATCGCGTAGTACTCCGTCAGCGCCGGGCCGGAGACGAACCCGCGCGTCAGGACCCGGTCCCCGGCGGCCCGCGCCGCGGCCTCGTCCCCCTCTCCCAGCAGGACGAGGCGCAGGCCGGGGACGGCCTCGGTCATCCGCGGCACCGCTTCGAGCAGCTCGTGGACGCCCTTCTGCCGTTCGAGGCGTCCGACGAACAGCAGGACGGGCGCGTCCGCCGGGATGCCGAGCCGCGCGCGCAGGTCGCCGGCCCGGCGGCGCAGCCGCTCCCGGTCGAGCCCGGCGACGAGCGGCTCGAACGTCCCGCCGAGCCGCACGACCTCGATCCTCGCCGGGTCCCAGCCGGCCGCGGCGAGCTGGTCGCGGACCTCCGGGGTCGGCACGACGACGCGGCGCGCGATCCGGCCCAGGTGGCGTTCGAGCGCCGCGAACGCGTTCAGCGGGTCGGCGATGGTGCGGCGGGGCGCCACGCCGTACTCGGTGGTGTGGACGTGGAACACGACCGGCAGCCGCAGGACGTGGTGGCAGAGCAGGCCGCACAGGAAGTTCGTCGAATCGTGCACGGCGACCAGGTCGGGCCGCTCGGCGGCGCGGCGCAGCCGGAGGAAGTACCGCCAGTTGCTCACCACCACGTTCGCCGTGAGCAGGAGGAAATCCAGCCTGCGGGTGCGGTTGAGCCGGCGCCGCCTGCTCACCGCGCCGAGGATCCGCCCCGGGGGCCGGTGCACGGTGACGGAGCCGTGCCGCTCGTGGACGGGCTGCCGCCCGGCGTTGAGGGTGAACACCGCGAGCCGGTGCCCGCGCGCCAGGTGCGGAGTGATCAGCTCGACGTACCGGCCGAGGCCCGTCGTCACGTTCGGCGGGTACTGGTTGACCACGTAGGCGATCTTCAGGCGCCGGTCCGGCGCCGCTTCACGGTTCAATGTCCGGTCTCCAGAACGGGCAGGGGACGGTCCGCCGCGCTCGGCCGCCGGTACGCGCGGCCCGCGGCGGCGGCCACGGCGGCGACGAGGACGAGGTTGCTCACCGCGAAACCGGCGAGCCCCCCGTAGAGCCCCCACCAGGCGATGCAGGCGGCCTGGCAGGCGAGAGCGACGGGGGTGCCGGCCGCCAGGCACGCGATGAGGAGCCGGGCGCCGCGCACGCCGTCCATGGACAGGGCGACGGAGTAGAGGTTGAAGACGGCGTGCGCGCCGATGCCCGCCGAGGAGAGCCCCATGAGGGTGAGCGAGTACGGGTACTCGGCGCGGAGCAGGAAGAAGAACACCGTGCTCGCCGCGAAGGACACGAGCCCGGTGCCGGCCGCGACGAGCGGCGCCAGCCGCGCGATCCGCCGCATGACGGCGGGCTTGTCCGCGACCGCCAGGGCGGGCAGCAGCGCGAGGCCGATCCCGTCGGTGAAGACGACACCGAGCAGGCGTTTCGGGAAGCCGTTGTAGACGGAGTAGACGCCGACGTCGGCCTGCCCGGCCCAGCGGTTGAGGAAGATGACGTCGAGCCCGAACAGGACGCCGGTCAGCGCCGCGATGGCGGTGACGTAGGCCCCGTGCCGGTACTGCGCGCGCGCCGCCGCCCGCGACCAGGCGCGCGGGACGATCTCGACGCCGGTCAGCGCGGCGACGCTGAACGCGGCGTAGCTGCCGGTCAGCGCGAGGAGGTAGTACTCGGCGTCCCGGATCCCGAGGACGAGCAGCGAGAACGCGGAGCCCGACAGGTAGGCGACGGCGACGGCGAGCTTGAGCCCGGCCACGAACCCGTACCTGCGCCTGCCGCGCAGGAAGCTCTCGGTCAGCTGGTTCAGCGTCATCGCGAGCGCCAGCGCCAGCCCGAGGCACAGTGATCGCGGGTCGACCCCCAGCGCCGGGGCGAGCACGGGCGACGCCGCGGCGCCGCCGGCCGCGACGCCGCCCCCGAGCGCCAGCGTGGACAGCAGCGCGGTCGTCGTCAGGGCCGGATGCCCGGCCGGGTCGCGGCGCGGCAGCTCCTGCAGCATCACGTAGTGCAGGCTCATCAGCATCCCGACCGTGACGATCAGCGCGATCGACAGGACCACGGTGAACCGGCCGAACTGCGCGGCGCCCGTGCCCCGGGCGACGACCAGCGTGGTCGCCGCCGAGATGCCGCTGGCCGCGGTGCTCAGCAGCGTGGGCACGGCGGTCCGGCGGTGGGCGGCGAACCCGCGCCACGCACCGGTCCGGGGGATCAGTCCGCGCACCGCTGGTACGCCCGCCGGGCGAACTCCAGGTCGTCCCTGGTGTTGATGCCGCGCGCCTCGTCGGCGTCGGCGACCGGGACGACCGTGACCTCCCGGCCCTCCTCCTGGGACAGGTGGGTGAGGAACGGCAGGAAGTTCACCTCGCCGGTGACGTCTCCGCGTGCGGCGTCGGCGAGGTAGCGGTTCCACGCGTCCACGAGCCCCGCGGTGCCCAGGCAGAACACGCCGACGTCGCCGAGCCCGCCGGGCCGGCACTCGTCGCCCTCGCGGGACTGCCGTATCCGGAGGAGCCGGCCGCCCGCCAGCTCGTACTCGACGTACGGGTCCGGCATCGCCGCCAGGGGGATCGTGAGCCCGCCCGGGCGGTGCGCCCGCACGACCCGCCGCGCGGTCCGCGTGGACAGTCCCGCCTGGTCGCCCCAGACGACGAGGAGCGTGTCGTGGCCGTCCCAGTGCGGGGCGGCGCCGAAGACCGCGTCGCCCATGCCGGCCGGCGTCTCCTGGACGCTCACCGACACCGTCCCGCGCGCGATCTCCTCGGCCGCGGCCCGCCGGAACGGAGCCTCGCCCTCCGGTGAGACGACGACGTGGACGTGCCCGGCCACCGGCCGGAGCCGCCGGTGGAGCAGGTGCCACACGGTGACCCCGCCGGCGAGCTCCAGCAGGATCTTCGGGACCCCGAGGCCGAGCCGCGTCCCCCGGCCGGCCGCGGGGATCACCGCGCAGACCCGGCCCGCCCCGGGCACGGGCGCGCCGCTCTTCGCCGTGTCAGTCGCCGGCACGTCGGTCATCGCCATCGCCTTTCCGGTCGAGGAGGGCGAGAACGTCCTCCAGGCCGCGCACCGGTATCGCGCCCGGTGCGGGTTCGGCCGCGTGCACCTGGAGCGTCGGCAGCCCCGCCCCGACCGCCGAGGCGACCCCGTGCGCGGAGTCCTCCACGGCGACCGCGTCGGCGGGGTCGACGCCCCACCGGTGGCAGGCCGCCAGGTAGAAGGCGGGGTCGGGCTTGCCGCAGGGGACGTCGTCACCGGTCAAGACGTCCGTGAAGTACCGGCGCAGCGAGGCGGCCGCGAGGACGCGCTCCACCGACCCCCTGCTCCCGCCGGTCACGAGGTATACCGCGCGCCCCCGCTCGGAGAGCCGTCCGAGCAACCGGTGGGCGCCGGGGAACACGGCCACCCGGCCCGCCGCCACGCCGGCGCGGTAGATCCGCCGCTTGCGCCGGACGAACCGCTCGGCGTCGCCGGACGCCAGGCCCAGGGCCGCCGCGACGTCCTCGGTCGCCGCGCCCGCGTGGTCGCCGTACCGGAAGCCGCCGGCCAGCGCGGGGGCGACCTCGGCGAGCGCGGCCCGGAACGCGGCCTCGTGGGCCGGGCCGGAGTCCACCAGGGTCCCGTCGAGGTCGCAGAGCCAGACCCGCCGCCCGGCGAGCGCCCCGGCGGGCGCCGGCACGGCCCTCATCCGGCCGGCTCCAGCGCCGGGTCGGACGCCGCGCCCGCCGCGAGCCGGGTGAGCAGGTCGGCGGTCCGCGCGCCGTCGCGCGCCCCCGGCCGTCCGGGGTCCGCCAGGTCGGCGATGATCCACTGCGTGTTCGTCCGCACGCCGGCCTCGGCGATGTCGCCGGGCATCGCCGGGACGTCCGGCCGTCCGGTCCTCGGCCGGTGGCAGACGGCGTGCGTGACCGTCCGCCGCTCGTTGCCCGGGTCGCCGAGGTAGGACAGGGCTAGGTCGACGTGCGCCGGGGCGCTCATGCCCTGGACGTCGTGGTCCTCGCGGATGTTGACCACGAACGCCTTGGCGGCCGCGCGGTTCGCGGCGATCGCCTCGGCCACGCCGGGCGTCAGGTAGCTCGGCAGCAGCGACGAGTGCGGAGTGCCCGGGCCGTAGACGATGAGGTCGGCGTCCGCCAGCGCGGCCAGCGCCGCCCGGTTGGCAGACACCGCCGCCCGCCGGCGGGCGAGGACCCAGCGGATCCGCTGGACGGGCAGCGTCTCGAGCTCGTCCCGCTGCGCCGGCCCGAGCGGGCGGCGGAGCAGGAACAGGTCGGTGATGCGGGCCGCGTCCTGCGGCGCCACGATGTCGGCCTCGTCGGCGAGCAGCCGCCCGTTCTCCTTCAGCGCGACGAGGTGGGCGTCGCCGCCGTCCGTCACGTTCAGGAGGCGGGCCGGGGTCGCGAACGTCCGCGCGCAGGACCGGACCGCCGCGTTGAAGTCCTCCCCTGCGCGCAGGTAGGCGCCGGCGAACACGAGGTTGCCGAGCGCGCAGCCGGCGAGGTCGAGCCCGTCCGGGTCCTCCTCCAGGCGGTGCAGGAAGGCGGCCAGGTCCCGGGTGATCGCCGCGCGGGCGCGCCGCGGCAGCGCGGCGAACTCCGGCGGGGAGGTCTCCGGTGCCGCGAGCGCGCCGGCGAGGTCGCCGAGGTCGCGCGGCGCCGTCCCGGCGGGGAGCCGGTGCTCGAGGACGGCGAAGAGCGCCGCCTGGGCCGGGTCCGCCGGGTCGAGGTGCGGCAGCAGGTTCTTGCGGAAGTCGGATGGGCCGAGCATCCCCGGCAGGAAGCGCCGCAGCGCGCCCGTGGACAGGCCGTTGTCGTACCCGTTGACGAGCAGGGTCAGCCGGACGCCGGGGGTCCGCAGGAGCCGCCGTGCGATGCCCGCGCCACCGCGCCCGCCGCTGAACATGGCGACCCGCGTCGGGCCCGGCCGCCGCTTGGTCACCGCACTTCTCCCGCCCGGACCGCGCCCTCGCACGCCCGCCCGGTCGTGCCGGCCGCCGGGTCGCGTCCGTCCCCGGCCTCGGCGCGCAGGACACCGCGGCGCTGCAGCCAGTGGCGGTAGCCGAGATAGCCGACCAGCAGCGCCCGATCGCGCGCCCCGCCCCAGAACCGCCAACCGCGGGCCCCGGCGGCGCGCTCCCGGTGCTCGATCGGGATCTCCACCCAGGTGTGGCCGAGTTCGGCGACCCGGGCGGTGATCTCGGTCGAGCAGTTCATCCCGCCGGACTCCAGCCGCAGGGACCGGAACAGCGGGCCGTGGACCACCTTGAACACCGAGTTGAAGTCCCGGTACCGGGTCCGGTGCAGCCGGTTGCTGACGGCGCCGCTGGCCGCCGAGCCCCACCGGTGGGGCAGGCTGTCGGCCTTGCGGATCCTGGCGCCCGAGAACGCCCTGGCCTTCCCGGCCAGGACGGGATCGAGGAAGCGGTCGAGGTTGGCGATGGGGAACTGGCCGTCGGAGTCGAGGAGGACGACCCATTCCAGCCGGGTGCGGGCGATCGCGGCGGCGATGGCGGCGCCCGCCCCGCGGTTGCGGTCGAACCGGGTGACGGCGAGCCGCGGGCACTCCTCCTGGAGCGCGGCCAGGACGGCGCCGGTCGCATCGGTGCTCCCGTCGTCGCACACCACGATCTCCCAGTCGGCGATGCGCGGGTTCCCCTCCAGGTAGGCCCGCCATTCGGCGACCACGGCGGCGATGTTCTCCGCCTCGTTGTAGGCCGGCGCCGCGACGGAGATCGCGACGGCGCCGGGCGCGGAGCCGGACACGGGGGTGGCCCTGGGCACGATGTCCTCTCCCTGCACTGGACTACGGTTCCGTCCCGCGCGCGGCGGGGGCTGGGGCCGCCCCGGTCCGGTACCCGATCCACCGGTCCAGGGGCAGCAGGTTGACGCCGACGAGGATCGGCACGTGGGCGAGCGCGAACAGGACCGTCGCGCCGAACGAGATCGGCCCGCCGGTGATCACGTTGATGTGCGGGGCGTCGATCCGGTCCGGGATCCCGACCGGGTTGACGACGTACCACATGAGGTCGAGAAAGCCCGAGAAGACGATGACGATGCCGGTCACGAGCACTTTCAGGGTGCGTCCGGGAGAGCCTCCGCCGATCCGGTAGGCGGCACCCGCGGTGAGCACGATTCCGGGATAGAGAAGCAGGTAGACGTGCGTGTAGAAACTGTCGCCGTGGGCCCGCTGGGCATCGGTGTAGTAGAAGCCGCTGATGCGCGGGACGACGTATCCGGTGAAGAAAACGAATGGCGCGTACAGCACCCAGTGCGGGAGCCGCGGGGCCCAGGGGAACAGCGCGATCGCGCAGCACAGGCAGCCGAAGACGACCAGTTTGGCCACCAGTTCCCACGGCGACTCGATGTCGCGCCCGTGCGGCAGCGCGAGCCAGACGAACGCGGCGCCCGCGACGCCCGCGGCGAGCGCGATCCACCAGACATGCGGGGCCCAGCGGCCCGCGCCGGCCGCGCCGGACCCGCCTGCCGCGCCCGTCCCCGCCGGGTCGCCGGCCGCCTCGGGGGGCGAGGTTTCGTCTCGTACCGTCATGGCTGCTTCGCAGACCTTTCGTCGTCCTCGCCGGTCAGGCCGAACCACAGGTCAACGGTGTGGGAGCGCTCCCAAAGCCGTCCATTTGCCGCCCGTCGCCGAATTTGGGAGCGCTCCCATAGTAGATTTGACGCTCATCGCCCTTGTCAAGGCATAGCCGAAATTGGTACTTCACTCGCTCGTGCCAGCGTCCTCGGTCGCCCGGCGGCCGGGCCGGGCCGGCGCCGATCGCAGGTGCGGACGGCGCCGCCGCCCTCCATTATCGGTTTCCGCAGGTGAACAGCGCCCTGGGCGACCGCCTGAGGCCGTGCCGTCGGGGGGCCGGATAAGTCCTCCTCAGTGCTTCCTTAAAGGCGCCATAAGGAGGGCGGCGGGGCGGGGGAACGGTGCGAGGTTCGTGGTGTGGCACTGCGAATGGGCAAAGACACCGGTTCGTTCGCCCCCGGTTCGCCGGGGGAGCGGATGCGCCCCGCGGTGGTCGCCCGGGCCTTCCAGGCGCTGCCGCCCGCGCACCGCGAGATCCTCACCGAGACGGTCTTCCGGGACCGCTCGGTCAACGAGGCCGCCGCCTCGCTGGGAGTGCCGGTCGACGTGGTCAAGGTCCGCGTCTACCACGCGCTCCGGGCGCTCAGCGCGGCCGTGGAGGCGCCCCGGACGTTCGTCTGACGGCCGCTCCCGCGAGGTCGCGGACGATCGCGGCGAACGCCTCCACGAGCGGGCCCCCGTCCGCCCAGGCGAGCGCGACGCGCAGCGGCTCCACGTCCGTGAGCGGCACCCAGACCAGCCCCGGGCGCGCGTAGTACAGCGCCATGCTGGACGGCGCGAAGCAGATGGCCGTGCCCTCGGCGACCTGTTCGAGCATCTCCTCGACGTTGTCGTTGGTGGGGCCCCAGCGCGGCGCGGACCCGTCGGGCCGCGGGTTGACCGCCCACCAGTCCACCCATTCGCGGGGGGCGCGCTCGGTCCACATGAGGGGCTCGTCCTTGACGTCCATGATCGAGACGCCCTCGGCGGCGGCGAGCCGATGGCCGGCCGGGAGGCCCACGACGCGGTGCTCGGTGTGAACGGTCTCCGAGTGCAGGCCCGAGAGGTCGGCGGGCAGCCACACGAACGCCACGTCCACCTGCCCGGCGCGGAGCGCGGCGGCCTCGCCGCCCCAGTCGAAGCGCTTGGGCTCGACACGGACGCCGGGATGGGCGCGGGCGAACTCGGCGCGGGCCCGGGTCGTCAGCTCGCCGGCGCCGCTGGCCTCGAACCCGACGCGCAGGACGCCGGTCTGCCCGCGCCGGTGCCGCTCCGCGGCGGCGGCGACCCGGTCGGCCTGCCGGACCGTGCGGCGCGCCTCGGCGATCACGTCGCGGCCGGCGGCGGTGGGGGTCACGCCGCCCGCGTGCCGGTCGAACAGCCGGACGCCGAGCTCGGCCTCCAGCTTCCGCAGCGCGTAGGAGAGCGCGGGCTGGCTGACGTACAGGGCCTCGGCGGCCCGGCCGAGGTTGCCCGCGTCCGCGATCACGGCGCGCCGCCCGGAGGCGCTGGACGATCTGGTCGCGCGCCACCCGGGCCGGGTCAACGCGGTCGAGCTGGACGTCACCGACCAGGCGCGGATCGCGGACGTGGTCGCGGACGCGGTGCTGTGGCACGGCCGTGTCGACGTGCTGGTCAACAACGCCGGGCGAGGCGTCGTCGGCGCCGTGGAGGAGACCACCGACCGCGAGCTGCGCGAGCTGATGGACCTGCACTTCTTCGGCCCGGCGGCCCTCGTCCGGGCGGTGCTGCCGCACATGCGCCGGCGGGGGAGCGGCGCCGTCGTGCAGATGTCGAGCATGGGCGGCCGGTTCTCCTTCCCCGGCGTGGGCGCCTACTCGGCGACCAAGTTCGCGCTGGAGGGGATGTCGGAGGCCCTGGCCCAGGAGGTCGCGCCGTTCGGGATCAAGGTGCTGGTTGTCGAGCCGGGCGCGTTCCGGACGTCGTTCGCCGGCGGCGGCCTGCACCAGACGGCCGCGATGCCGGAGTACGACGGCACCGTCGGCCCGGTCCGGGCGAACCTGCCGGGCAGCGACGGGAAGCAGCCGGGGGACCCGGCCAAGGCCGCCGCCGCGATCCTGAAGGCGCTGGACGCCGACGACACGCCGCTGCGGCTGCCGCTGGGCAACGACGCCGCCGACGCCGTCGACGCCGCCCTGACCGGGGCGCGCAAGGAGTTCACCGATTGGGAGCCTCTCTCCCGCGGCACCGATTTCGAGGAATGAGGAGATAAACAGGTTGCCGGGGCGGAACCGCCCCGGCACCATGGACGTCGTAAGGGGAGAACGACGGACGGGATCGGAAGGGAGAGCCGCGATGCGACGTCATCGAATGCACGGCAGCCATTCCGGTCTCGGGAGCCGCCGACGGACGTGAACCGCACGTCCCGAAGCCGACCGCCCGAAGACCACGGGCGGTCTTTTTTCGTTTCCGGAGGGTTGGCCGAGCGGGAAGGCAGCGGCTTGCTAAGCCGTCGTCAGGGTCACCCCTGCGCGAGTTCGAATCTCGCACCCTCCGCGCTGAGCAGGGACGCTGGTGCGTCCAGCGGTCTCATAAGCCGCGGCAGGCAGGTTCGATTCCTGCGCTCAGCACGCAAGGAACAGGTCTCCGTGGCGCAGTGGAGAGCGCGCCGGGTTGCGGACCCGGAGGTCGCAGGTTCGATTCCTGCCGGAGATACGGCGTTCGTGGTGTAGTGGTCTGCACGCCAGGTTGTGGTCCTGGAGGTGTCGGTTCGATCCCGACCGATCGCCCTATTCCAATTTTTCGGACGTGGCCGGCAGATATTGCTCAGGCGCTGGTATCCGGTTGCGCTGATTTTGATCGGCCCTGGAAAAAACTTCCGCATGCGCTTTTCCTCCCTGCGGCTCCGGTCCCGCGGCCTCGTCCTCGGCGTGCTCGCCGCGCTGGCCCTCGCCGTCCACGGCGCCCCCGTCCGGGCGGCCGCGGGCCCCGCTCCCTACCTCGACCCCCGGCTGCCGGTCGAGGACCGCGTCACCGACCTGCTGGGCCGGATGAGCCTCGCCGACAAGCTCGGCCAGATGACCCAACCGGAGCGCCGGTACGTGACGCCGGAGGACGTCACCCGCTACCGGATCGGGTCGGTGCTGTCCAGCGGCGGGTCGGCGCCCAGCCCGAACACGCCGGAGAGCTGGGCGGACATGTACGACGGCTTCCAGCGGGGCGCGCTGGCCACGCCGCTGCGCATCCCGATGATCTACGGGGCGGACGCGGTGCACGGCCACAGCAACGTGGTGGGCGCGACGATCTTCCCGCACGACATCGGGCTCGGCGCGACGCGCGACCCCGCCCTCGTCCGCAGGATCGGGGCCGCGACCGCGGCGGAGATGACCGGGACGGGCGTGGACTGGAACTTCGCGCCCTGCCTGTGCGTGGCCCGCGACGACCGCTGGGGCCGGACGTACGAGTCGTTCGGCGAGGTGCCCGAACTGCCCGCCGCCATGACCACGATCATCGACGGCCTGCAGGGCGAGCGGCTGGGCGGGCCCGCGTCCGTCCTGGCCACGGCGAAGCACTACCTCGGGGACGGGGGCACCGAGGGCGGCCACGACCGCGGCGACACCCGCATCCCGGAGGCGGAGCTGCGGGCGGTCCACCTGCCGCCGTTCCGCGAGGCCGTGAAGCGCGGCGTCGGCTCGGTGATGGTCTCCTACAGCTCGTGGAACGGGCTGAAGATGCACCAGAACAGGTACCTGATCATCGACGTCCTCAAGCGGGAGCTCGGTTTCACGGGGTTCGTCGTGTCCGACTACAACGGGGTCGACCGGATCGACGGCGAGGAGGGGTTCACCAGGGCCGAGGTCGCGGCCGCGGTGAACGCCGGGATCGACATGGTCATGGTGCCGACCGAGTGGCGCAGGTTCATCGACTACCTGCGGGACGCGGTGCGGGACGGCGCCGTCCCCCTCTCCCGGGTCGACGACGCGAACCGCCGCATCCTGGCCGAGAAGTTCCGGCTGGGCCTGTTCGAGCGGCCGATGGCCGACCGCGCGTACCTGCGGACGGTCGGGAGCGCCGAGCACCGCGCGCTCGCCAGGCGCGCGGTCGCCGAGTCGCAGGTGCTGCTGAAGAACGCGCGCGGCGTCCTGCCGCTGGCCGCGGGCGGCAAGGTCTTCGTCGCGGGCCGCAGCGCCGACGACATCGGCATGCAGTCCGGCGGCTGGACGATCACCTGGCAGGGCGCGCCGGGCCCGACCACGAAGGGGACGACGATCCTGCAGGGCCTCCGCGAGGCGGCCGGCCCGTCCGCGACCGTCGCCTACAGCGTCGACGGGACGGGCATCGACCGGTCCTACGACGCGGCGGTCGCGGTCGTCGGGGAGAAGCCGTACGCCGAGTACCAGGGCGACCTCAGCGACGGGATGGGCCTCGACGACTCCGACCTGAGGACGATCGGCCGGCTGCGCGCGTCCGGCGTCCCGGTGGTCGTGGTGCTGGTGTCGGGACGCCCGCTGGACATCGCCTCGGAACTGCCCGGGTGGGACGCGCTCGTCGAGGCGTGGCTGCCCGGCACCGAGGGGGGCGGCGTCGCCGACGTCCTGTACGGCGCCACCGCCCCCACCGGCAAGCTGCCGGTGACGTGGATGCGCGACGCCTCCCAGCAGCCCATCAACAGGGGCGACGGCAAGAAGCCCCTGTTCCCCTTCGGGTACGGCCTCACATATGGCTGAGCGCCTCCTTGAGGACGTCGTCCAGCGGTGACGCGGCGACCCCGAACGTCTCCTCGATCGGTGCGGAGTCGACGGTGAACGGCCGGTGCGACATGTGGTGCGTCTCCCACATCTCGTCCCAGAACGGATCGGTGAGGCTCAGCAGGGTCAGCTCGCGGTCCGTCATGGTGTCCAGGCGCGGTCCGGGGACGCCGGCGAGCGCGGCGAGGCGTTCGGCGACCTCGCGCACCGACGCGGTGATCGTCGGGGCGTGCCACGGCCGGCCCCATCCGCGCCCGTCGCGGGCGACGGCGACGAGCGCGCGGGCGGTGTCGCCGATCGCCGAGTAGGCGTGCGGGACGTCGAGTTCCGCCGGGACGAGCGCCGGGCGTCCGGCGAGCACCTTCGGCTGCACCATGAGCGTGAAGACGGAGTAGGCGCCGGCGCCGAGGAACTGGCCGGCGCGGACCTCGGCGGCCCGCACCCTTCCGGCGTCGTGCGCCTCCTTGGCCCGCAGCCACATCTCGGCGCGCACCCGCCCCTTGGGGCCGGTCGCCTCCAGCGGGTGGTCCTCGGTGACCGGGCCGTCTCCCGGCCCGTACCCGTAGAGGTTGCCCAGCATGACGTACCCCGCGCCGGACCGCTCGGCGGCGGTCAGGATCGAGCCGAACAGCGCGGGCAGCAGTTCCGGCCACGTGTGGTAGGCGGGCGCCGCCGCGTTGAACACGGTCTCGGCGCCCTCGGCGAGCCGGCTGAGCGCGCCGGTGTCGGTGGCGTCCAGGGCGATCGGCTCGATGAGCGGGTGCTCCGGACCCGCTCCGCTGCGGGACGCCATCCGGACGCGGTCGCCTGCGCCGGCGAGCAGGAGCGCGGTCGCGGTGGCGGTGGCTCCCCGGCCGACGACGACATGAAACGGCATAATTCACTCCAGTGAGGTAGTGGCCGGGCATCCGGCCGTTGCGCGAACCACTCTGCGGTCCGCCGCGCCCGGACGGCAGGGGCCTGATCGCCAACCGTCCGGAGGTTCTGGCCAGATGCACACGGTCGCGGTCGTCGTCGTCCCGCCGGTGATGAGCTTCGACGTCACGATCCCGCAGATGGTGCTGGGCGCCGCCGAGGCGGGCGGCGGCCCCGCCTACGAGCTGCGGCTCTGCGCCGCCGAGCCGGGGCGTCCGCTGGAGGCCGTCGGCGGCCTGGACGTCGTCGCCCAGCACGGGCTGGACGCCGTGGAGAGCGCGGACAGCGTCATCGTCGTGGGCAGCGGGGGCCGCACCGGCATCGAGCGACCCGTCCTGGACGCCTTGCGCGCCGCGACGGCCGCGGGCAAGCGCGTCGCGGCCATCTGCACGGGCGCCTTCGTGCTCGGCGAGGCGGGCCTGCTGGACGGCCGCCGCGCCACGACGCACTGGGGCCTCACCGGCGACCTTGCCCGCCGCTTCCCCGCCGCGGAGGTCGTCCCCGACGTCCTGTACGTCACGGACGGAACGGTGCTGACCTCGGCCGGGGCCGCCGCCGGGATCGAGCTGTGCCTGCATCTGGTCCGCGAGGACCACGGCGCCGCGGCGGCGGCCGCGGCGGCGCGCCTGACGGTCGCGGCGCCCCCGCGTCCCGCCGACCAGGTCCAGCGCCTCGACGACCCACTGCCAGCCGGACCTGACGTGTCGCTCGCGGAGACCCGCGCCTGGGCCGTGCGGCGCCTGGGCGAGCCGCTCACCCTCACCGACCTGGCGCGGCACGCGCGCGTCAGCACCCGCACGCTGACGCGCCGGTTCCACGCGGAGACGGGGCACAGCCCGCTGCAATGGCTGCTGCACCAGCGGATCGACCGGGCCCGGGAGCTGCTGGAGAGCACCGCGCTCCCGATGGACCAGGTCGCCCACCGCAGCGGCCTCGGCAGCGCCGACTCCCTGCGCCAGCACTTCGTCCGCAGGCTCGGCATGACCCCGAGCGCCTACCGCGCCGCTAGTCGGCCAGCGCGGCCAGTGCCGTCTGGAGGTCCTCGGCCGCACGGTCGACCGGTTTCCTCCCGGTGAGCGCGGCGGTGACGTGCTCCTGGACGGCGGCGCTGACCTCGTTGTACCGGACGACGACCGGGCGCGGCCTCGCCTTGTCCATGCCCTGCCTCAGCGCCGGCAGGTACGGATACCGCCTGACCATCTCGGGATCGGTGTAGAGGGCGGCGAGGGACAGCGGGAACGACTGGGCGCGGCCGTACTCTTTCTGGACCGCCGGGCCGACGATGTGGGCGACGAAGTCGCGCGCGGTCGCCTGGTGCTTGGAGAACGCCGACACGGCCAGGTTGTTGCCGCCGAGCGTGCCGGAGCCCGGCCCGCCCTCGCCGGGGATCGGCGCGACGCCGAACTTCCCGGCCACCTTCGAACCGTCCTTCTCGGAGGCGAGCGCGTACACGTAGGCCCAGTTGCGGTGGAAGACGAGGCGGCCCTCCTGGAAGGCGCGGCGGCCCTCCTCCTCCTTGAACGTGATGGCCTTCTGCGGGATGGTCCCGTTCTTGAAGCCCTCCACGAGGAACCGGAGCCCGGCCTTGGCCTGCGGGGTGTTCACCTGCGGCCTGCCCGAGGAGTCGAAGACCTCGCCGCCCGCGGACTGGACGGCCTCGGAGTAGTTGACCGTGAGCCCCTCGTACTTGCCGTACTGGCCCGCGTAGCAGTCGACCCCCTTGCCCCCGGCCGTCCCGCGGACCTTCGCGCAGTCGTCGCGCAGCTCGGCCCACGTCTTCGGCGGAGCCTTCACGCCGGCCTTGGCGAGGAGGTCCTCGCGGTAGTAGAGGACGCCGGTTCCGGTCAGCCACGGCGCCGCGTACAGCCTCCCGCGGTACTTGCCGGTCTCCAGGGCAGCCGGGACGAAGGACGAGGCGTCGACCAGCCCGTCGGGCAGCGGCAGGATCCAGCGGCGCGCGGCGAACTCCGCCGTCCACACCGCGTCCAGCCGGACGACGTCGTAGGCGTCCGACTTGATCTGCATGTTCTGGACGAGCTGCTGCCGCGCCTGGTCGCCGTCCTCGGGCAGCTCGACGAGCCGCACCTTCTCCTTGGGGTGGCCGTCGTTCCACTCGGCGACGAGCCGCTGCACGGTCCGGGTGAGGTCCTTGCCGGTGGCGACGGTGATGGGGCCCCGCCCGTCGTTGCCCGCGGGCGACGACTCGCCGGACGAGCCGCCGCAGGCAGCGGCCGCGAGGGCCAGGGACAGCGCCGCCGCGGCGCACCACAGAGGTCTGATGGTCATGGCCGAACCGTGCCTTTCGCGGGGGGTGACTGCGGGGCCGTTTCGACGATCGTGCCGTCCAGTCGCGCGCGTTCGGCGGCCCACACGACGCGGTGCGAGGCGAGGCTCTCGCGGGGGCCGGAGCTGAGCAGGGCGGGGTCGCCTCCGGCGAGCGCGGCGGTGAAGGCGTCGGCCAGCGCGTCGTCGGCGTGGTCGTGGCGGCCGTCGAACGCTCCGCCGCCAGGGGCGGCGCCGGGGTCGACGATCTCGGTGCCGCCGGTGACGAAGTCGCGGACCGTGATGCGGACGCCGTCGCCCTCCAGGCAGCCGGACGTCCCGAAGACGCGCGTCTGGCGCGGGGCGGCAGGGGAGAACGCGGTCATGGTGAACACGCCGGTCGCGCCTGAGGGGAACTCCATGTTCACGACCTGGTGGTCGACCACGTCGTTGTCGCAGGCGTAGACGCAGCGGCCGTAGGGCCCTTCGCGCAGCGCCCGCAGGACGCCCGCCTCCGTGCGCTCGTCGGTGACCGCGCCGAGCGGCCATGCCTCGCGGGCGGGATCGCCGAGGCACGACAGGTAGAGCCGGGGCGCCGAGTACGGGCAGCGCGCCTCGACGGCGCAGTCGACGCAGCGCGCGGCGGCGCCGGGCGGCCGGTTCTCCGGGCGGAAGTGCGACAGCCGCCCGAACGAGGACACCCGCGCGGGGACCTCGCCCAGCACATGGATCAGCCAGTCGACGTCGTGGCAGGACTTCGTCATCAGCATCGGCCCGGACTCGTCCGAGCGCCGCCAGTTGCCGCGCACGTAGGAATGGGCGTGGTGCCACCAGCCGACCGGTTCGAGATGCTGGACGCTGACCGGCGCGCCGATCCGGCCGTCCGCGATCAGCGCCCTGAGGGCGCGCGTGTAGGCGGTGTAGCGCAGGACGTGGCAGACGGCGAGCATCACTCCGGCGCGCTCGACGGCGTCCACGATCCGCAGCGCGTCCGCCTCGGACGTCGCCATCGGCTTCTCCAGCAGGATGTGGCAGCCGAGGCCGGCGAAGCGGATCGCGGGCTCGGCGTGCTCGGCGTCCTGCGTCGCGATGATGACGCCGTCGGCGAGGCGGCCCGCCGCGGCCATCTCGCGCCAGCCGGGGAACGCCCGCTCCGGCGGGAGGCCGTGCTCGACCGCGAACCGGGCGCGCCGCACGGGGTCGGGCTCGGCGACCGCGACGATGCGGCCGGCCCCGGTCGCCCGGATCCGCGCGGCGTAGGCGCGGCCGCGCAGTCCGGCCCCCGCCACGGCGATCGCCGGCCCCGTCTGCTGCATCGCGCCCTCCCGGCCTGGTCGCCGTACTTATGCAAGTATCTTTCATAAGTGGATTGGCAATAATGTCGTCCGTCCGCCGATCGCTGTCAAGGGGTGCCCGTGCCGCAACACTCTCTCCACGGTGGCGACCCCTCGGTGCTCCGCCGGCTCAACTCGGCCGCGACCCTGCGGGCGCTGCGCGACGGCGGCGAGGCCACGCTGTCGGAGCTGGCCCGGCGCGTCGGGCTGTCGCGGCCCACCACCGAGGGCGTGCTGGGCGAGCTGATCGACCGCGGGCTGGCCGCCGAGGACGCGCCGCGTCCGGGCAGCGGCCTCGGCCGCCCCGCCCGCCGCTACCGGTTCCGGGCGGAGGCGGGCCACGCGCTCGGCATCGACATCGACGCGCACCGGGTGCGGCTGCTCGTCGCCGACCTCGCCGGCGAGGTCGTGGGCGGGGGGCACCGCGCCCGCCTGGACGGCGGCGCCCCGCCGGGCGAGCGGATCGCGGCGGTGCGCGCCGCGGTCAAGGCGTGCCTCGCGGAGACGGGCGTCGACCGGCGCTCGCTGCGGGCGGTCGCCGTCGGCACCCCCGGCGTCGTCGCCCCGGACGGGACGGTCACGTCCTGCACGGTCGTGCCCGGGTGGCAGGGCGTCCACCTGGCACGGGAGCTGGGCCGCTCGTTCTCCTGCCCCGTCCTCGTCGAGAACGACGCCAACCTCGCCGCGATGGCCGAGCGGTGGCGCGGCGCCGCCCGCGACGCCGACGACGTCGTCTGCGTCTACGCCGCCCTGCACACCGGCATGGGAGCGATCATCGGCGGCCGGCTGCACCGGGGGCGCTGGGGCGCCGCGGGCGAGATCGGCATCCTGGACGAGCTGGGCCTGCGCGACACCGCCGCCTCCCTGGTCCCGGACGCCGGCCGCGGCGCCGTCTTCGAGGAGGCGGAACGCGTCCTGGAGGCGGCCGGGCGCGGGTCCGCCGAGGCGGGGGAGCGCGTGGAGCGGCTCGCCGACCGGATGGCGCGCGGCGTCGCGGCGATGGCCCTCGCCCTCGACCCGGAGACGATCGTGGTCGGCGGGCCGCTGGCCGGGGCCGGTGCCCCGCTGGTCGCGGCGCTGCGGAGCCGGGTCGCCCCGCTGTGCCTGAGCCCCGTCCGCATCGAGGGGTCCGAGCTCGGGGACGAGTCGGTGGGCCTCGGCGCCGTCCGGCTCGCCCTCGACCGGATCGACGAGGACCTGTTCCGCCTCGACCCGACCGACACGCCGCCCGCCGTCGAATGAACCCCTGTCCTGTCGGTGGGGCTCGATAGGGTCTCGGGTGCACGGGTGATGAGGGACCGCGCCGGACGGACGGGAGCGACATGAGCGCACAACCGGTAGAGCCGTTCCTCCCGGGGCAGGTCCACCGGGTCCCGCGGACGATCAGGGGCATCGCCGACTGGCTGACGGAGGAGAAGCGCGCCCGGTTCCTCAAGGAGGTCATGGCCGCCACGGAGGAGGACGACTACCAGCGCGTCATGGACGACTGGTGGGCCGAGGCCCACCTGGCCCAGATCCCCGACCGCGCGGAACGCCGCGCCAGGGCGCGCAGGGCGGACCGGAGCGACCTCGTCTCGCTGGACGAGCTCAAGAGCCGGTTCCTGGCGGAGGAAGACCCGGGGAGGTGACCGCCGGCCGCCGAGGCTGGACGGTCTACTGCGAGAAAGAGGCCTCCGACGTCATCGAGGCCATGCCCCCCGCGCTGAAGGACTTGGTGATCCGGTTCTTCTGCGACTTCGCGGTGGCGGGCGGCCTGGCCGCCGAGACCGGAGGGAGTCCCCCCGGAAGGCCGTTGGACGACGCCCGTCTGGAGTTCAGGATGGTGGTCGACGGCACCTCGATGTTCTTCGACTACCTCGTCCTCGCCGACATCAAGGAGTTCCGCGTCACGAACATGATCTGGCTCGGGTGAGCCCAGGGCGAGGGCCTGGGGGGTCAGCGGGGCGCTGAACCGCCAGCCGTCGGCGAGCAGGGCCTCGGTCGCCTCGACGGCGGCGGCCAGGCGCCGTTCGTGGGGGCCCGTCACGGTGATGGGGGGAAGGCCCCGCTTCTCCAGTTCCTCCCGGAAGCGTCCCGACATCCACGACCTGATCAGCTCGCCGTCGCGCCAGCCGTCCTCCTCGAAGGGGACGCCCTCCGGATCGGTCAGGATCCACAGGTGGTGCGGGGTCCGCGCGTGGACGCCCTCGACCTCGGGGGCCGGGTCGCCGAGGTAGCGCTCGTGCCAGAGGGCGGTCGCGAACGCGTCGGTGTCGCAGACCAGCAGCGGCGAGCCCGACCGGGCCGCCGCGTCCTCCATGGCCGCGTGGCGCTCGGCGATCTCGGTGAACTCGGCCGACTCCCACACCAGGTCGTCCAGCCACAGGGACGGGTCGCCCGCCCGCCGGCGGGCGGCGGCGAGCTTCTCCTCGGTGAAGGTCCGGCCGTACTCCGGCACCCACCGGGTCGCCTCCCAGACCCCGCCCCGCCCGGCGTAGTGGGCGGCGAGCGCGCGGGCCAGCGTCGTCGTGCCGGTCGACTCGGCGCCCACCACCACGACCCTGCGCGCCAGGTGCGCGCGGACGGGCGGCGACAGGAACTCCCAGTTCCCGGCGGGGTCGGCCCGCACCGCGGTGCCGCTCACCGGGAAGCGCTCGCGCGGCGGGTCGACCGGGACGTGGACGGCCGAGAAGCGCTCCGCCAGTTCCGGTCCGTACGCCTCCGAGCTGAACACCGCGTCCACCGGGGGGACGGACGCGCCGAGCCCCGACCGCATCGCCAGGCCCGCCCGGAACGCCGCCACGTGCGCCGACCAGGCCTCGTCGGACTCGTAGTCGATCTCCGCGTCGTCCACCACCGGGACGATCTCCACGTGCGGCTGCCGGTGCGCCTCGCGCAGCCACGCCGTCCGCAGCGCGAGCGGAATGCTCTCCACGGTGGACGCCGCGACGACCACGCTCACCCGCGCGCAGGCCGCGGCGGCCGTGTCGATCAGATGGTGGTGCCCGGCGTGCGGCGGGTAGAACTTGCCGATGACGAGGCCGTGCTCGTGCGTCACGCGGCGGCCGCCGGGGCGAGGGGCCGCCCGCGCAGGTCGCGGCGCCAGGCCAGCAGACCGGACACGCACAGGGCCAGGAAGACGATGTAAAGGACGCCGGTGAGCTTCAGGTCCTTGTAGAAGTACAGCGGGATGTAGACCAGGTCGGCGGTGATCCACAGCCACCACGACTCCAGCAGCTTGCGCGACTGCCCGTAGGTCGCCATGAGGGAGAGCGCCGTGGTGAGGGCGTCCCAGAACGGCACGGTGGAGTCCGTCCAGGTGGCCAGGGCCCAGGTCAGGAACGCGGTGCCCGCGGCGCCCGCGGCGATCAGGGCCGCCCACTCCGCGCCCCGCGTGCGCCGCACCGGGAGCCGGTCGCGGCCGTCCCCGCCGTACAGCCACACCCACCAGCCGTAGAACTGGAGCGCGACGTAGACGACCTGGAGCCCGGCGTCGGCGTAGAGGCCGCCGTCCAGGAACACCAGGCCGAGCAGGATCACGTTGGCGATGCCGATCGGCCAGTTGAGGATGTTCTGCCGGACGACGAGCCACACGTTGACCGCGCCGGTCGCGAAGCCGAGCAGCTCGGCCCACGTCGTGGGGACCGACCCGAGGTGGAAGGCGGGGTCGAGCAGCGGACCGAGCGGGACGTTCACCGACATGCCCGCAATGATCACATATCGTCAGACAGACGACAAGTGGGAATCAGGCGACGCCCAGCAGGACGATCGGCGTGGTCGTCGGCCGCGCGGACCCGCCGGCCGGCTCGACGGTCACGCCGAGCCTGTCCCGCGGAGTCCACGTCCCGGCGACGACCGGGCGCCCGGGGTCGCCGGGCAGCAGGCCCGCCGAGCGCGGGCCGTCCGCGCCGATCAGCCACAGCTGGTACGCCTTCGAGGACGGCAGCGCCCGCAAACCGGACGACGCCACGACCACCCCGCCCCGCGACGCGGACGCGACGATCGTCACCGTCCCGCCGCCCGCGGCCCGGCTTGTCGCCGCCCGCGCGTCCGGCGCCGACAGGACGGACGCCACGTCCCGGTAGGCGGACTCCGTCCGCTCCACGCGCTGCCGTTCGTGGACCGCCACCCCGACGGAGGCGGCCGTGACCAGGCACGCGGCCGCGGCAAGCCCGGCCGCGGCGGCGCGCCGCCACCGGCGCGGCCGCAGGGGCCGCACGCCCGCGGTGCGGCGGGGAGAGGCGGGCGGCAACTGCCGGACGTTCCGGACGTCCGCCAGCACCCGGGCGCGCAGCCGCGGCGGCGGGGCCTCGGCGACCGCCATGCCCAGCCGGGCCGTCGTCGCCCGGAACTCGCGCAGCTCGGTCGCGCACGTCTCGCATCCGGCGAGGTGCTCCTCGAACGAGCGCCGCTCCTCGGCGTCGTCGATCGCGTCCAGCGCGTACGCGCCGGCGAGGGCGTGCAGGTCGTCCGTCACCGTTCCACCCCCAGGCAGTCGCGCAGCCGGATGATGCCGTCGCGCATCCGGGTCCGCACGGTGTTCGGCGGCGCGCCCACCAGCGCGGCCACCTCACGATAGGAGTGCCCGCCGTAGTAGGCGAGCGTCACCGACTCGCGCTGCAGGTGCGTGAGCGCCCCCAGGCACCGCCGCACCCGCTCGTACTCCAGCCGCGCCTCGACCCGCTCGCCCACCGGGTCGTGGGCGCCGCCCGGCCCGGGGCGGACGGTCCTCGCCTCGCGCTCGCCCGCGGCCTGCTCGCGCCGCACGCGGTCCACGGCCCGGCGGTGCGCGATCGTCAGGATCCACGCCGTCGCGCCGCCGCGGGCCGGGTCGTACCGGGCGGCGGACCGCCACACCTCGATCATCACCTCCTGCGTCACCTCCTCGGCCATCGCCGGATCGCGGACCACCCGCCGCACCAGCCCGTGCACGGGCGCCGCGACCGCGTCGTACAGCACCTCGAAGGCGCGCTCGTCGCCGCGCGCCGTCCGGGCGAGCAGCATGTCCGCGTCATGCCCGGACACCGTGCCCCCGTCCGGCGGTCTCGTCTCTGCCGGCATGCCGCGCTCCCCTCCGTAGGCCGTCCACCCGGCACTACGCATCCGCGGCCGTCCCGGGTCGGAGGTCACGGCACCAGGCTCCGCAGCGTGAGCCCGAGCCCGAGGACCACGACCGTCGCGGACGTCCCTATCGGCATCATCGCGCCGGGAAGCCGCGGCCGCATGGCCGGAATGCGCCGCGCCAGGGCGCGCGCGGACCCGGTGACGAGGAGGCCGACCGCCATGAGCGCGGCGGCGAGGCCGAGCCCGTAGGCCAGGACGAGGACGACCCCGAACCAGGCCCGCCCGATCGCCGCGCCGCCGACCAGCACCACCACCGCCGACGGGCTCGGCACCATGCCGCCCGCCAGCCCCATGAGCACGACCCCGCCGCGCCGCGAACCCGCCTGCCCGTGGTCATGCCCGTGCCCGTGTCCGTGCCCGTGTCCGTGGGTGTGGTGGCGGTTGCGCAGGGCGCGCCTCAGCAGCAGCGCCCCCGCCGCCGTCACGAGGACGCCGCCCGCCGCGCCGAGCCATGGGAACAGCGCCTCGGGCGCCAGCAGCGTCCCGGTCGTCACGAGCAGGCCGAGGGCCAGCACGCCGGCGGTGTGGGTGAGCGTGACCGTCAGGCCCAGCGCGAGGACGTCCCGCGTCCGGCGCCGCCCGTCCCCGATCGCGTGCGCCGCCATGATCGTCTTTCCGTGGCCGGGTGCGAGCGCGTGCAGGGCGCCGAGCAGCAGCGCGAGCAGGAACGCCAGGGCGGCGAAGCCGGGGGTCAGGTCGTGCCGCGCGACCAGGGACGTGAACCGCTGGGTGAGCCCGTCGGCGCCGCGCGGCAGCAGCCGCCCGGGACCGCCGCCGGACGCGGGGGCCGCGAGCGGCGGCCCGCCCGCGCGCACGTCGAGGACCGCCGACCGCCGGTCCAGCGGGGAGGCGAGCATGTCCGCCGGGTAGGCGGCGAGCCGCCTGCTGCGCGAGGACTCCGGCACGTCGGACGCGGCCAGCGTCATCCGGTCGCCGCGTGCGGTGACCTCCCGCCAGCCGACCCGCCCGTCGCCCCCGCCCGCGCGGAAGACGATCCTCCCGGGCCCGGCGGGCGCGGTGATCCGGCATTCGAGCCGCAGCGTCGGCAGCCCCGCCTGCCCGCGCGGCGCCGACGCGGCGGCCGACGCGACCGTCGCGGGGACGGCGCGCCCGTCCACGGTGACGTGCAGGGACGAGGCCGCCCGCGCGCAGGCCCCGCCCGCCCAGGCGGCCAGCTCGCCGCTCGACGGGCGCCCGTCGCGGTCGGCGTCGACCTCCGGCATCGCCTGCGCGGCGGGGATCTCGGCGAGGTCCTCGACGTGGTCGATCCGCAGCTCGTGCGGCGCCGCGACGAGGCCGTCGTAGTGGTTGACGGTGAAGTTGCCGAGGGGATGCGCGGCGAGCATCCCGGCGGCGAGCGCGAGAACGATCACGACGCCCCCTCCAGGTCGTCCAGGGCGGCCCTGGCGCGCGGCGCCCACAGCGGCGAGAAGCGCGGGTTGCGGCGCAGCGCCTCGGCCAGGTCGCGCCGCGCGGCGGCGCGCTCGCCGGCGGCCTTCTCGATGACGCCGAGATGGAACCGGAACGACGCGCGGCGGTACCCGGTGGCCGTCGCCTGGCGGGCGTAGCGGAGGGCTTCGCCGTCCCGCCCGTTGACGTGCAGCGCCCAGGCCAGCGCGTCCGCCGCGTGCACGCCGCACTGCCGCACCTTCGGGCCGGGGCAGCGCCGCCGGTACTCGGCCCGCGCGGCCCGCAGCGCGTCCCCGGCGTCGCCGTGGTCGCTCTCGGAGAGCGCGGTCTCCAGGTCGGCGTCGACGCCGTTGGCCCTGGCGATCCGCGCCCACGCCGTCGCGACCGCGTACTGCCGCTCCGCTTCGTCGCGGCGTCCGGCGGACTCCAGCAGCTCCCCGTACTCGGTGAGGTACTGCGGCAGCGGGAGCCGCCGGACGATCTCGGCCCGTTCGGCGAGCGCCCCGGCCGTGTCGCCCCGCCCGGCCCTGACGCGGGCGTCGCCGTCCATCGCGGGCAGGTGGCCGGGGGAGAGGCGCAGCGCCTCGGCGTACTCGCGGCGCGCGCGGTCGAGGTCGCCGTCGTTCCAGGCCAGCTCCCCGAGCTGCACCGCGATGTAGGCCAGGTCGCCGCGGTCGGCGGCGGAGGCCCGCGCGAGCCCCAGCACCCGGCGCGCCTCCGCGACCTCCCCGCGCAGCTCCCGCACGTACGCGAGCCGCGTGAAGATCGGGATGCCCGGGCGGAGGGCGTCGGCTCGCCGGGCGGCGGCCAGGGCGTCGCCGTAGCGGCCGAGCTCCACCAGCGCGTCCACCCGGACTGCGGCGGCCCGCTGCCCGTAGGCGTTCGCCTTGAGCGCCCGGTCCGCATACCCCAGGGCACCGTGGAAGTCGTGGCGCGCCGCGGCGAGCGCGCCGAGCCCCGCCAGCGCGCCGTCGTTCCCGGGGGCCTCCCGGAGGGAGCGGCGCAGCACCTCGTCGGCCTTCGGGTAGTACGTCGGGTCGGCGGTCACCCGGGCCTGCTCCACGTACGCGAGGCCGAGGGAGGCCCAGCCCGCGGCGTCGCGCGGCTGCTCGCGCAGCCGCTTCTGCAGGCCGGCGATGCCCGAGGCGGGGGCCCCGGCCGGGGCGGCCGCGGCACCCTCCCCGGACGGGCGGCCGAACGCGACCGCCGATCCGAGGGTGAGCGCCGCGACGAGCCCCGCCGCCGAGGCCCCGGTGAGGACGGGACGCATCAGCTCTCGTGCCGTCCCGCCGTAGGACGCCGTCGCCGCAGCCACAGCAGCCCGCCGGTCAGCACGAACGCGCCGGCGCCGGCGGCCGCCGCGGGCAGCAGCGGGCCCACCCCGCTCCCGTCGTCCGAGGTGCTCTCGGTGGCGCCCGCGTTGAGGAAGTTCACCGGCCCGCCCTCGCCCTTCCCCGCCGAGCCCGCGGCCTTCGTCCCGGGCTTGCGCACGCCGCGCACGTCCGACCCCGAGTGCGGCTGCGCCACGTACGGGAAGCTCTTCTCGAAGGCGGCGTCGTTGGCGTTGACCGCGTCGCCGAGGTCGTTCTTCTTGCCGAGCAGCTCGCCCTCGACGGCCTGGAGCGAGATGTCGATCACGTCGTCGGTGAGCCGCCGCCCGTTGGGGAAGCCCGCCTTGTCGCCGCCGAGCACGCCGAGGCGGTCCGGCTTCGCGGCCGGTTCGACCGAGGTGTTCAGCCGCAGCAGCTCGGCCGTCCGCACGTGCGCCGGCTGGTTCAACCCCGGCACGCCGGTGAGGAACGCCTGGACGAGGTCGTTGCGCGGCCCGGGCGGCGCCGGGATCTTGTAGATCTTCTCGATGAGCTTCGGCAGCTCGGGATCGGTGACGAACCCGGCGAACCGCGCGTCCTGCCACGGGGTGGACGCGTTGAAGGTGTCCTTCTTGCCGCGCGGGATGACCACCTCGTTCACCAGCGGGCTCCCGAGCCGCGACACCTGCGCGTACCCGCCGGACGCGGAGAGCCGCGACACGGTCGAGTTCACCCCGATCACCGGGTCCTTCCCCTTCACGAGGTGGCGTGTCGGGATCTGCAGCGCGACCGTGTTGACGTTGTAGCCGCTCAGCGTGTCGTTCCCGACCTCCTTCAGGTTCGCGCCGTACAGCAGGTCGAAGACGCGCAGGTCGAGGAAGAACGAGTCGTCGGCCTGCCCGGCGAAGGAGGTCGCCCCGTCCCCGAGCGGCTTGACGGCCTGGCCGCGCAGCTTCGCGTAGTCGGGCATGGACGCCTTCCCGACGTTGGACGGCGCGACGGGCGCGTTCTCGGCGAGCGTGTGCACGCTGCGCACCCGGCCGCCGGTCCGGCGGACCAGCGTCAGGTCGTAGGTCTGCGTGAAGTTGAGGTCGGGGTCGTCCAGGCTCGTCACCGGCCCGGTGTTGTAGAGGAAGGTGTTCGCGTTCTTCAGCCGGTCGTGGAAGCGGAACCGGTAGGTGAGGTCGGGCAGCGAGTCGCCGTCGTTGTCGACGTTCAGGTCGTACCGGGCGTCCCGCGCGAACTTGTAGAAGTTCGGCCCGCCCGCCGGGTCCTGGAACGGAATGAAGTTCGCGATCAGGGTGGTGGTGTCCGGCTTGTCCGGACTGACGAACGCGTAGACGTCGGTGTTGTCGTACTGCGGCTGCCCCGAGATGAGCGGCGCCTCGCGGTGGCTGGACGCGGTGCCCCGCTCAGGCGCGAGCCCGGCGAACCCGCCCGCGCACAGCAGGCCCCCGGCGGCGACCATCGCGACGACCCGTGCCCTGGACGTTCCCCCGGCTGGATGGAGTGTCGGCATCGTGGAACCCTCGCCGGTCTCCGGGTGCCCGCCGCGGCGGCGCCTTTCCGTGGCGCTGGGCTGCGTTGCCGCGACGCCGGATCGACCGGTCTCTTCGCCATGCCCGCGGTTACTTCGCACCCCGCGCCGGATCTGATTGGTCCGTCCCGCCCTCTGGCCGGATACGGCCACCGCTGAACCACCGCGTCATGCCCTGACGCGGAAGGCCCCCCGCCGTCCTCGGCGGGGGGCCTCCACGATGCGTGCTCGGCTACGCGACGATGAGCAGCGGCTTCTGGAGCAGCTCGGCGAGGCGGGCCAGGAACCTCGCGGCCGTCGCGCCGTCGGTGGCGCGGTGGTCGACCGAGAGGGTGACCGCCATGCGCTTGCCGGGGACGACCTGCCCGTCGCGGACGACGGGCTCGTCGCGGACGGCGCCCACGGCGAGGATGGCGGCCTCCGGCGGGTTGATCACCGCGGAGAACGAGTCCACCCCGAACATGCCGAGGTTGCTGACGCTGAAGGTGCCGCCGCTCATCTCCCGGGCGGACAGCTTTCCGTCGCGGGCCTTCCCGGCGAGCTCGCGGGTCTCCCTGCCGATCTCCGAGACGCTCTTGCGGTCGGCGTCCCGGACGACCGGGACGACGAGGCCGTCCTCGACCGCCACCGCGACGCCGACGTGCACCCGCTTGTGGAAGAGCAGGTTCTCCTCGGTGTAGGAGACGTTCACCGCCGGGTGCTCGCGCAGCGCGGTCGCCACCGCCTTCACGACCAGGTCGTTCACGCTGACCTTCGCCGGGGCGAGCGCCTCGTTGAGGGTCGCGCGGAACGCCAGCAGGGCCTCGGCGTCCACCTCGCGGTTCAGGTAGAAGTGCGGCGCCTCGCGCTTGCTCTCGGTCAGCCGCCGGGCCGCCACCTTGCGGAAGCGGTTCAGCGGGACGGCCTCCACGTCCGGGTCGTCGGCCCGGTCCTGGACGGCGGGGGCCGCCGGGGCGGGAGCCGGAGCGGCGGCGGCCGGTGCCGCGGACGCCGGGGCGGCGGCCGGGGCGGACGCGGCCGGGGCGCCGGCGCGGACGGCGGCCTCGATGTCGGCGCGGACGATGCGGCCACCGGGGCCTGAGCCGGTCAGCGTCGCCAGGTCGATGCCGTGGTCGCGGGCCAGCCGGCGCGCCAGCGGCGACGACGGCGGGCGGGAGCCGGCCGGGCGTCCGACGGCCCGCGCGGGGGCGGCCGTGGCGACCGGCGCCGGCTCGGGCGCGGCCTGCGGGGCGGGCGCGGGCGCGGGCGCCGCCTCGGCGGCGGGAGACCGCTTCGCCTCGGCCGGAGCCTGCTCCGGCTCGGCGGCGGGTTCCGCCGCGGGCTCGGGGCGGGCGCCGCCGGCCGGGACGATCACCGCGATCGGGGCGCCGATCGCGGCGGTCTCGCCCTCGGCGACCAGGATCTTCTCCAGCACGCCGGCCTCGTAGGCCTCGTACTCCATGACCGCCTTGTCGGTCTCGATGTCGACGATGACGTCGCCGACCGCGACCTCGTCACCCGGCTGCTTCTGCCAGGAGCTGATGACGCCCTCCTCCATCGTGTCGGAGAGGCGGGGCATGAGGATCTCGGTCATCGCACGGGCTCCAGGACGGGTCGCGGGGACGTGGCGTCCGCCCCCGGCGCGGTGCGGCCGGTCGCGCGGAGCGTGGCGCGGACGGCGGTGAGCAGGGACTCGGCGGAC
This sequence comes from Spirillospora sp. NPDC049024, assembly GCF_040649235.1. NCBI lineage: Bacteria > Bacillati > Actinomycetota > Actinomycetes > Streptosporangiales > Thermomonosporaceae > Spirillospora > Spirillospora sp. NPDC049024. The sequence continues at coordinate 251,291 of NZ_JBEZFD010000011.1, forward strand.
GGCAGCGCCGCCGTCTCCAGGGACTTGGCGTAGGGGAGGGGCACCTCGGCCATCGCGACGCGCCGGACGGGGGCGTCGAGCCAGTCGAACGCGCCCTCCTGGATCGTCGCGGCGATCTCGGCGCCGATGCCGTAGGTGAGCCAGTCGTCCTCGGCCACGACGGCGCAGCCGGTCTTGCGGACGGAGTCCACGACCGTCTGCCGGTCGAGCGGGCGCAGGCTGCGCAGGTCGACCACCTCGGCGGAGACGCCCTCGGCGGCGAGGGTCTCGGCGACCTCGGAGGCGACGCGGGCCATCCGGGAGTAGCCGATGATCGTGATGTCGGTGCCGGGACGGGTCACGGCGGCGCGCCCGATCTCGGCGGGCTCGATGTCCTCGACCGCGGCGGGCAGCTCGCCCTTGGTGTTGTAGAGGGCGAGGTTCTCCAGGAACAGCACCGGGTCGTCGTCGCGGATCGCGGCCTTCAGCATCGCCGACGCCTCGGCGGGCGTGCTCGGCGCGACGACCTTCAGCCCGGGGATGAACGAGTAGAACAGCTCGACGTTCTGCGAGTGGGTGGCGCCGAGCTGCTGCCCGCCGCCGCCCGGCGTGCGGATCACCATCGGCACGCTGGCCTGCCCGCCGAACATGCCGTAGATCTTCGCGGCGTGGTTGACGATCTGGTCCAGCGCCAGCAGCGAGAAGTTGATCGTCATGATCTCCACGACCGGGCGCAGGCCGAGCATCGCGGCGCCGATCGCGGCGCCGACGAAGCCCTCCTCGGCGATCGGGGTGTCGCGGACGCGGCGCGGCCCGAACTCCTTCAGCAGCCCCTCGGTGATCTTGTAGGAGCCCTCGAAGAGCCCGATCTCCTCGCCCATCAGGAAGACGTTCTCGTCGCGGAGCATCTCGGCGCGGAGCGTGTCCCGGAGGGCCTGGCGGTAGGTCACGGTTGCCATGGGGTGCCTCTCAGGAGCCGAATACGGGGTCGGCGGGGAGCCGGCGCAGCTCGCCCGGGACGGGGGTGGCGTAGGTGTAGTCGAACAGCGTGGACACCTCGGGCGCCGGGCTCTCGTCGGCGAACGCGGCGGCGGCGTCGACCTCGGCCTTCACCTCGGCGTCGAGCCGGTCGCGCTCGTCGGCGGACAGGACCCCGGCCTCCTCCAGCTCCAGCGCCATCCGGGCGAGGGGGTCGGCGGCCTTCAGGGCCTCCTTCTCCTCCTTGGACCGGTAGCGGGCCGGGTCGACGACCGAGTGGCCCTTCAGCCGCGGGCTGACGGTCTCCAGCAGGTACGGCTTGCTCTCGGCGCGGGCGCGCTCGACGGCGGTGCGCGCGGCGTCCCGCACCGCGAGCACGTCGGTGCCGTCCACCCGCAGGCTCTCCATCCGGTACGCGGCGCCGCGCCGGTACAGCTCCGGCTCGGCCGCCGAGTTCTCCACGGTGGTGCCCATGCCGAGGCCGTTGTTGATCACGACGAAGACGACCGGGAGGTCCCAGAGGGCGGCGATGTTCAGCGACTCGTGGAACGCGCCGATCGCGGTCGTCCCGTCGCCCATGTGGCACATCACGACCTCGTCGCCGCCCTTGTAGGAGACGGCGAGCGCCGCGCCGGCCGCGAGGGGCACCTGCCCGCCGACGATCCCGTACCCGCCGAGCAGCCGGGCCTCGGCGTCGAACAGGTGCATCGACCCGCCCCAGCCCTTGGACACGCCCGTCGAGCGCCCGTACAGCTCGGCCATCACGCGGTCCGCGCCGATGCCCTTGGCGAGTGCATAGCCGTGCTCGCGGTAGTTGGTGAACAGGTAGTCGGTGGGGCGCAGCGCGGCCATCAGTCCGACGACCGTCGCCTCCTCGCCGAGGTTCAGGTGGCAGTAGCCGCCGATCTTGGCCTCGGTGTAGGCGCGGGCGGCCCGCTCCTCGAACCGCCTGACCAGCAGCATCTGCCGGTAGTAGCCGACGAGCGTGGCGGCGTCTGCCGCCGGGGGAGCCGCCGGCGTCGCGCCGGTCCTCGGCCTGGGGGCCTTGGTGGCGCGCGCCCGGCGGCTCCGCGCCGGGGCGGCCCTGCCGGCCGACTGAACGGTCTCAGCCATCGGCGACCTTCCTCTGTCCGGGGCAGCGCCGTAGGATCGCCACAACGCTCCCGATCATCATTGATCTATGATCGATCATATTCTACCCGCTGGAACCCGCCCCCCTGTCAAGAGGCACTTACCGGCCGTGGCGCTACCATCCAGTTCTGTGAAGACCTCCGACCAGCTGCTGCTCCGCACCGGGCTCGCCGACCAGATCCGCGAGTTCATCGTGGAGGGCATCAGCTCCGGGCGGTGGGAGCCGGGCGAGCGCGTCGTCGAGCGCCGCATCGCCGCCGAGCTGGGCGTGAGCCAGGGGCCGGTCCGGGAGGCGCTCCGCCAGCTGGAGGCGCAGCGGCTGATCGAGACGCTGCCGAACCGGGGCGCCCGGGTCCGCGACTTCACCGAGCAGGACCTGGCCGAGATCTTCCCCGTCCGCGCCGGGCTGGAGCGGACGGCCGTGGAGCTGGCCCTGCCCCGGCTCTCCGGCTGCCTGGAGGCGCTGGAGGAGCACAACCGCCGGCTCGGCGAGGCCGCGCGCGAGGGCGACCTGCACGAGCAGATGCGGCTCAGCATCGCCTTCCACCGCGAGATCGTCGAGACGGCCGGGAACCGGCTGCTCGTCTCGGTGTGGGAGAGCCTCGGCATCGAGCTGTGGACGACCCTGTCCCTGCGGCTGCACCACACGGAGATCTACTCCAAGTCGGCCGAGCACGCCGAGCTGATCGAGGCGTTCCGCCGCGCCGACCCGGCCGCGCCGCAGCTCCTGCACGACCACGTCATGAACTACGCTCCGTAACCGCGCCTTCCGGCGAGGCCTTCCGCCGGGCCGTCTGACGGGCCTCTCAGTGGGCCTCTCAGTGGGCCTCGGAGCGGGCCTTCTCGCGGTAGGCCGCGGTGAGCTGGGCCTCCGCGTCGTCGAGGTAGGAGCGCAGCTCCCGCTCGGCCTCCGCGAGCTCGCCCCGCGCCATCAGGTCGTGGATCCGCCGGTTGCGGGTGAGGTAGGGCTCATGGAACTCGCGCGGCGAGCCCATCTCGTGGAAGACCAGCCGCATCTCGGCCAGCAGGTGCTGGATCATCTCGTCCACCCGCGGGCTGCCCACCAGCGCGGCGATGGCCTGGTGGAAGCGGATGTCGGCGGTGCCGACGTCCGGCCAGCGACCGGCGGCGGCGGCGCTCTCGCCGTCCAGGACGGCCGCCTCCGCGCGGCCGAGCGCCCCGGCCGGGGCCTCCCGCGCGCACCGCACGCCCTCGCACTCCAGGATCCGCCGCACCCGGTAGAGGTCGGCGAGGCCGTCGGCGGTGACCCGGCGCACGAACACGCCGCGGTTGAACTCGTGGACGAGCAGGCGCTCCATGGCGAGCAGCCGGAACGCCTCGCGCACGGTGTTGCGCGAGACCTTCAGGGCCTCGCCCAGCTCCTCCTCGCGCAGCCGCTCCCCGGGGGCGAGCCGCCCGTCGGTGATCTGCTCGCGCAGCAGGTCGGCGATCCGCGCGGCGGTGCTGCTCCGGGACAGTTCGTGCCGGGCGGCGGCGATGTCGGTCAGCCACGAGCCCTGCGCCGGCACGGGCATCGACCACCTTCCGGGGGGCAGGCGCGGGACGCCGCGCACGAAGATCCGGGGAGGCCAGCCTATCCCCGGCGACCGGAGAATGCATCAACAGGTCTCTTGATGGATTGTTGAACAATCCCTACGCTTGCGGAAAGTCGAACCCCCCGGAAGGGCCCCCGCCATGACGGACCCAGCGACCCTCGACACGACCACCGCCCCCACCGCCCGCTCCCGCCGCGCCGCCCTCACCGGCGCCATGTTCCTGATGGCCACCAGCGCCATCGGACCCGGCTTCATCACCCAGACCACCGTGTTCACCGCCGAGCTCGGCGCCGCGTTCGCGTTCGCGATCCTCGTGTCCGTGCTGGTGGACATCGCGATCCAGTTGAACGTGTGGCGCGTCGTCGGCGTCTCCGGCATGCGCGCCCAGGAACTCGGCAACCGCGTCCTGCCCGGCGCCGGGTACGGCCTCGCCGCGCTCGACGTGTTCGGCGGCCTGGTCTTCAACATCGGCAACATCGCCGGCACCGCGCTCGGTCTGAACGCGCTGCTCGGCCTGGACGTCAAGATCGGCGGCGCGGTGTCCGCGCTGGCCGCGATCGCGATCTTCCTGGTCCGGCGGGCCGGCGTCGCCATGGACCGGATCGTCGTCGTGCTCGGCGGCGTGATGATCCTGCTGACCCTGTACGCGGCGGTGGTGTCCGAACCGCCCCTCGGGGACGCGCTCCGGCAGAGCATCGCGCCGGAGACCGTCGACTTCCTGGTCATCACCACGCTGATCGGCGGGACGGTCGGCGGCTACATCACCTACGCGGGCGCGCACCGCATGATCGAGTCCGGGCTGACCGGGCCGGAGCACGTCCGGGAGATCAACCGCAGCGCGGTCACCGGCATCCTCGTCACCGCCCTGATGCGCGTGCTGCTGTTCCTCGCCGTCCTCGGCGTCGTCGCGGGCGGAGTGACCCTCGCCAAGGAGAACGCCCCCGCCTCGGCCTTCGAGCACGCGGCGGGCCAGGCCGGGCTGCGCGTCTTCGGCCTGATCATGTGGTCGGCCGCGATCACCTCGGTCATCGGGGCGTCCTACACCTCGGTGTCGTTCCTGGTGTCGTTCTCCTCCTTCGTCGAGCGGCACCGCAACCGGCTGGTCGTCGCGTTCATCCTCGTCTCCGCCGCCATCTACCTCGCGGTCGGCACCACCCCGGCGAAGCTGCTCGTCCTCGCGGGCGCGCTGAACGGGCTGATCCTGCCGTTCGGACTCGCCGTGCTGCTCTGGGCGGCCGCCCGCCGCCGGGACCTGCTCGGCGGCCACCGGTACCCGGTCTGGCTCCTTGCCATCGGCGTGGCGGCCTGGGTCCTGTCGCTCTACCTCGGCTGGAACAGCCTGTCCGGGCTCGACGACCTGTGGAAGTGAGGGCGGGGTGCGGATCCTCCCGAGCGGCGACGCGGCGCTGCTGGTCGAACTGCCGGACCTCCCGGCGATGCTCGGCCTGTACACCGCGCTCGCGGCGGCCCCGCCGCCCGGCGTCGCCGACCTCGTCCCGGCGGCTCGCACCCTGACCCTGCTGCTCGACCCCTCCGCCGACCCGGCCGCGGTCGCCGCCGCGGTGCGCGCCACCCGGCCGGGCGCGGCGGACGGCGCCGCCGGGGACGTCGAGATCCCCGTCGTCTACGACGGCGACGACCTGCGCGAGGTCGCCCGCCTCACCGGGCTCGCCCCGGACGAGGTCGTCGCCGCGCACACCGGGACCCCGTGGCGGGTCGCGTTCACCGGGTTCGCGCCCGGATTCGGCTACCTGGAGGGCGGCGACCCGCGGCTGGACGTCCCGCGCCGCGCGACGCCCCGCGTCCGCGTCCCGGCGGGCGCGGTCGGCCTCGCCGGGCGCTTCAGCGGCGTCTACCCTGTCGAGTCCCCGGGCGGCTGGCGGCTCATCGGACGCACGGAGGCCGTCCTATGGGACCTCGAACGCGACCCGCCCGCCCTGCTGCGCCCGGGAACCCGGGTCCGCTTCGTCCGGCGGGAACCATGAGGCTCCGGAGGGAACTTTGAGGCGCCGACTGGACGTTCTCCGCACAGGGTTCCTGGCCACGGTCCAGGACCTCGGCCGCTCGGGTCACGCGGCGCTCGGCGTGGGGGTGTCGGGCGCCGCGGACCCGGGCTCGCTCCGCCTCGCGAACCGGCTGCTCGGCAACGCCGAGGGGGAGGCCGCGATCGAGGTCACCTTCGGCGGCCTGCACGTGCGCTGCCGGGGCGGCGTGTTCGCCGCGGTGACCGGCGCGCCCGCCCCGCTGCTGGTGGACGGCCGGGCCGAGGCCCCCTACTCGGTGGTGCACATGCCGGACGGCGCCGAACTCCGCATGGGCGCCCCGCCCGCGGGCCTGCGCAGCTACCTGGCCGTGCGCGGCGGCGTCGCCGTCCCGCCCGTCCTCGGGTCGCGCTCCACCGACACGCTCTCCGGCCTCGGCCCCGCCCCGCTCAAGCCCGGCGACCTCCTCCCCGTAGGACCGCCGCCCGCCGCCCCGCCGCTGCTGGACGCCGCGCCCGTCCGCCCGCCGCACGGCGGCGACATCGAGCTGCGCGCGATGCCCGGCCCCCGCCACGACTGGTTCGCCCCCGGCGCGCTGGAGGCCCTCTTCTCCTCCGCCTACACGGTGACCAGCGAGATCGACCGGGTGGGCATGCGCCTGGACGGCCCCGGACTGGAGCACGCCGGGCGCGGCGAGCTGCCCAGCGAGGGGACGGTCACCGGGGCGCTGCAGGTCCCGCCGTCCGGGCGGCCGGTGCTGTTCCTCGCCGACCACCCGCTCACCGGCGGCTACCCCGTGATCGCGGTGGTCGCCTCCGCCGACATCGGACGTGCCGCCCAGGCCCGGCCCGGCCAGCGGCTCCGGTTCCGGCCGCATCCCGCACCGAACCTCCGGGAGGAAAGATCATGACCGCACCCCTCGACCCGGGCGCGCTCACGCCGGACCAGGCGAGGGCCCTGTTCCGGGCCGGCCTGCGCGTCCCCACGTCCGGCTGGTGCGCGGGCTGGACGCAGGCGAACCTCATCGCCGTGCCGCGCGAGTACGCCTACGACCTGCTCCTGTTCGCGCAGCGCAACCCCAAGCCGTGCCCCGTCCTGGACGTGACCGAGCCCGGCGCGACCTCGGCCGCGCTGTTCGCCGGGGACCTGCGCACCGACCTGCCCGGCTACGTCGTCTACGAGCACGGCGAGCCGGTCGCCGAGGTGACCGACGCGACCGCCCACTGGCGCGACGACCTCGTCTCGTTCCTCATCGGGTGCAGCTTCACGTTCGAGGACGCGCTCCGCGAGGCCGGCGTCCCCGTCCGGCACATCGAGCAGAACCGCAACGTCCCGATGTACCGGACGAACCGGATGTGCCGCCGCGCGGGCGAGTTCGGCGGCCCGCTCGTCGTCTCGATGCGCCCCGTCCCGGCCGCGCAGGTGGCCGACGCCGTGCGGGTGACGGCCCGGTACCCGTCGGTCCACGGCGCGCCCGTCCACGTCGGTGACCCCGTCGAACTCGGCATCGAGGACCTGTCCGCGCCGGACTTCGGCGACCCGGTCGAGATCCGGGTCGACGAGATCCCCGTTTTCTGGGCCTGCGGAGTGACCCCGCAGGCGGCGGTGATGGCCTCCCGGCCGAAGCTCGCCATCGGGCACGCCCCCGGCCACATGGCGATCACGGACGTCCGCGACACCCGGTACCTCGTGCCCTGAGTCCGGTCTAGGCTTCGTCCATGCCCGAGATCATCGCCGCGGGCGAACGCCTCGGCGGGCGCTACCTCGTCGAGCGGCCCCTCGGCGCCGGCGGCATGGCGACCGTCTGGCGCGCGGTCGACACCGTCCTCGACCGGGCCGTCGCGGTCAAGGTCCCCAAGGACGGCGGGCCCGAGGAGTTCTCGCGGCGGCTCCGCCAGGAGGCGCAGGCCGCCGCCGCGCTCACCCACCCGAGCATCACCGGCGTGTACGACTACGGCGAGCACCGCGCCGGCTCGGAGGGCGCCTCGCGGCGCGAGAGCCGCCCGATCCCGTACGTGGTCATGGAGCTGCTGGACGGCGAGAGCCTGGCCGTGCGCCTGTCGCGCGGCCCGCTGCCGTGGCGGGAGGCGGCCGGGATCTGCGCGCGGGTCGCCGACGCCCTGGCCGCCGCCCACGAGGCCGGCATCGTGCACCGCGACATCAAGCCCGGGAACGTGTTCCTCACCCCGGTCGAGGTGAAGGTCCTCGACTTCGGCATCGCGTTCACCGGCACGGCGGGCGGACCGGTGATGGGCACCCCCGCCTACATGGCGCCAGAACTGGTCACCGGCGCGTCGCCGACCCCGGCGGCCGACGTCTACTCGCTGGGCGTCGTCCTGCACGAGTGCCTGACCGGCGCGCCGCCCACACCCGCATCGGCGTTCCGGAAGGGCACCCCCGACGAGGTCGCGGCGCTCTGCCGCGACTGCCTGTCTCCGGACCCCGCCGCGCGGCCCACCGCCGTAGAAGCGGCCCGCGTGCTGGCAGGTGCCGCCGGCATCCGGCTCCACGTGCCCGGTGGCGCCGACGCGCCCGCCGGTGAAGGCCCTCCGCCTGCGGAAGGGCCGGGGAACCCGACCCGCGTCCTGGACGACCCCGCCCCCTCCAGGCGCGGGTCCGGCCGGCGTCCGCTGCTCATCGCCGGGGTCGCGGCCGGGGCGCTGTGCGCGGTGGCCGCGCTCCTGGCGGCCCTCGCGCCCGACTCGTCCGACTCGTCCGATGCGAAACCGGCGGCGCCGCCCCCGTCGGCGGGCAGGTCGACGGCCGCCGCGACCGCGTGCTCGGTGGCGTACCGGGTCGACGGGACGTGGCCGCGGGGCTTCCAGGCGACCGTCCGGATCACCAACGCCGGGGCCGGCGCGATCGACGGCTGGACGCTGGCCTTCGCCTTCCCGGACGGGCAGACGATCACCCAGCTGTGGAACGGGAGCCGGGTGCAAAACGGGGCGTCGGTCACGGTGACGGCGGCGGAGTGGAACCGGTCGATCCCGCCGCACGGGACGGCCGAGTTCGGGTTCCTGGGGAGCCGGGACGGCGCGAACGGCGCGCCGTCGCGGTTCACCCTGAACGGGGCGGAGTGCCGCGGCTGACCGCTTCTGGGAGCGCTCCCAATCGATCGCCGCAGGTCAGCGGGTTTTGAGGCGAATTGATGTGGCTCGACCTATTGTGTCGCGGCTCACCCAGGGCTTAACATCCCGGCAATCGAAGCGCTTCGACAGGCGCTCGGCCCACCCCGGAGGAAGACCCATGATCAAGGCAGGCAGGAGCGCGGCGCTGATCGCCGCCCTTGCCGCGGCGGCGCTGTCGCTCACGGCGTGCGGCGACGGCGACGGCGGCGGCTCGGGCGGCAAGGAGCTGAAGCTCTGGCACTACGAGGCCCCCGACAGCGCCATGGGCAAGGCGTGGGCCGAGGCCGTCAAGGAGTTCGAGGCCACCCACCCCGGCGTGAAGGTGAAGTTCGAGGAGAAGGGCTTCGAGCAGATCCAGAAGACCGCGCCCATGGTGCTCAACTCCAAGGACGCGCCCGACGTCATGGAGTACAACAAGGGCAACGCGACCGCCGGGCTGCTGTCCAAGCAGGGCCTGCTCACCGATCTCACCCCCGAGGTCACCAAGCGCGGCTGGGACAAGCTGATCAAGCCGAACGTCCAGGTCACCGCCAAGTACGACGCCAAGGGCACCATGGGCGGTGACAAATGGTACGGCGTTCCTGACTATGCGGAGTACGTGCAGGTCTACTACAACAAGGACCTGTTCAAGAAGAACGGCGTCGAGATCCCGACGACGTTCGCCGAGCTGACCGCCGCGATGGACAAGTTCGTCGCGAAGGGCGTCACGCCGCTGACCAACGCGGGCGCCGAGTACATGGCGCACCAGTTCGTCTACCAGCTCGCCCTCGACAAGGCCGACCGCGCCTGGGTGGACGCCTTCCAGCGCTACACCGGCAAGGCGAACTTCAACGACGCCGCCTGGACCTACGGGGCCACCACCTTCGCCGACTGGGTGAAGAAGGGCTACGTCGCCAAGAACTCCGTCAGCCTCAAGGCCGAGGACGCCGGCGTCGCGTTCATGAGCGGCAAGTTCCCGATGATGTTCTCGGGGAGCTGGTGGTTCGGCCGGGTCGCCGCCGAGTCGAAGTTCGACTGGGAGACCGCCGTCTGGCCCGGCGCCAAGATGACGCTCGGCTCGGGCGGGAACCTGTGGGTCGTCCCCAAGGGGTCGAAGAACAAGCAGCTCGCCTACGACTTCATCGACATCACGATGAAGAAGCAGGCGCAGAACACCCTCGGCAACGCGGGCGGCGTCCCGGTCGCGGCGGACCCGGCCGCGATCACCGACGCCAAGGCCAAGAAGCTCATCGCCGACTTCGACCGGCTGTCGGCGTCGGACGGGCTCGCCTACTACCCGGACTGGCCGGTCGCCGGCTTCTACGACGCCTGGGTGGCGCAGACGCAGAAGCTGATGAACGGAACCGCGCCGGGCGAGGTGCTGAGCGGCATCCAGAAGACCTACGACGGCGGCCTGCCGAAGTGACGACGCCGGGCCGCGGCCGGTCGCGGGAGCAGTGGGGGTACCTGCCCTACCTGCTCCCCGGCCTGCTCCTCTTCACCGCCGTCATCGGCGTGCCGTTCCTGATGAACATCGGGACGAGCTTCACCGAGTGGACGGGCGTCGGGACCCCGAAGTGGATCGGGCTCGGCAACTACCGCGAGCTCGTGGAGGACGGGGAGTTCTGGGCCTCGTTCCGGCACAACGTCCTGATCATCGTCGGGATGGCGATCGTCCCGACGATGATCGGGCTGGTGCTGGCCTCGGCCCTGACCGACCTGGTCGACCGGCACTTCGGGCCGCGCACCGCGAGCGTCCTGCGCGCCTGCCTCTACCTGCCGCAGGTGCTGCCGGTCGTCATCGCGGGCGTGGTGTGGAGCTGGCTGCTGGCTCCGGAGAACGGCGCGGTCAACGCGCTGCTGGACGCCGCAGGCCTCGGCTCCCTCGCGCACGACTGGCTCGGCGACCCGGCCACCGCGCTGTGGAGCGTCGTCGGCGTCATGGTGTGGATGCAGATCGGCTTCCCGCTCGTGATCTTCATGTCGGGGCTGCAGCGGGTGGACCCGTCGCTGTACGAGGCGGCCGAGATCGACGGCGCCTCGTGGGGCCGCCGGTTCTGGCACATCACGATCCCGCAGATCCGGCCGGAGATCTTCGTCGTGCTGCTGTGGACCACGATCGCCGCGCTGAAGGCGTTCCCGCAGATCTTCGTGCTCACCAAGGGCGGCCCGGGCGGGGCGACGAACGTGCCCTCCTACTACTCCTGGGTCAACTTCTTCGAGAAGTCCGACGTCGGCTACGGCTCGGCGATCTCGACGGTGCTGACGCTGCTCATCGTCGCGCTGACCGTCGTCTTCCTGCGCATGCAGGGACGTGAGCTCGGGGAGGAACGATGACCGCGACGCTGACGCGCAAGTCCGGCGCGCCCCCGCGCGACGGGAGGGGCGCGCCCCGGCGCGCCCGCCGCCGCGGGCCGTCCGCCTACGCGGTGCTGGTGGCGCTGGTCGCGCTCGCAGGCGTGATGCTGATCCCGTTCGTCGTGGTGGTCTTCAACGCGCTGAAGACGCCCGAGGAGTACTCCTCGGCGGGACCGCTGTCGCCGCCGGACGGCATCTCGCTGGACGGCCTCCAGCAGTTCTGGGAGCGCGTCGACTTCGGGCACGTCCTGCTGAACAGCGTGGTCATCAGCGGTTCCGTCGCGATCCTCGCCGTGCTGCTGTCGGTGCTCAACGCCTACGCGCTCGGCATCGGGCGGATCAAGGGGCGGATGTGGGTGCTCGTCCTGCTGCTCCTGGCGAACACGCTGCCGCAGGAGGCGCTCGTCTACCCGCTCTACTACATGTCGAAGCAGATCGGCCTGTACGACACCAGGATCAGCGTGATCATCGTGTTCACGGTCATCCAGAGCGCGTTCGGCACCTACCTGCTGTCGTCGGTGATGTCGGCGTTCCCGCGCCCGCTGCTGGAGGCGGCGCGGATCGACGGCGCCGGCCGGTGGCAGGTGCTGTGGCGCGTCGTCGTCCCGGTCGTCCGGCCGACCATGTCGGTGCTGCTCGTCTTCTTCTTCGTGTGGACCTGGAACGAGTTCCTGATCCCCATGGTCTTCCTCATCTCCAACGAGAACCAGACGGTCTCGGTCGCGCTCGGCGTGCTACAGGGGCAGCGCCTCATGGACGCCACCATGTCCAGCGCCGCGTCGCTCCTCGGCCTCCTCCCGACCGTCGTGTTCTTCCTCATCTTCCAGCGCACCCTTGCGCGCGGACTGACGGCGGGGGCTATCAAGTAATGAAGTTCAGCGACGGCTACTGGATGCTGCGCGAGGGTGTGCGGGCGTCGCATCCGGTGGAGGTCCTCGACGTGGACACCGGGCCCGGGACGTTCACGGTCCACGCGCCGGTGCAGCGGATCCGGCACCGGGGCGACCTGCTCAAGGGCCCGGTGGTGACGGTGACGTGCGAGTCGCCGATGCCGGACGTCATCGGCGTCACCCTCACCCACTTCGCGGGGGAGCGGCGCCGCGGACCCGACTTCGAGCTGGCCGCCGACCCGGCCGGGGAGGTGTCCGTGGACGGCGAGGCGGCGGTGCTGACCTCGGGCGCCCTGTCGGCCCGGGTCGGGCGCGGCGAGCGGTGGAGCGTCGACTTCCTCGCGGACGGGCGCCGCCTGACCGGCAGCGCGCCCAAGGCGCAGGCCGTCATCGACACCGACGACGGCCGGCACTACGTGCGGGAGCAACTCGACCTCGGCGTGGACCACTTCGTCTACGGGCTCGGTGAGCGGTTCGGGCCGCTGGTGAAGAACGGCCAGGCCGTGGACGTGTGGAACGCCGACGGCGGGACGGCCAGCGAGCAGGCGTACAAGAACGTGCCGTTCTACCTGACCAACGCGGGGTACGGCGTCTTCGTCGACCATCCCGGGCGGGTCTCGTTCGAGGTGGCGTCGGAGGCCGTCGCGAGGACGCAGTTCAGCGTCGAGGGCCAGTCGATGCGGTACTTCGTCATCTACGGGCCGTCGCCGAAGGAGATCCTCCGCAAGTACACGGCGCTCACCGGACGGCCCGCGCGGCTGCCGGACTGGTCGTTCGGGCTGTGGCTGTCCACCTCGTTCACCACGTCCTACGACGAGGAGACCGTCACCTCCTTCATCGAGGGGATGGCCTCACGCGACCTGCCCCTCAGCGTCTTCCATTTCGACTGCTTCTGGATGCGCGAGTTCCAGTGGTGCGACTTCGAATGGGACCCGCGGGTGTTCCCCGATCCGGAGGGCATGCTGCGCCGGCTGCGCGACCGCGGCCTGCGGGTCTGCGTCTGGATCAACCCCTACATCGGGCAGCGCTCGCCGCTGTTCGAGGAGGGGCGCTCGCGCGGCTACCTGCTGACGCGTCCGGACGGGGACGTGTGGCAGTGGGACAAGTGGCAGCCCGGCCTGGCCGTGGTCGACTTCACCAACCCCGAGGCGCGGGAATGGTACGCGGGGAAGCTGGAAGCGCTGCTCGACATGGGCGTGGACTGCTTCAAGACCGACTTCGGCGAGCGCATCCCCACCGACGTCGTCTACCACGACGGCTCCGACCCGGAGCGGGCGCACAACTACTACACCTACCTCTACAACCAGACCGTCTTCGACCTGCTGCGCAAGAAGCGCGGCGAGGGGGAGGCGGTGGTCTTCGCCCGGTCCGCCACGACCGGCGGCCAGCGCTTCCCCGTGCACTGGGGCGGCGACGCCGAGTCGACCTTCGAGGCGATGGGGGAGAGCCTGCGCGGCGGCCTCTCCCTGGGCATGTCCGGGTTCGGCTACTGGAGCCACGACATCGGCGGCTTCGAGGGGACGCCCGATCCGGCGCTGTTCAAGAGGTGGATCGCGTTCGGGCTGCTGTCCTCGCACAGCCGCCTGCACGGCAGCCACTCCTACCGGGTGCCGTGGCTGTTCGACGAGGAGTCCGTGGACGTCCTGCGGCACTTCACCCGCCTGAAGATGCGGCTCATGCCCTACCTGGCCGGCGCCGCACGCCAGGCGTACGGGGAGGGGCTGCCGATGATGCGCGCGATGGTCGTCGACTTCCCGGACGACCCCGCCTGCACGCATCTGGAGCGCCAGTACATGCTGGGCGACGACCTGCTCGTCGCGCCGGTGTTCTCGTCCGGCGGAGAGGTCGCCTACTACGTGCCGGAAGGCGTGTGGACGCACTACCTCACCGGCGAACGCGTCGAGGGCGGCCGCTGGGTCCGCGAGCGGCACGGGTTCGGCAGCGTGCCGCTGCTGGTCCGTCCGGGCGCCGTCCTGCCGGAGGGCGCGGTGGAAGACCGTCCCGACTACGACCACGCGGACGGCGTCACGTTGCGCGTGTACGAGCCCGCCGAGGGGGCCACGGTCGTCACCCGGGTCGGAGACACCACGTTCACGACGGTGAGAAACGGTGGAAAGGTGCGCGTGACAGGCGACGGAACCTGGAACGTCCTCCTCGTCAACGCACGTGTGGCCGGGGTCGAGGGCGGTGAGCCCGAAGACCATCCGCACGGTGTTCTCATCAAGGCCGCCGGTGGCGACCTGGTCGTCACCCTGGAAGAGGAGAGCTGATGGGGTTCCCGGAAGGGTTCCTGTGGGGCACGGCCACCGCCGCCTACCAGATCGAGGGCGCGGCCCAGGAGGACGGCCGCGCGCCGTCCATCTGGGACACGTTCAGCCACACTCCCGGCAAGGTCCTGAACGGCGACACCGGCGACGTCGCCACGGACCACTACCACCGGTGGGAGGAGGACATCGCGACGATGGCCGAACTCGGCATCGGCGCGTACCGGTTCTCGATCTCCTGGTCGCGGGTCCTGCCGGACGGCACGCCCAACCCCAAGGGCATGGACTTCTACTCCCGCCTGGCCGACGCGCTGCTGGAGCACGGCATCGCCCCGGTCGCGACCCTCTACCACTGGGACCTGCCGCAGTCCCTGGAGGACGCGGGCGGCTGGCCGGACCGCGACACCCCCCGCCGCTTCGCCGACTACGCCGAGCGCGTCGGGCGCGTCCTCGGCGACCGCGTCCACACCTGGACGACGCTGAACGAGCCGTGGTGCTCGGCGTTCCTCGGCTACGCGTCCGGCGTGCACGCACCCGGACGCACCGACCCGGTGGCCGCGCTCACCGCCGCGCACCACCTGAACCTCGCGCACGGCCTGGCGGTGCGGGCGCTGCGCGGCGTGGTGTCGCCGCACGCGCGGCACTCGGTCACGCTCAACCTGCACCACCTGCGCGGCGACGCGGAGGCGGTCCGGCGGGCGGACGCCGTCTCCAACCGCGTGTTCCTCGACCCCATGCTGGGCAACGGCTACCCCGCCGACCTGCTGGAGGACACCGCGTCCCTCACCGACTGGGGCTTCCTGCGCGACGGGGACGAGGACATCATCGCCGCGCCGCTCGACGTCCTGGGCGTCAACTACTACTCGCCCACCCTCGTCCGGGACTGGGACGGCACGACCCCGCGCGCGCACGCGGACGGCCACCGCCAGGGCGCGGCCAGCCCGTTCGTCGGCTGCGACGCCGTGGAGTTCGCCGAGCAGCCCGGCCCCCACACCGCGATGGGGTGGCCGATCGACGCGACCGGGATGGAAGAGCTCCTGCTGCGGCTGCACCGCGAGTACCCGGACACCCCGCTGATGGTCACCGAGAACGGCGCCGCGTTCGACGACGTGTTGGACGCCGACGGCCGCGTGCGCGACCACCGCCGCATCGCCTACCTGCGCGACCACATCGCCGCCGTCGAGAGGGCGTGCCAGGCGGGAGCCGACGTCCGCGGCTACTTCGCCTGGTCGCTGCTGGACAACTTCGAATGGGCCTACGGCTACTCCAAGCGCTTCGGCCTCGTCCACGTCGACTACGCCACCGGCGACCGCACCTGGAAGGACAGCGCCTCCTGGTACCGCGACGCCATCGCCCGCGGCCCGTCGTGAACGCCGGACGCGCGGTGAACCCAGGACGCGCGGGCGCGGCCGTGGCGGCGCTGGCCCTGGGCGCGTTCGCCTTCGGCACGACCGAGAACCTGCCGATCGGGCTGCTCCCGCTCATGGCGGACGACCTGGACGTCTCCGCCTCCACCGTGGGGCTGCTCGTCACCGGCTACGGGGTCGTGGTCGCGGTCGTGTCGGTCCCGCTCGTCCGGCTGACGGTCCGGGTGGGTCGCCGCCCGCTGCTCACCGGCGTCATGGCGGTCTTCCTGGTCATGACGTTCGCGTCGGCGGCCGCCCCCGGCTACGGGTCCCTGTTCGCCGCGCGCCTGGTGACCGCGCTCGCGCAGGCGGTGTTCTGGCCGGTCGCCGTGGTCGCCGCTGCCGGGCTGCTGCCGCCCGAGGCGCGGGGCAGGGCCGCCGCCTACGTGTTCGGGGGCGGGTCCCTGGCCATCGTCCTCGGCGTCCCCGCCGGCGCCTGGCTCGGGCGGGCCGCCGGCTGGCGCGCCTCCTTCGCCGCGCTCGGCGTCATCTGCCTGGTGTCCTTCGCCGCGCTCGCCGCCCTGCTGCCCCGCGGGGAGGCGGGCGGCCGCGACCCCGTCCCCGCGTCCGCGCCGGACGCGCGGCGCTTCCGGCTCCTGGTCGTCACGATCATGCTGCTGGTCGGCGGCGTCTTCACCGCCTTCACCTACATCACCGAGTTCCTGACCCGCGTCAGCGGGTTCCCGGACTCGGCCACCAGCCCGCTCCTGCTGGCGAACGGCGCCGCCGACACAGCGGGAGTGGTCGTCGCCGGCATCGTGGTGGACCGTGGCCCGCGCGCCCTGCTCGCCGGGTCCGCCGCGGTGCTGGCGGCCGCCCTGCTCGGCCTCTTCGCCTTCGGCGCGGCGGCGGTGCCCGCGGTCCTCATGCTCGTCCTGCTGGGGATCGGGCTGCCGTGCGCCGCGACCGCCTTCCAGGCCCGGGTGATGGAGTCGGCGCCGGGCGACACCGACGTCGCCTCGGCCTGGACGTCGGCCGCCTTCAACGTCGGCATCGCCGGCGGAGCCCTGTTCGGCGGCGTCCTGCTGCCGGTGACCGGCGTGCGCGGCACGGCCCTCGCGGGCGCCGCGGCCGCCGGGACGGCGCTCGCGGTGATCGGGGCCGACCGGCCCGCGCGCGTCCGCGCTCCGACCGGTTCGGGCGGGGTTACCATCATTCGCACTCTGAACCGCTACGAGGACGACGGGACGGTCCGTGGTCAAGATCACTGACGTGGCGCGGCACGCGGGAGTGTCGCCGAGCACGGTCTCCTACGTGCTGAGCGGGAAGCGCTCGATCTCCGAGGAGACCCGGCGGCGCGTCCGGGAGAGCATCCGCGAGCTCGGCTACCGGCCGCACGCGGGCGCCCGCGCGCTCGCCAGCAGCCGCTCCAACGTGCTGGCGCTGATGATCCCACTGCGCTCGGGCATCGCCGTGCCCGTCGTCATGCAGTTCGCGGTCTCCGTCGTCACCGCCGCGCGCCGCCACGACCACGACGTCCTGCTGCTCACCCAGGAGGAGGGCGAGGACGGCCTGCGGCGCGTCGCCGACAGCGCCCTGGTCGACGCGCTGATCGTCATGGACGTCCAGATGGAGGACCCGCGGCTGCCGCTGCTGCGCTCCCTGGACCGGCCGAGCGTGCTGATCGGCTTCCCCGCCGACGCGGGCGACCTCACCTGCATCGACCTCGACTTCCACGCGGCCGGCGCGGTCTGCGTCGAGCACCTCGCCGGGCTCGGCCACCGCGAGATCGCGCTGATCGGCTCGCCGCCCGAGGTGTACGCGCGGCAGACCGGCTACGCCCAGCGGGTCGCCGACGGGTTCGCCGCCGCGGTCCGCGAGCACGGGCTGACCGGGGAGGAGGTGTACCCGTGCGAGTCGACCGCCGACGCGGCCCGCGAACTCGTCGCCCGGCTGCTCGCCGAGCGCCCCGGCCTCACCGGCGTCCTCGTCCACAACGAGCCGGTCGTCGGCCCGGTCGTGCGGGCGCTGCGCGCGGCCGGGCGGCGCGTCCCCGAGGACGTGTCCGTCGTCGCGCTGTGCCCTGACGAGATCGCCGAGCACGCCGAGCCGCCGCTGTCGTCGGTCGCGATCCCCGCCGAGGAGGTCGGCGGCCGCGCCGTGGAACTGCTGATGTCCAAGCTCGACGGCGCGCCCGTGCCCGCCGCGACCCTGCTCCCGCCCACCCTGACCAGGCGCGCCAGCAGCGCGCCCGCGCCCCGCTGACCGAGCGGGCGCCGCCGCACCGACGAAGGAGGAAGGGGCCCGTCCCGGCCCGTTATCGAAGCGCTTCGATACACCATCCGCTCGGGGGATGTTTCCAGAAGGAGAACCGGTGCACAGAGCCCATCGCAATCCCCGTTCCCCCGGCCGGCGCAGCCGGTCGCTGACCCTCGTGGCGGCCGTCGCGCTGGCGGCCCCCCTCGCGTGGACGGCACCCGCCGCCGCACGCGAGGCCTACCCGTTCCGCGACCCGCGGCTGCCCGTCCAGGCCCGGGTGGACGACCTGGTCGGGCGGCTCACGCTCGACGAGAAGATCTCCCTGCTGCACCAGTACCAGCCCGCGATCCCGCGGCTCGGGATCAACCGGTTCAAGACGGGCACCGAGGCGCTGCACGGGGTCGCGTGGTCGACCGACGTCCACAACAACGGCGCCGTCGTGACCGCGAAGGGCACCGTGTTCCCGCAGTCGGTCGGGCTCGGCGCGACCTGGGACCCGGCCCTGCTGAAGCGGATCGGCTCGGCCGTCGGCGACGAGGCCCGCGGCTACAACAGCGAGAACCCCGACGTGTGGGGCCTCCAGCTGTGGGCTCCGGTCGTGAACCTGCTCCGCGACCCGCGCTGGGGCCGCAACGAGGAGGGCTACTCCGAGGACCCGCTGCTCACCGGCCTTCTCGCCACCGCGTACGGCCAGGGCATGCAGGGCGACGACCCCGAGCACCTCAAGGCCGCGCCGGTCCTCAAGCACTACATGGCCAACAACAACGAGGTCCGCCGCGACCAGACGTCCTCCAGCCTGCGGCCCCGGGTGCTGAAGGAGTACGACGAGGTCCCGTTCAAGATCCCGCTGACCCGCGACGCGGCGACCGGGATCATGACGTCCTACAACCTCGTCAACGGCCGTCCCGCCACGGTCAGCCCCGACGCCGGCGGGCTCGTCCGCTCCTGGTCGGACCGGACGCTGTTCAACGTCACCGACGCGGGCGCCCCGAACAACCTCGTCGGCTCCCAGAAGTACCACCCCGACCTGCCCACCGGCGACGCGGCGATCCTCAAGGCGGGCGTGGACAGCTTCACCACCGACGACACCAACTCGTCCATCACCGTGAACGCGGTCAAGACGGCGCTGTCGCGGGGGCTGCTCGCCGAGTCCGACATCGACCGGGCGGCGGAGCACATCCTGAGCCTCCGCGTGCGGCTCGGCGAGTTCGACCCGGGCGGCGGCCCCTACGGCAAGATCACCAAGGACGCGGTGGACAGCCCCGCGCACCGCGCCCTGGCCCGCACCGCCGCTGCCGAGCAGATGGTGCTGCTCAAGAACCAGGGCAAGGCCCTGCCGCTCACGTCGCAGAAGGTCGCGGTCGTGGGACCGCTGTCGGACACGCTCTACACCGACTGGTACTCCGGCGCGCTGCCGTACAGGGTCACGCCGCTGGAGGGCATCAGGAAGCGCGCCGGCGCGGTGGCCTCCAGCGAGGGCGTCGACCGCATCGCCCTCAAGGACGTGAAGACGGGCAAGTACATCGCCGGCGGGACGGGCTCCGGCGCGGTCCTGAAGACCGGGCCCGCCTCGTCCTCCGACGCCACGGCGCAGTTCGACGTGTTCGACTGGGGCCAGGGCGTCGTGACCCTGCGCAGCGCCGCCAACGGCAAGACGGTCGGCCGCTACAACTGGGGCGACACCTTCGCCAACGACCAGGACCAGCCGAACGGCTGGTTCGTCCAGCAGATGTTCAAGCTGGAGAAGCAGGACGGCGGCGACTACCTGCTCCGCTACGCCGGGTACGAGAAGGCCTACGACTGGGCCGACCCGGCGAAGACCTACGTGAAGGCGCAGGACGACGGCACGCTCGTCCTCACCGCGAAGGCCGAGGCGTCCCGCTTCGCCAAGGACGTCGTCAGCAGCGGCGTGGACTCGGCGGTCAAGGCCGTGACCGGCGCCGGCGCCGCGGTCGTCGTGGTCGGCAGCATGCCGTTCATCAACGGCCGCGAGGACCACGACCGCACCACGATGGCGCTCGCCGAGGGGCAGTCGGAGCTCATCAGGGCCGTCCGCAAGGCGAACCCGAACACGGTCGTCGTGGTGGAGAACAGCTACCCGACGACGCTCGACTGGGAGCAGGCCAACGTCCCGGCGATCCTGTGGACGAGCCACGCCGGAGCCGAGACGGGGAACGCCCTGGCGTCCGTCCTGTTCGGCGACGAGAGCACCTCGGGCAAGCTGCCGCAGACCTGGTACCGCTCCGACCGCGACCTGCCCGACATCCTCGACTACGACATCATCAAGTCGGACCGCACGTACCAGTACTTCAAGGGCAAGCCGCTCTACCCGTTCGGCTACGGCCTCTCCTACACGTCGTTCCGGTACGGCGAGCCGCGCCTCAGCAGCCGCTCCATCGGACGCGACGGCACGGTGACCGTCACGGTGCCGGTGACCAACTCCGGCAAGAAGGCCGGCGACGAGGTCGTCCAGCTCTACACGCACCAGCGGAGTTCCCGGGTGAAGCAGCCGGTGAAGAGCCTCCGCGCCTTCGCCAAGGTCCACGTGGCCCCCGGCAGGACGGTGAACGCGACACTCCGGCTGAACGCCTCGGACCTCGCCGTCTGGGACGTCACACGCGGCAAGTGGACGGTGGAGAAGTCGAAGCACGACCTGCTCATCGGCTCCTCGTCCACCGACATCCGGCGCCGCGCGGCCCTCGACGTGCGCGGCGAGACGATCCCCGCCCGCGACCTCGCCGGGCCGACCCGCGCCGCCGACTTCGACGACCACGACGCGATCCGGCTGGTCGACGAGACGAAGGCGTCCGGTGACGCGGTGGCGGGCGCGGCCGGCTCCTGGCTGCGGTTCGCGGACGCCGACCTCGGCTCGTCCGCCGGCCGGATCACCGCGCGGGTGGCGGGCTCGTCCGCGACCACCATCGAGGTCCGCCTGGACCGCCCGGACGGCCCCCGCGCCGGAACCCTCACCGTCCCGTCCACCGGCGGCGACTACACCTACAAGGAGATCACCGCACCCCTGACCGGCGCCCGCGGAAACCACGACGTCTACCTGGTCTTCAAGGGCGAGACCCGCCTGAGCACCTTCTCCCTGACCCCCTGACCCCGTCCCGGCGCGAGGGGCGCGATCTCACAGGTTCGCGCCCCTCAGCGCCTGGAGGGCGTCGGAGGTGGGGGAACCGGGGGCCGCGGTGTAGAAGACGGTCCACTGGTCGCGGGCCGGATCGTGCAGGGCCTCGCACTGGAGGTCGAGCAGGCCCGCGACCGGGTGCCGGATGAGCTTGCGCGTCGAGCGCCTGAGCCGGACGTCGCCCTCGGCCCAAAGCGTCCGGAACTCCGGGCTCGCCGCCAGCAGCCGCTCCACGAGGGAGCGCACGCCGGGGTCGCGCGGATACCGGGCGGCCACCGCGCGCAGATCGGCCACGGACTCCCGGGCGAACCGGCGGGCGTCGCCGGGATCGATGCGGTCCCGGGACTGCGGCCTTGCGAAGAAACGCCAGACGACGTTGCGCTCGTCCTCCGGAACGGCGGAGAAGTCCCCGAACAGGGCGGCGGCCATGGGGCTCCAGGCGAGGACGTCGTATTTGGCGTCGCAGACGAGCGCGGGAGTGTCGACCAGCCGCTCCAGCAGGTGGTTCGCCCAGTACGCGACGATGCTGGGCTACAACTCGTCCAAGGCGGCGCTCAACGCCGTCACGCTCATCTACGCCACCACCCTCCGGGACTCCGGTATCAGGGTCAACGCGCTGTCGGGTCAGGTCGCGGGCCAGGTCGAGCGTGATGCGGCGTTCGGTGAAGTGCCAGCGACCGTTGGTGCGCGAGAAGGCGTCGTTGTAGGTGCCGCAGGCGATGGGCTGGAGAGGGAGGCCGGGGACGGCCTGGAAGACGGTGTAGTACGCCTTGGACGTCGCCGTGCCCGCCTCCTCGTCCACCTCGATGGCGAGGTTCGTGGTGACGTGCTTGGTGCGGAGGGTCCCGTCGGCATGGACGATCACCGTCCGCTCGAACATCGCCGCGATCGCCTCGCCGCCGCGCAGGGTGCCGCGGCTGCCGGTGAACGCGGCGTCGGCGAACAGGTCGCGGATGCCGGCGAAGTCCGCGCGGTCGACGCATTCGGCGTAGCGGTGGACGAGGTTCGCGACGGCCTGGTGGCTCGGCTGCTCGGCGGGCATGGTCCGATCCTCGTCCGCGGGCGGGTGCGGCGGCGGGCGGGTCCCGATGGGCGGGACGGCCGCGAATATCACAGGCCGCGGGCAATTCACTGCCAATCGGCATTGCACATTCGGGCAGACTTGATTTAAGAATGAACGGGTGGCTAGGTTGGGACGGAGAATGGCCTTGTTTGGTGGAGTTTGTGGCACCTAATGTCTGGATGCGGCGGGGCATTCACCACAATTCGATGCCCCGCCGGCCAATGCCGCAGATCGCGGCGGGCGATCCAGGGAGGAAGACATGCACATGTCGCGTGCCCGTTTCCGGTGGGCGGCCGTCCTGGCCGGAGCGGCGATGCTCGTCCCGGCGGTGCCGGCGCGGGCGGACGGACCGGCCGGCGCCTACCTGCTCACGGTCGTGCCGCAGGACGGCCCAGCCGTCACCCGCACCCTGTGGTGCGACCCCGACGGCGGGACGCTCGGCGCCGCGTCCCAGGCCTGCGACCAGCTCGAGGCCGCCGGCGGCGACGTCGGGCGCGTCCCCGCGCGGCGGGAGCCGTGCACGCTGGAGTACGCGCCCGTCACGGTGATCGCGAACGGCGTCTGGCACGGCGTTCCGCGGTACTTCACCCGGACGTATCCGAACCGGTGCGCCGCCGCGCGCGCCACCGGCGGAATCCTTTTCGGCTAGTAACCCATGGTCTGCGGGCCGCCGGAATGGGGAGCGGGGTGCTGTCCGGCGGCCCGCGCTGTAAAGGAGACGTTCATGCTCGCTTTCACCGGACCGGATGTGCTGGTCACTTACGAGCGTTCCGGGGGATTCGCCGGAATTCACCGGAAAGTGACCGTTGACATGTCGGGAACGGCCCTCGTCAATGACGAGAAGGTCGCGCTCGGCGCGGCGGAGATGAGCGGCCTGCGGAACGCGCTGGGCCGCGTCGTCACCACCTGGTCCTCGTCGGACGGCTGCCAGGTGGCCGACCACTTCACCTACACGCTCACCTACCGCGGGCACCGGGCGACCCGGTGCCTGCTGCCGTCCGACTGGCGCGAGGCCGTCGAGCGGCTGGAGGCGCTGACCCGGCGGTGAGCCCGGGAGTCGCCGCCCTCAGGCGCAGGCGCGCGTGTGCAGCTCGCGCATCGTCGCCTCGAGGGCGGCGACCGGGCCGTCCACCGGGACGCCCGGCGCCACGTCCTGGACCGGGATGGCGCTGACCGGCCCGGCCGGGGCGCCCAGCTCGGCGCGCAGCTCCATGAGCTGCCGGGACGACATGATGTAGACGATCCGGCCGAGGCCGACCCAGCCGTGCGCGGCCGAGCACATCGGGCAGTGCTCGCCGGAGGTGAAGACGGTGGCCGCCGCGCGCTCGTCCGGCGTCATGTTGGCCGCCGCCCAGCGCGCGATCTCGAACTCGGGGTGCCGGGTCTGGTCGCCGTCCGCAGTGCGGTTGCGGTCCTCGAACAGGACCTCGCCGGAGGCCGACACCAGCACCGAGCCGAACGGCTCGTCGGCCGACTCCAGCGCCTCACGCGCGAGCTCCACGCAGCGGTCGAGGAAGACGCGCTCGCCGGCGGTCGGTTCGTAGGCCATCGCTCAGCTCCTTGCCCCGGGGACGACCTGAATGATCATAGGGGCGGGGCGCGGCCCGCCCCTCACGCGGAGTCGCGCAGGACCAGGTGGGGGCGCAGGATGACCACCGGTTCCGCGACGGTCTCGCCGCGGATCCGCGAGATCAGCAGCCGGGACATCTCCCGGCCCATCTCCTCCGGCGACTGGTGGACGCTGCTGAGCGGCGGGTCGGCCAGCGGCGCGGCGGCCGAGTCGTCGAAGCCGATCACCGCCACGTCCGCGGGGATGCGGCGCCCGCTGCGGTGCAGGACGCGCAGCGCGCCGAGCGCCATCGGGTCGTCGGCGGCGAACACCGCGTCCAGGGCCGGCTCGGCGGCCAGCAGCCGCTCCGCCGCGGTGATGCCGCTGGCCTCGCCGAAGTCGCCGTACTCGACGTACTCGGGCAGCCCCGCCTCGGCGAGCGCCTCCCGGTACCCGGCCAGCCGGTCGATGCCGACCCCCATGTCCTGCGGGCCGGCGATGGTCGCGATGCGCCGCCGGCCGCCCGCGATGAGGTGGCCGACGGCCTCGCGGGCGCCGCTGCGGTTGTCGACGTCGACGTAGCTGACCGGGTGCAGGCCCGGCGGGCGGCCGCCGAGGACGGTCGGCACGCCGTTGGCCTCCAGCTTGGCGGGCAGCGGGTCCTCGGCGTGCAGGGAGGTGAGGAGCACCCCGTCCACGTGCTGGGTGGTGAGGTACTCCTCAAGCCGTCCGTACTCGTCGGGGGAGCGGGCGAGGGCGAGCAGGAGCTGCAGGCCGGTGTCGCCGAGGCCGTTGCTGATCCCGCGGATGATCCCGGCGAAGTACGGCTCGCCGAACAGCCGCTGGTCCGACTCGGCGACCACCAGCGCCACGGTGTCGGTGCGGCGGGTGACGAGCGTGCGGGCCGCGCGGTTCGGCACGTACCCGAGCTCGTCGATCGCCTTCAGCACCGCCTCGCGGGCCTGCGGGCTGACCCGCGGCGAGCCGTTGACCACCCGGGACACCGTGCCGCGGCCCACACCGGCCCGCGCCGCGACCTCCTCAAGGGTCGGGCGCGTGCTCCTGCCCGTCATGTGGCCCCCTCCGTCCGTACCGTCGCCCCCGAGTCAGCCCCGCTCGGGCAGCCCGCCCCGCCGGATCACTCCGGCGTACCACCGTGCGCTGTCCTTGGGCACCCGGCGCTGCGTGGCGTAATCGACGTGGACCAGCCCGAAACGCTTGGAGTAGCCCCAAGCCCATTCGAAATTATCCAGCAGCGACCATGTGAAATAGCCCCGCAGCGGGACGCCCTCGGAAATGGCGTCGTGGCACGCCCGGAGGTGGGCGTCGAGATAGGCGATGCGGCCGGCGTCTTGGACCGTGCCATCGTCGTCCGGGACCTCGTCGTAGCCGGCGCCGTTCTCGGTGATGTACAGCGGGACGGCCGGGTACTCGCGGTGCAGCCGGGTCAGCACCTCGTGCAGCCCGCTCTCGTCGATCTCCCAGCCCATCCCGGTGACCGGGCGTCCGGCCGAGACGAACCGGACGTGGGCGCTGCCCGGCCACGGGGAGTTCGTCGCGAACGGCGACGACGCCGTCTGCGCCGCCTCGCCTGGCGTGCCCGCGACGGTGTGCCGCGAGTAGTAGTTGATGCCGAGCTGGTCGATCGGCCGGTTGATGACCGCGAGGTCCGCGTCCGGCGGGGTGAACCCGTAGACCGAGGTGTCGGCGAGGACGTCGTCGGGGTAGCGGCCGAGCAGCAGCGGGTCGAGGAACAGCCGGTTCTGCAGCCCGTCGATGCGGCGCGCCGCGTCCAGGTCGGCGGGGTCCTCGGTGGCGGGGGACACCGCGTAGAGGTTGACGGCGGCGCCGAAGCGGTTGTCCGGGCGGCGGGCGCGCATCGCGTCCACGGCCAGGCCGTGGCCGAGCATCAGATGGTGCGCGGCCAGCAGGGACGCCGAGGGGTCGATGCGCCCGGGCGCGTGGTCGCCCGACGCGTAGCCGAGGAACGCCGCGCACCACGGCTCGTTCACCGTCATCCAGTTCGTGACGCGGTCGCCGAGCGCCGCGTGCACGTGGTCGGCGTACTCGGCGAACCGGTGGGCGGTGTCCCGCTCGGGCCAGCCGCCCTTGTCCTCCAGCGGCTGCGGGAGGTCCCAGTGGTAGAGCGTCGGCCACGGCTCGATGCCCGCCTCCAGCAGCGCGTCGACCAGCCGCCGGTAGAAGTCGAGGCCCTCGGGGTTGAAGTCCCCGGCCCCGGTGGGCTGCACGCGCGGCCAGGAGATCGAGAACCGGTACGCGGTGAGGCCGAGGTCGGCCATGAGCGCCACGTCCTCGGGGAACCGGTGGTAGTGGTCCACCGCGACGTCGCCGGTGTCGCCGCCCAGGGTCTTGCCCGGCGTGCGGGAGAAGGTGTCCCAGATGGACGGTCCGCGCCCGCCCTCGCCCGCGGCGCCCTCGATCTGGTAGGCCGCGGTGGCGGCCCCCCAGCGGAACCCGGTCGGGAAAGGTGCGGCGGGAGCCGCGCTGGTGTCGTCCTTGAGGGAGGTCACGCCTTCACAGCACCTTCCATGATCCCGCCGATGATCTGGCGGCCGAAAATGATGAACACGACGAGCAGCGGCAGGATCGCCACGCTGGTGCCGGCGAACATGAGCGTGTAGTCCTTGAAGTAGGCGTTCGCCAGGTTGTTGATGGACAGCTGCACCGTCGGGTTGTCCGGGCTCAGCACCGCGAGCGGCCACATGAACTCGTTCCAGGTCTGCATGAACGTGAACAGCCCGAGGACGCCCGCGGCGGGGCGCAGCGCGGGGAGCACGACCCGCCAGTAGATGCCGAACGTGGTGCACCCGTCGACGCGGGCCGCCTCGATCAGCTCGTCCGGCACGGCCTGGTCGGCGTACTGCCGCATCATGAACACCCCGAACCCGGTGACCAGGAACGGGACGATGACCGCCTGCAGGTGGTTCTGCCAGCCCAGCTTCACCATGATCATGTAAAGCGGGATGATGCCCATCTGCACCGGGATCATCATCGTCGCGATGATGGTGAGCAGCAGGCCGTTCTTGCCGCGGAAGCGCAGCTTGGCGAACGCGAACCCGGCCAGCGAGGCGAAGAAGACCGTGGAGACCGTCACCGCGGCGGAGGCGATCGCCGAGTTCAGCAGGCCCTTGGCGAAGTAGGCCTCGGGGTTGTCGAACAGCCGGCCGACGTTGTCGCCGCCGTGGGCGCCGGGCAGCAGCGGCGGCGGGACGTCGGCGACCACGCTGTTCGTGCGGGTCGCCACGATGATCATCCAGTAGATCGGGAAGATCGACAGCGCCAGTGCCACGATCAGCGTGAGGTAGGTCAGCGGGCTGGCGTTCCACAGGCCGCGGTAGCGGCCGGGGTGGGCGGCGGCGCGCCTGCCGCCCTGGGGCCGGCCGTCGGGGCCGGCGAGGAGCGTGGTCACTTGGAGCCTCCCGTGCGCCGCACGGCCAGGAAGTTGATCAGGGAGAACACGATGATCATCACGAACAGCGCCCAGGCGACGGTCGCGCCGTAGCCGTACCGGTCATGGCCGAACGCGTTGTCGTACATGTACATCGTGATCGTCTGGAACTGGTGGCCCGCGCCGCCGTCCATCTTGTTGGGGGTGCCGACGCTGAACAGGACGGGCTCGGTGAACAGCTGCAGCCCGCCGATCGTCGAGATGATCACCGTGAAGATGATCGTGGGGCGCAGCATCGGGACCGTGATCTGCCAGAACTGCCGGATCCGGGACGCGCCGTCGATCGCGGCGGCCTCGTAGAGGTCCTTCGGGATCGCCTGCATGGCGGCGAGGTAGATGAGCGCGTTGTAGCCGGTCCAGCGCCAGTCCACCATCATCGCGATGGCGGCCCAGGACCAGCCGCGGCTGCTCTGCCAGCTGATCGGGTCGATGCCGATCAGCCCGATCGCCCAGTTGACCATGCCCCAGTCCCGGTCGAACATCTGGGTGAACACGATCGCGACGGCGGCGGTCGAGGTGACCAGCGGGGCGACCATCCCGATCCGGAACAGCGTCGGCAGCCGCATCCGCCGGTTCAGGGTGTTGGCGATGAGCAGCGCGAGCAGCAGCTGCGGGACGGTCGACAGGACGAAGATCCCGAGGGTGTTGACCGTGGCGTGCCAGAAGTCGGCGTCGCCCAGCAGGTAGTCGTAGTTGTCGAGCCCGACGAACTTGCGCGTCCCGGACGCCAGCTCCCAGTCGTGCAGGGAGACCCAGAGCGTGTAGACGAGCGGGAAGGCGCCGAAGACCAGGAAGACGAGGTAGAACGGCGAGATGAAGGCGTAGGGTGCGCCCTTCACGTCGAGCCGGGTGAGCCGCGCGCGCCAGGCGCTGCGCGGCCCGGGCGGCGCCGCCGCGGGCGAGGCGGACGGCGGGCCGTTCCGGTTGGGGCGCAGATCGGTGGTCACGTCGTGCGCCTCCTTTCCGAGGACGGGACGAAGCGGGAAGTGGGAACGGCGGCGGCGCCGGCGGGGAGGTGTCGGCCGGCGCCGCCGCCGTGGTCGGGGGACCGCCGGCTAGCGGGCGGCCTTCTTCGCCTCGTCGACGGACTTCGTCCAGGCCTCATCGGGCTTCTGCCGGCCCTGGCCCACGGAGACCAGGACGTTCTCCACCGCGGCCCGCACGTCCTCGTGCTTCGGCCCGAGGTAGACCGGCTTCACCCCGGCCACCAGCTGGCCGAAGATCTGCCCGACGGGGGCGTCGTTGAAGTAGGCGCTCTTGGCGCCCGCGACCGCCGGGTCCTGCGCGGCCTGCGGCGAGGACGGGAAGACGTTCGAGGCCTTGTACGCGCCGACCTGGCCCTCGGGGGAGGTCAGGAACTTGGCGAGTTCGGCGGCCGCCTTGGCGTGCTTGGTCTGCTTGGGCACCGCGAGCCACGAGCCGCCCCAGTAGCCGGCGCCGCCGGGCGTGGTCGCCACGTCCCACTTGCCCTTGCCCGAGTCGCCGGCGAACTCCTCGATGCCGCCGAGCATCCAGGACGGGCACGGCAGGGTCGCGAAGGTGTCCCGCTTGAGGGCGGTCTGCCACGGCGGGGTGAAGATCGACATGTCGGAGGTGAGCTTGCTCTGCTCGAACTTCAGCGCCGTGTCGAACGCCTGCTTGACCGCCGGGTTGCTGTCGAAGACGAGGTTGTTGCTCTTGTCGAAGAAGCTGTAGCCCGGTCCGGCGCCGGCGTTCTGCAGGACGGTGGCGCGGAACACGGCGGTGGGGCCGTCGAGCCACTTGGTGCCGGGCACCTTCTGCTGGAACTTCTGGCCCGTGGACAGGAACGCGTCCCACGTCGGCCAGAGCTTGCCGACCTCGGCGCGGTCGGTGGGCAGGTCCGCCTTCTTGAACAGGTCCTTGCGGTAGCACATGGCGAGGGGGCCGACGTCGGTGCCGAGGCCGACGAGCTGCTTGCCGTCCGGGCTGAGGCCCATCTGCCACTTCCACGGCAGGAAGTTCTTCTCCAGGTCCTTGCCGCCGTAGTCGAACAGGTTGAGGAACTTGGCCTTCTGCTGCATGTACAGCGGCAGGATGCCCTCCTCCAGCATGACGACGTCGCCGGCGCCGCTGCCGGTCGCCATCCACTGCTGGATGCGCGGCTTGTACTCGTCCAGCGTGGAGACCTTGCGCTGCTTGATCTTCACGTTCGGGTGGGACTGCTCGTACTGCTTGTAGAGCGCGTCGTAACCCGGCTCGCCGAAGACGTCGACGGTGAGCTCGACGGGCCCGCTGTCGGAGCCTCCCTTGTCGTCGTCGCCGTCGCCGCACGCGACGGCGAGGCCGCCGACGAGTACCGCCGCCATCGCCGTACTCAGTCCGCGCCGCATGATGGCCCTCATGGCGGACCCCTCTCAGGTTGTCGTGGTGCATCGGTGTGGGAGCGCTCCCACGGATGAAAGACCGTGACGCGGCTCACTGTCAATGTGTCGAAACACAACCGTTACAAGAAGCTGTCTCCCGCGGCACCCTGGTCAGGCCTGGTCCGACACCCCGTCAGGGCCCGGTCAGCCCTCCTTGACGGGGGACAGCCGGGCCGCGGCCGGGGCCGGCGCCGTGGACCGCCGGACGACCAGTTCCGGCCGGTAGAGCAGCTCGGTGCGGGGCGCGCGGGCGCCGCGGATCTCGTCCAGGACGGTGCTCACCGCGGCCATCGACATCTCCCGCACCGACTGGCGGACCGTGGTCAGCGGAGGGTCGAGGTAGGCGGTCAGGAGCGAGTCGTCCATGCCGGTCACCGACACGTCCTCGGGGACCTGGAGGCCGCGCGCCCGGGCGGCCCGGATCGCCCCGAGCGCCATGATGTCGTTGCCGCCGCAGATCGCCGTGCAGCCCGCGTCGAGCAGCTTCGCGGCGGCCGCCTGCCCGCCCTCGACCGTGTACATGGTGTTGACGATCAGCTCGTCCACCTCGTCCGGGGCGAGCCCGGTGTGCGCGGCCATCCCGCGCCGGAACCCCTCGGTCTTGCGCCGCGTCGGCACGTAGACGTCCTGTCCGATCGCGAGACCGATCCGGCGGTGGCCCATTGCGGCCAGATGCGCGACGACGGCCTCCATCGACGCCACGTCGTCGTTGGAGATGAACGGCGCGTCGATGTCGGGCCGGTAGCCGTTGACCAGGACGATCGGGAGGGCCTGCTCGATCAGCCGCGCGTACCGGGCCCGGTCGGAGTTGGCGTTGGCGTGCAGGCCGTTGACGAAGATGATCCCGGCGACGCCGCGCTCCAGCAGCATCTCGATGTAGTCGTCCTCGGCGACGCCGCCCGGCGCCTGCGAGCACAGCACCGCCATGTACCCGTGCCGGGCGAGGGCGCTCTCGATCACCTCCGCGAACGCCGGGAAGATCGGGTTGGTCAGCTCGGGAATGATCAGCCCGATCAGCCCGGCCCGCTGCTGGCGCAGCCGGGCCGGGCGCTCGTAGCCGAGCACGTCCAGGGCGGTCAGCACCGCCTGGCGCGTGGTCGGGGACACGCCCGGCTTGCCGTTGAGCACGCGGCTCACCGTCGCCTCGCTCACCCCGGCATGTGCCGCGATGTCCGCCAGGCGCGTCGTCATGGGTTTCAAGTTATCCCTCCTCGGCGTCCCACCACAGCGCGGTGTCCGGGGGCAGGTCGACGTCTCCGCCGCTCGCGGTGCGGTCCGTGTGGACCGGTCCGCTCGCGAGGAGCGGGGTGCCCCGCACACTGACGCGGGCTGTGGTGCCGCCCATGTTGATCGCGCATGCGAGCCGCCCGTTCCCGCCCCCGGCCTCACGCACGAAGACCAGTGTGCCGGGTGGGCTCGCGATCCAGTACAAATCGCCGTCACCGAGCGCCGGGTGCTCGCGGCGGATGCGCAGCGCCTCGCGGTAGAGCGCCAGCATGGAGCCGGGATCGCCGTCCTGCGCCGCGACGGTCAGGTCCCGCCATTCGGTGGGGATCGGGAGCCATGGCGCGGCGCCCGCGCCGAACCCGAACGGCGGCTCCTCGCCATCCCAGGGCAGCGGGACGCGGCAGCCGTCGCGGCCCGCGCCCTCGCCGCGCAGCCGCTGCGGGTCCTGCTGGAACTCCTCCGGCAGGTCCAGCACCTCCGGCAGGCCCAGTTCCTCGCCCTGGTAGACGTAGGACGAGCCGGGCAGCGCGAGCGTCAGCAGCGCTGCCGCGCGGGCGCGCCGCAGGCCGGTCTCGCCGTCGCCGTACCGGGTGACGTGCCGTTTCACGTCGTGGTTGGACAGTACCCAGGTCGCGGGCGCGCCGACCGCCCCGGCGGTGCGCAGCGACTCGTCGATCACCGCCCGCATCCCGTCCGCCTCCCACGGCGCGGTCAGGTAGTGGAAGTTGAACGCCTGGTGCAGCTCGTCGGGGCGCGTGTAGTCGGCGAGCCGCTGCGGCGTGGGCGCCCACGCCTCGGCGACGGCGATCCGCTCCCCGTCGTAGGAGTCGAGCAGGCGGCGCCACTCGCGGTGGATGGCGTGGACGGGGTCCTGGTCGAAGTACGGCAGGACGGCCGTGCCGAGCATCTCCACCTGGTTACTGTGGCCCACGTCGGGCAGGCCCGGCGCCTTGGCCATGCCGTGCGCGACGTCCACCCGGAAGCCGTCCACCCCGAGGTCGAGCCAGAACCGCAAGATGTCGGCGAACTCGGCGTGGACCTCGGGGTTCTCCCAGTCCAGGTCGGGCTGCTCGGGTGCGAACAGGTGCAGGTACCACTGGCCGTCGGGGACCCGCGTCCAGGCGGGGCCGCCGAACACCGACTCCCAGTCGTTCGGGGGTTCGGCGCCGCCGGGGCCCCGCCCGTCCCGGAAGACGTAGCGGGCCCGCTCGGCCGAGCCGGGGGCCGCGGCGAGCGCCGCCTGGAACCAGGCGTGCCGGTCGGAGGTGTGGTTCGGCACCACGTCCACGATGATCCGCAGCCCGTGCGCGTGCGCGTCCGCGATCAGGTCGCGGGCGTCGGCGAGCGTGCCGAACAGCGGGTCGACGTCGCGGTAGTCCGCCACGTCGTAGCCGAAGTCGGCCATCGGGGAGACGTAGAACGGGGTCAGCCACAGCGCGTCGACACCGAGGCCGGCCAGGTACGGCAGCCGGGACCGGACGCCCGGCAGGTCGCCGACGCCGTCCCCGTCGGAGTCGGCGAAGCTGCGCACGTACACCTGGTAGATGACGGCGTCGCGCCACCAGCGGGTGCCTCCGCCGCGGTCGCCGGAGGCGGGGACGAGCAGGGTGTCCTGGGTCATGAACATCCTTCTGGTCGGGGAGCTGTCGGGAGCTACTTGACGCCGCCGGCGGTGAGCCCGGCGACGATCCGGCGCTGGAAGACCAGCACCACGGCGATGAGCGGGACGGTCACGATCACCCCGGCCGCCATCTGGGTGCCGAACGGCTGGTCGAACCCGGAGACGCCGGTGAACTTGGAGATCGCGACCGTGGCGGTCTGCATCTCCTTCTTGTTGACCATGGACAGCGCGATGAGGAACTCGTTCCACGCGGCGATGAAGGTGAGGATCGCCGTGGTGAACACCCCGGGCGCCGCCAGCGGGACGATGATCTTGCGGAACGCCTGGCCGCGGGTGCAGCCGTCCACCATCGCCGCCTGCTCCAGCTCGAACGGCAGCTGCCGGAAGAAGGCCGTGAGCAGCCACACCGACAGCGGCAGCGCGAACCCGAGGCTGGGCAGCACCATCGCCTGGTAGGTGTTGATCCACTTGATGTCGGTGAAGAGCTTCAGCAGCGGGACCAGCTGCGAGATTCCCGGGAACATCGTGGTCGCGACGATCAGCCCGAGCACCGCGTTCTTGAACCGGAAGTCCAGCCGGGCCAGCGCGTATGCGGTGAACGTGCCGATCAGCAGGGTGAGCACGGTGGTGGTGCCCGCCACGATGACGCTGTTCAGCAGGGCGCGGCCGAAGCCGTTGTCGCCGGAGAACACCGCGGAGAAGTTCTCCGACGACCACCGCGCCGGGACGACCGAGTTGTCGAACTGGTCCTGGGGGCGGCGGAACGCCGAGACCACCATCCAGTAGAACGGCGCCAGGCAGTACGCCGCCACGGCGGCGAACCCGAGGTAGGACAGCGTGCGCTTCATCGGGGAGCCGGTCATGCCGCCGCCCTCCTTCCGCCGCGCGCGGACCGCACGGCGCGTGCGCGCCCGGTCTTCCGGTGGCCGGTCTTCTGGCGGGCCTCGCCGATGATGTCGGCGCCGAGCAGCTTCACGAACAGGTACGCGATCAGCGCGATGTACAGGAACAGGACGGTCGCGTACGCCGCCGCCGACCCGTACCGCAGGTTGGAGGCCTCGAACCAGGCGATCATCGTCAGCGTCTCCACGGACTTCTGGTTCACGCCGATCAGCACGGCGGGCAGGTCGAACATCCGCAGCACGTCCAGCATCCGGAACAGCACGGCGACCAGCAGCGCGGGCTTGACCAGCGGCAGGGTGATGCGGAAGAACTGCTGGACCGGGCCGGCGCCGTCCACCCTGGCCGCCTCGTAGACGTCCCGGGGGATCATCTGGAGGCCGGCGAGGACGAGCAGCCCGATGAACGGGGAGGTCTTCCACACCTCGGCGATGACGACGGCCATCTTGGCGGGGAAGCCGTCGGCGGTCCACAGGATCTCCTGGCGCAGCACCGCGTTCGCGGCGCCGTCGGCCTGGAAGATCCAGCGCCACAGCAGGCCGGAGATCGCGGTCGGGATCGCCCACGGGACGAGGATGCTCGCGCGCACCAGCGCCCGCCCGCGGAACGCCTGCTGCATGATCAGCGCCATGGCGACGCCGATCACCGTCTCCAGCACGACCGTGGTGAGGGTGAAGAACGTGGTGTTGGAGAAGGCGTTCCAGAACGCGTCGGCGCGGTCGCCCTGGAAGATCGCGGTGTAGTTGTCGAGCCCGACGAACCGGTCGCCCTCGACGACGAACCCGTCGGCGTCCAGCCCCTCGCCCCGCGCGTACAGCGACTCGCGGAACCCGGCGAGGACCGGGTAGCCGATGACGAGCGCGAGCACGAGCAGGGTGGGCGACAGCAGCAGCGCCGCGAGCCGCCGCGTCCCCTGGACGTCGCCCTTCCCGCGGCCGCGGGGCGCGCCCGCCGCGGCGGTGCCGGCGGCGGGCGCGCTCTCGGTGGTGGTCATCCCGCTCACTGCGCGGTCAGCGGCTGGAGCTTGGACTGCAGGTCGGTCAGGGCCTGGTCGACGGGCTTCTTCCCGGTCACCGCGTCGTACATCTCGCCCTGGATCGCGGCGGTCACGTCGCCGTACTTGACCGCGACCGGGCGCGGCTTGGCGTTCGCGATGGCCTGCTTGAGGACGGGCAGGTACGGGAACTTCTTCACCATCTCCGGGTCGTCGTACAGCGCCGCGACCGTGGGCGCCTGCGAGGTGGCGAGGAGGTTGGCGCGCTGCGCCTGCTCACCGGTCAGGTAGCGGATGAAGTCGAGCGAGGTCGCCTTGTTCTTGGCGAACGCGGAGATCGCGAGGTTGTGGCCGCCGAGGTTGGCGACGCCGGGGCCGTTCGGGCCGGGCAGCGGCGCGACCGCGAACTTGCCCGCCACCTTGGACGAGCCGTCCTTGGAGTTCGCCAGCCCGTACTGGTACGGCCACTGCCGCTGGAAGACCAGCTTCCCCGACTGGAAGTAGCGGCGGCCGCCCTCGGTGTCGAGGGTGACGGCCTCCTTCGGCATGTGGTCCTTCTTGGCGCCGACGAGGAACTCGACGCCCTGCTTGGCCTGCGGGGTGCTCAGCGAGGGCTTGCCGTCGGGGCCGATGATCGAGCCGCCGGCGCTCTCGATCGCCTCGACCGCGCTGATCGTCATGCTCTCGGTCTTGTTGACCTCGGTGAAGAAGCAGTCGGCGTCCTTTGCCTCGGGCAGCTTCTTGACCTTGGCGCAGTCGTCCCACATCTCGGTGTAGGTCTTCGGCGGGTCGGTGATGCCGGCCTTCTCCAGCAGGTCCTTGCGGAAGTAGAGCATCCCGGCGTCGGAGGTGGAGGGCACGGCGTACAGCTTGTCGCGGTACTGCCCCGTGGCGATGGTCGCGGGCAGCATCTTGGACAGGTCGACCTGGTCCTTGGGCAGCTGGGCCAGCCAGCGGTTGGCGGCGAACTCGGCCGTCCACACGACGTCGAGGTTCAGCACCGAGTAGGCGTCGGACTTGGTGGTGGCGTTCTGGATCATCTGCTGCCGCTGGTCGTTCGGCTCGTCCGGCAGCTCGATGATGCGGACCTGCTCCTTCGGGTGCTCGGCGTTCCAGCCGTCGATCTGCTTCTGCAGGTAGCCCGAGCGGTCCTTGCCGGTCACGAAGGTGATCGGACCGCGGCCCTGCAGGCTCGCCGCGCCCGCGCCGCCCTTCGAGCCGCCGTCGTCATCGCCGCCGCAGGCGGAGAGCGAGAGCGCGAGGGCGGCGCAGACGACGGTGCCGCCGATCAGGGGGGTGCGCCGCATGGTGTCCTCCTTCGCGGGACGTCCCTCACCGGGGCGCCGTCCCGCAGGTCAAGAGATGGGGGTGGCTGGACCGGGACGTTAGCAACGTGTTTCAGCCCCGTAAAGCTCTTGCAGAAACTTTCTGCAAGTCCGTGGCCGATCTGTAACCGGCTTGCACAAGCGGGACAATCCGGTCGACATGCGGAGGCTCCTGCGCCAGGCTGCCCGCGTGACGACAACCGACCCCTCCGGCGCGCTCGACCTCGTTCGCGACCACACGATCCTGTCGGTCGTGACCGGGTCGCGCGCCTACGGGCTGGCCACCGCGGACAGCGACGTCGACCGGCGCGGCGTCTACGTGGCCCCGGCGCCCCTGTACTGGCGTTTCACCAAGCCGCCCACGCATCTGGACGGCCCGCTCCCCGAGCAGTTCTCCTGGGAGCTGGAGCGCTTCTGCGAGCTGGCGCTGGACGCGAACCCGACCGTCCTGGAGTGCCTGTGGTCGCCGCTGGTCGAGCGCGCCACGCCGGTCGGGGAGGAGCTGCTGGCCGTGCGGTCGGCGTTCCTGTCCCGGCGCGCGCACCGCACGTTCCTCCGCTACGCCGAGGCCCAGTTCCGCAAGCTGGAAGGCGACTTGCGCAACGGCGGCGCACCGCGCTGGAAGCACGTCATGCACATGCTGCGGCTGCTGGAGAGCGGGGCGCACCTCGTCCGGCACGGCGAGCCCCGGGTCGAGGTCGGCGACCTGCGCGACCGGCTCCTCGCCGTCCGCCGCGGCGAGGTCGGCTGGGACGAGATCGGCGCGTGGCGCGCCTCCGTCGCCGGCTCGATGGACGCGGCCCTGGACCGCAGCCCGCTGCCGCCCGAACCCGACCGCGCCGCGGTCGAGGACCTGCTGTTCTCCGTCCGACGCAGGAGCGTGACCTGGTGAACCTCCCCGAAGGCATGGTCGACCGCTTCGCCGCCGACCACCCCTACCCCCGCGCGTTCCTCACCGTCAGCGGCGCGCACCTGTACGGCTTCCCGTCCCGGGACTCCGACGTCGACCTGCGCGGCGTCCACCTGCTGCCGCTGGAGGAGATCGTCGGCCTGGAGACGGGAGAGGAGACGGTCACGCTGATGTGGGACCACGCCGGGGTGGAGGCCGACGCGGTCACCCACGACCTGGCGAAGTTCTGCACGCTGCTCCTCCGCCGCAACGGCTACGTCCTGGAGCAGGTCATGTCGCCGCTCGTCGTGGCCACCTCGCCCGTGCACGACGAATTGAAGGCCCTCGTCCCCGGTCTGGTCACGTTCAACCACGCCCACCACTACCTGGGGTTCGCGCGGTCCCAATGGGCGCTGTTCGAGCGGTCACACGAGCTCAAACCGCTCCTCTACACGTTCCGGGTGCTGCTGACCGGCGTCCACCTGATGCGGACCGGCGAGGTCGAGGCCGACCTGACGCGCCTCGCCGGCGACGGGCCGTCCTACCTGCCCGACCTGATCGAGGCGAAGCGCGCGGCCGAGCACGGCGCCCTGCCCGCGGACGCGCCCGACATCGACCGCCTGCGGGAGGACGTCGCCGCGCTCACCGTCCGGCTGGAGGGCGAACGCGACCGGAGCGCCCTCCCCGAAGCGCCCGCGAACCGCCGCGCCCTCCACGAGTTGGTGGTCCGGACCCGCCTGGGCTGAACCTTGGGGCGCCTCCCCTGCGTGCCATCGGTTGTACGGACCGTTTTGGGACACAACCACCTCGTACGTTCGCCACGTATTAGGGGTGGTTGTGTAGCCAGGGAAGGGGAGCGATGGACGCGGGCATCGACCAGAAGGACATCGCGGAGGCGGACCTCAGAACCCGGCGGGGCGTCTTCCGCGCCGTCGCGTTCCGGGACCCGGTCGACGGGCATGAGCACATGGCGCTGGTGCGGGGGGAGGTGCGGGACCGCGAGGACGTGCTCGTCCGGATGCACTCCGAGTGCATGACGGGCGACATCTTCGGCGCGACGCGCTGCGAGTGCGGGGACCAGCTCGGCGCCGCCCTGGACGCCATCGCCCGGGAGGGCGCCGGCGTGCTGGTCTACCTGCGCGGCCACGAGGGGCGGGGGATCGGGCTGGTGGCCAAGGTCCGGACCCACATCCTCCAGGACGACCAGGGCCTCGACACCGTCGACTCCGCCACCGCCATCGGGCTGCCGGTGGACGTGCGCGACTACGGCGCGGCAGCCCGGATCCTGCGGCACCTCGGCGTCCGGTCGGTGCGGCTGATGTCGAACAACCCGGTCAAGGTCAGCGCGCTGGAGTCCTACGGCATCGCCGTCGCGGCGCGCGTGCCGCTGCTGGTCCCGGTCAGCGACGACAACGTCCGCTACCTCACCGCCAAGCGCGACCGGCTCGGCCACGACCTCCCGCAGCTCGACGGCTCCGCGGGGCCGCTCGGCGAGGCGCTCGGCGAGGCGACGGTGAGCGAGGTCCGCCGATGACGCGGCCGATGACGCTCACGCGCCCGGCTCTGGTGAGGGTCCCGGCGCCGCGCCGGCCGCGGCCGACCCGGGGCCCGGAACTGGCCGCGGCCGTCGTCGCGCAACTCGGACTGCTGGCGCTGCTCCGCCCCGGCCACGCGGGCCTGGCCGTGGGCATCGGGTACGCGCTGGCCTCGTGGGCCGTGCTGACCGCCGCGTTCCGCCGGCGGCGGGCGCTGGGGCCGGCCGACCATGTGACGCTGGCGCGCGTCGTGCTCACCGGGGGTGTCGCGGCGCTGGTGGCGGGGCATCTCACCGGTGACGCCCGCGCCTGGCCGCTCGTCGCGGTCGCGGCGGCGGCCCTCGTCCTGGACGGCGTGGACGGGCAGGTCGCCCGGCGCACCCGGACGGTGTCCCGCCTCGGGGCGCGGTTCGACATGGAGACCGACGCCGTCCTGGTGCTGATGCTGAGCGTC
Source organism: Spirillospora sp. NPDC049024 (assembly GCF_040649235.1). Lineage (NCBI taxonomy): Bacteria > Bacillati > Actinomycetota > Actinomycetes > Streptosporangiales > Thermomonosporaceae > Spirillospora > Spirillospora sp. NPDC049024. The sequence goes on from NZ_JBEZFD010000011.1 coordinate 289,681, forward strand.
GAGGTCGCGTCGTCGGCGGGGGCGTGGGTGCTGGCGATCGGGGCGATGCGGTACGCGTTCGGCGCGGCGGCCTGGGCGGCGCCGTGGCTGCGCGCGGACCTGCCGCCGAGCGTCGCGCGCAAGGCCGTCGCCGTCGTGCAGGGCGTGGCGCTGGTCGTCGCGGCGTCGGGCGCCGTCCCGCATCCGGGCGTGCTCGCGGCGGCGGCGCTGGCGCTGCTGGTGTGGTCGTTCGGACGGGACGTGGTGTGGCTGGCCAAGCGGCGGCACGCGGGCCGAGGCGAGGCGCCGGAGGCTCTGGAGGCGCAAGAGGCTCAGGAGCCTCGTTCGGTGACGGTGGAGACGCAGGAGGCGCCGGGGACGCGGGGGAGGAGCACGGATGGAGCGCGACGCGCGCGCCTTCTGGATCCGGTCGCCCGGTGAGGGGGAGATCCGCGATGTCGTCCTGCCGGAGCCGGGACCGGGGGAGGTGGTCGTCCGGACGCTGTTCTCGGGGGTGAGCCGCGGCACCGAGGCGATCGTGTTCCGCGGCGGCGTCCCGCCGAACCAGCACGCGATCATGCGGGCGCCGTTCCAGGACGGGACGTTCCCCGGGCCGGTCAAGTACGGGTACCTCAACGTCGGCGTGGTCGAGCACGGCCCCGCCGAGCTGGCCGGGCGCACGGTGTTCTGCCTCTACCCGCACCAGACCCGCTACGTCGTCCCGGCGAGCGCGGTCACCGCCGTCCCGGACGGGGTGCCGCCGGAGCGGGCGATCCTCGCCGGGACGGTCGAGACCGCCGTGAACGCGCTGTGGGACGCGGCTCCGCTCGTCGGCGACCGCATCGCCGTGGTCGGCGCCGGGATGGTCGGCTGCTCGGTCGCCGGCGTCCTCGCGGGGTTCCCGGGGTGCCGCGTCCAGCTGGTCGACACCGACCCGTCCCGCGCGGACGTCGCGCGGGCGCTCGGCGTCGGGTTCGCCCATCCCGACCAGGCCGAGGGCGGCTGCGACCTGGTCGTCCACGCGAGCGCGACCGAGGCCGGGCTCGCCCGGTCGCTGGAGCTGCTCGCGCCCGAGGGGGAGGTCGTCGAGCTGAGCTGGTACGGCGACCGGCCGGTCCGCGTCCCGCTGGGGGAGTTCTTCCACTCGCGGCGGCTGACGATCCGGGGCAGCCAGGTCGGCGCCGTCCCGCCGTCCCGCCGGGCGAGCCGCGGCTTCGCCGACCGGATCGCGCTGGCGCTGCGGCTGCTCGCCGACCCCGCCTTCGGCGAGCTGATCACCGGGGAGAGCCCGTTCGGCGAGCTGCCGCGGCTGATGCCGCGCCTCGCCGGCGGCGAGCTGCCCGCCCTGTGCCACCGGATCGCCTACTGAGCCGGATCACCCAGACCGGATCGCCAGGAACCGGATCGCCAGGAACCGGATCGTTCGACCGGATCGACCACCGAGCCGGATCTTCTACCGAGCCGGATCTTCTACCGAGGAGGACGTTCGTTGTTCGCCATCACCGTCCGCGACCACGTCATGATCGCGCACAGCTTCAGCGGCGAGGTCTTCGGGCCCGCGCAGCGGCTGCACGGCGCCACCTACGTGGTCGACGCGACGTTCCGCCGGGCCGAACTCGACCCGGACGGCATCGTCGTCGACATCGGGCTCGCCACCAGCGAGCTGGGCGAGGTCCTGGGCGGGCTGAACTACCGCAACCTGGACGAGGAGCCGGAGTTCGCCGGGGTCAACACCTCGACGGAGTTCCTCGCCAAGGTCATCGCCGACCGGCTCGCGGACCGGGTGCGCGCCGGGGCGCTCGGCGCGAACGCCGCCGGCCTGTCGGGCCTCACCGTGACGCTGCACGAGTCGCACGTCGCCTGGGCCGGCTACGAGCGTGAGCTGTGACGTCCCGCGAGGTGTGCGCGGTCCTCCCGGGCGACGTCGACGACGTGAGCGTCCCGAGCGGCGGGAACCGCTACGACCGGCGGCTCTGCGAGGAGCTCGCGGCGTCGGGACGTCCCGTCCGGGAACTGGCGGTGCACGGGGCGTGGCCGCGCCCCGGCGAGGAGGCCCGGGCCGAGCTGGGCCGCGCGCTGGCCGGGCTGCCGGACGGCTCCGTCGTCCTGATGGACGGCCTGGTGGCGTGCGGCGTCCCGGAGGTCGTCGTTCCGGAGGCCGGGCGGCTGCGGCTCGCCGTCCTCGTCCACCTCCCGCTGGCGGACGAACCCGGACAGGCCGACCTGAACGCGGGCGAACGCAAGGTCCTGGAGGCGGCGGGGGCCGTCATCGCGACCAGCCCGTGGGCCAGGGACCACCTGGTCGCCCACCACGGCCTGGAGCCGTCCCGCGTCCACGCCGTCGCCCCGGGCACCGACCCCGCGCCCCTCGCGTCCGGCACCGACGGGGCGGCGCGCCTGCTGTGCGTGGCGTCGGTGACCCCGCGCAAGGGGCACGACGTCCTCGTCGAGGCGCTCGCCACCGTCGCGCACCTGTCCTGGCACTGCGAGTGCGTCGGGCCGCTGGGGCGCGACGCCGGCCATGTCGCGCGGCTCCGCCGGGCGATCGCCGGGCACCGCCTCGACGGGCGCGTCGAGCTGTCGGGGCCGCTGACCGGCAAGCGGCTGGAGGACGCCTACGCCGGCGCCGACCTGCTCGTCCTGGCGTCCCGCGCGGAGACGTACGGGATGGTCGTGACCGAGGCGCTGGCGCGCGGCATCCCGGTGATCGCGACCTCGGTGGACGGGGTGCCCGACACGCTGGGCTGGGACCCGTCCGGCGCCGTCCCCGGCATGCTCGTCCCGCCCGACGACCCGGCCGCGCTCGGCGCGGCCCTGAGGCGCTGGCTCGTCGAACCGGAGCTGCGCGAGCGGCTGCGCGCCTCCGCCCGGCTGCGTCGCGGCACGCTGCCCGGCTGGGACGACACCGCCCGCCGCATGGCCGCCGTCCTGTCGCGGCTTCGAAGAGACCAGTCCTTTCCAGGGCGCGTGGGGGCGGCCCCGCGAGGAGGCACGAATGACCGGGACTGACGCCGATGCCGGAGGCCGGCTGGAGGACGGCCAGGCGAGGGAGGACGCCGTGACGGGATTCGATCCCACCTGGCTGGAGCTGCGCGAGGACGCGGACGCCGCGGCACGCGCCGCGGAGCTGCTCGACCCGCTCCGGGCCGCGCTCCCGCCGGACGGACCGCTGGTCATTTGGGACCTCGGCTGCGGCACCGGCTCCCAGGGGCGCTGGCTGGCGGGGCGGTTGCGCGGCCCGCAGCACTGGATCCTGCACGACGCCGACCCGCGCCTGCTCGAACGGGCCCGCGCGAGCTCCTACACCACCGCCGACGGGAAGCCCGCGACGGTCGAGACGCGCACGGGCGGCATCGGCGACCTCCGCGCGTCGGACCTGGTGGGCGCGTCGCTCGTCACCGCGTCCGCGCTGCTGGACGTGCTCACCGCCGCCGAGGTCGAGGCGATCGCCGCCGCGGCCGCCTGCCCGGTGCTGCTCACCCTGTCGGTCGTCGGCCGCGTCCGGCTCTCCCCGTCCGAGCCGCTCGACGCCGAGTTCGCCGCCGCCTTCGACGCGCACCAGCGGCGCGGCGGGCTCCTCGGCCCGGACGCCGTCGCCGCCGCGACCCGGGCGTTCGGCCGGCGCGGCGCGTCCGTCCAGGCGCGTCCGAGCCCGTGGCGGCTCGGCCCCGGCCAGGCCGCGCTGACCGCCGAGTGGCTGCGCGGCTGGGTCGCCGCCGCCGTCGAGCAGGATCCGGACCTGGCCCCCTTCACCGAGGACTACCTCGGCCGCCGCCTGGCCCAGTGCGCCGCCGGGCGCCTCACCGCCGAGGTCCACCACGTCGACCTCCTCAGCCTCCCCGGGAGCGCATCGTGACGAAGATCTGGCCCTGGCTGCGCCTGCTCGTCGGGCTGGGCATCCTCACCGCGCTCCTGTGGTGGCACAGCACGGACGCGTTCGTGGACGCGCTCCACGCCGTCGACGCCGGGGCCGTGGCCACCGCGCTCGCCCTGGGCCTGCTGACCACCGTGCTCAGCGCGGCCCGCTGGCGGCTGGTCGCGCGGCGGCTCGGCCTGCACCTGCCCTTGGGCGGAGCCGTCACGGACTACTACCGGGCCCAGTTCCTCAACGCGGTCCTTCCGGCGGGCGTGCTCGGGGACGTCCACCGCGCGGTGAGCCACGGGCACCGGTCGGGCGACGTGGCGCGCGGGGTGCGGGCCGTGTTCCTCGAACGCGTCGCCGGCCAGGCCGTCGCGGTCGCCGCGGGCGTCGCCGCGCTGCTCGCCCATCCCGCGCTGGTGTCGGCGATGGCGCCCGCGCTGCTCCCGGCGGTCGGAGTCCTCGCGGTGGTGCTTGTCCTCGCCCGGTGGCGGCGGCGCGCGCTGGCACCGGCCCTCACGGACGTGCGCGCGGCCCTGCGCGCCTGGCCCGCGATCGCCGGCCTGTCGGCCGCGGCCCTGGCCGGGCACCTGGCGCTGTTCGTCGTCGCCGCCCGCCTCGTCGGCGCGACGGCCCCGCTGCGCACGCTCCTGCCGCTGCTCCTGCTGGCGCTCCTGGTGATGGTGCTGCCGGTGAACGTCGGCGGCTGGGGGCCGCGCGAGGCCGTGCTCGCCCTGGCGTTCGGCGCGGCCGGGCTCGGCTCAGCGCAGGGCCTGACCGTCTCCGTCGTCTACGGCGTGCTGACCTTCATCGCGTCGCTGCCCGGCGCGGCCGCGCTGCTGCTGAAGCACCGCGAGGACCTCCCCGAACGCCGCGACGAAGCTCCGCAGCGTCTCCCGGCCCTTGTCGGCGCCGGCCAGTGACGGCCGCCCCACGACGCCGGACTCCGTATAGGCCGCCATCCCCGTCGTCAGGAGGTGCCGCCGGTCGTCGGCCAGGTGGTCGGCGCTCCGGTAGCCGTCCCGCACCAGCTCCGGATGGGCGTGCAGCAGGATGGAGGTCTCCAGCTCCCCGGCGTGCATGTCGCTGAGGGCGGGCGTCTCGGCGCCCGCCGCCTTCTCCGCCGCCTCCCAGTGCTCCAGCGCGGGGAACAGCGCCATGTCGCCGTGCGCCTCCTGGACGACGTTGCCGAGCACGTAGTTGCCCCCGTGCCCGTTGACCAGCACGAGCTTGGGCACCCCGGCCCGCCGCAGCGACTCGGCGACGTCCCTGACCACCGCGTACAGGGTCGTCGCCGAGATGCTCACCGTCCCGGGCCAGTCGGCGTGCTCATGCGAGCACGAGATCGTCACCGGCGGGAGCAGCCGCACCGGGTGCGCCTTCGCGATCTCCGCCGCGATCGTGCACGCGATCACCGTGTCCGTCGCGAGCGGCAGGAACGGGCCGTGCTGCTCGTGGCTCCCGATCGGCAGGACCGCCACCGGGACGTCCGGGACCTCGGAGCTCGTGTGCGTCGGCAACATGGCCCACAGCTTGCCGCATCCGCCCCGCCAGTGAAACCAGCGCCATGGCGCCCGCCAGCAGCAGCGCGGCGACGATCCCGTCCGTCCAGTAGTGGTTGGCCGTCACGACCACCACGAGGACCGTCAGCGGCGCGTGCAGCGCCACCACCCACCGCCACCGGCTCCGCGACACCCGCAGCACCGCCACGGCCACCAGGATCGCCCAGCCGATGTGCAGGGACGGCATGGCCGCGTACTGGTTGGCGATCCCGTCGGCCGCCGCCGGGTAGGCCGACGGCCCCACGGTCAGCATCGTGTCGACGGCCCCGATCCCCGCCAGCCGGGGCGGCGCCAGCGGGAACAGCGTGTGCACCACGAGGCCGGCCGCCGTCAGCGCCACCAGTTCGTTGCGGACCCGCGCGTAGGACGGCCTGTGCCGCACATAGAGCCAGATCAGCAGCAGCGTCGTCCCCGGGAAATGCACGCTCACGTAATAGACATTGGCGAGGAACGCCGCATGGTCCCACCCGAGCGCCCAATGCTGGAATCCGACCTCGCTCGGCAGCCATTCCCGCTCGAACCGCCACAGCAGGTGCGCGTTCGCCATCGCCTGGCCCGGGCCCTGCTCGATCAGCGTCCGCCCCCACTTGTAGAAGGCGAACAGCACCGCCAGCAGCCCCACCTCGGTGAGCAGCGGCCGTATCCGGCTCCCTGCCGTCCCGCTCACAGCCGCACCGCTCACCATCGTGTCCTCCCAGCCCCGGTCGTCCCGCCCAATGACAACCCTTGCGTCTGACATTCACGGAGACACTGGGTTCAGCTACCCGATCATGGGAGGTAAAACCCATCCCAGGTGGTGGGGTTAACTCCACCCTCTGACGTAGATTTCGGGTTTATGTTCACCGGCGAATGGCTCAACCCGCCCCTGTCCGCGACCTCCGACGGCCCGGCGCTTCTCGTCACCGCGGCCAAGGGCGGCGACTTCTGGCGGACGACCTCCTACGGCTACGACCGCGACAGCGGCCACGCCCTGCTGTCCCCCTTCGGTCCCGAGGCGGCGGTCGAGGTCTCGTTCGTCGCCGCCTACGCCCACCAGTTCGACCAGGCCGGCGTCCTCGTCCGCCTTTCCGAGACCACCTGGATCAAGGCCGGCGTCGAGTACTGCGACGGCGCCCTCCAGCTGGGCGCGGTCGTCACCGACGGCGTCTCGGACTGGTCCTCGGCGCCGGTCCCGTGGCACGGCCGCGAGGTGACCGTCCGGGCGAGCCGCTCGGGCGACGCCGTGACGATCCGCGCCCGCGCCGGCGACGACCCCTGGCAGATGATCCGCCTGGCGCCCTTCCCGGCCGGGGTCACGGCGTCCGCGGGCCTCTACTGCTGCGCCCCCGAGCGCGACGGCCTGACCGTCCGCTTCACCCGCGTCGCCGAGACCCCGCCGGACGCCGTCCTGCACCCCTGAGGGTCACTTGCAGGTGAACTCCTTGGTGGAGCCTGTGCTCAGCAGGCAGTCCAGCGGCCACGCCTGCCCGGAGACCCCGTGGAAGGTGAGGTTCCACTGGCCGGACGTGTCGCGCAGCAGCGCGTAGCCGTGGACGCCCCGGGAGACCGAGTGCTGGACGGTCTCGCCGTCGACGGTCTTGCCCACCACCTTGGTGTCGTCCGGGGGAGTGTCGAGCGTCGCCCCCGACGAGCCCACGGTCAGCTGCGGAGGACGCGGGCTGTTGAGGAAGTCGAGCATCTGGTAGCTGTGCACATGCCCGGACAGCACGAGGTCGATGTTGGCGGCCAGGGACCCCTTGGCCGTCTGCTTGACCGCTTCCGCCAGGGTCGGATTCTTCCAGGTCACTGCCTGGGACGAGGCCCGCGTGACCGTCCACAGCGGCTTGTGGGTGATGAGGAAGTAGTCGTGCGTCGGATGGTTGGCGGCGAGGGCGTTCACCTCGTCGAACCATTTCGCGTACTGGGCGGCCTGCGTCTTGTTCGGCTGGCTGCTCTCGCTCGCAGAACTGGAGTCGAACAGGATGAGATGCAGCGTTCCCGCATTGATCTGCATCGGCTCGACCTGAGTCTGCGGCACGGTGAAGCATTCGTTGTTCTTACGGGGCATCGTCGCGAAATAGCGGAACCACTCGGCGCCGCGTCCGACCTTCGGCGGTGTGCAGACCTCGTGGTTGCCCCGCGCGAAGATGAAGGGCGCCTCGGCGAGCAGGGCCTGGGACGGCCGGAGGAAGTCCTTGACGAGGCAGGCCCAGTCGGCCGCCTGCCCCTGGGTGTCGCAACCCGGAGTGGCGTCGTTCGCCCCCTCCGGCGCCTCCCGGTACACGTAGTCGCCGACGTGGACGACGAGGTCCGGCCGGGACTGCGCGGCCGCGTGCGCGGAGAGCGGCTCCAGCGGCCAGTCCTTCTGGCAGTCCTGGTTCTGCGGAGCGCCGACCGTGGGCGAGGTGACCTCGCACCCGGCGTCCCCGATGACCGCGACCCTGCGGGGGCGCCCGTTCACGGGCCACTCGGGCAGCGGGAGTTGGAGGTTCCCCGGATACACGGTGGCCGCGTTGGTCGTGGTCGGCTCGATCAGCGCGTTCCTCGCCCCGTCGGGGACCGGCGCCAGGCAGAAGGTCGTCGGGAACTGCTGGAGCCCGCCACCGGTGACGTAGGGATCGCTGACCTTCCGCAGGACCGCCGTCTGCACCTGGCCCCCGAGCGAGTACTGCAGGGTGGGGCAGCGCCCGGCGGGCTTCTCGGTGGTGGCGAACCGCACCTCGGTCGTGTGGCTCGTCCCGTTCACCAGCTGCGTCCACGCCCACGCCTCGCCGTTCTTCCCCGCACCGGGCGGCGCGGGTTGCGCGACCGGACTCTGCGCCGACTGCGCGAGCCCGGCCAACACAGCGACGAGCAGCCCCAAAGCGGCCACGACCGCCCCAACTATTCGCGACATAAATCCAGGTATCCCATCAGATCAAGAGAAATGGACTAATCAGACGCCCAAGAATCGACGCCCGACGCCGCTCGATCTGCCCTGGTCACCCGCCGCCATGCCAACGCCGGCGTGCGGGATCGTTCAAGAAATATCCCCCCTTCATGCCGCCAGGTAAAAGCGTATTTCTACGCCTTGCGGAAGTACTCGACAAGCCGCGAGTAGCTGTCGCCGCCGCGGCCCTCCTCGATCGCCGCCGCCACGAGCGCGCGGGAGTACTCGGGAAGCCCGGCGTCGATGCCCCGCGCCCGGCTCTCCCGCACGAGGTCCTCGATCGAGGGCAGGTGGTGGCGCAGCGCCCCGTACGGCGTGGCGAACCGCCCACGGTCGACCTCCTCCGCGATCGACGGCAGGAACCCCGACAGCGCCGCGAGGGGGGCCTCGGCCTCCTTCAGGAACCGTCCGACCTCGACGCCCTCGTCCGACAGCGCGGCGGCCGCGTGCAGGAACCCGTTCAGGAGGCCCCACATCGTCCCGTGCACGGCCATGCCGTAGAGCACCGCCACGCCCGGATCGTCGGAGACCAGGGGCGCGTGCCCGCTGAGGAGCCGCAGCACCGCCCGGTGCCGCTCGTACACGTCCGCCGAGCCGCCGTAGAAGACCGTCGCGTCCGGGTGCCCGACACCCGGCGCGATCGTCATGATCTGCCCGTGCAGGTACTGCCCGCCGCGCTCGGCGACCGCCGCGGCCACCGACCTGACCTCGCCGGACGTCCCGTCGGTCAGGTTGACGACGGCCCGCCCGCTCAGCGCGTCCCCGGCGGCCTCCAGCAGTTCGCGAGCAACGGAGTCGCCCTTCACGTTCACCACCACGACCTGCCCGCCCGCGACGGCCTCCCGAACGTCGACGGCCTGCCGGGCCCCCTTGGCGACCAGCGCCTCGCCCTTCTCCGGCGTGCGGTTCCAGACCGTGGTCGGATGCCCGCCGTCCACGATGGCCCCCGCCAGCGCGGCCCCCATCTCCCCGAGCCCGAGCACCGCCACACTCGTGCGCGCGACTCCGCCACCCGAATCCACCACCGAAATCTCCTCCCGAACGTCGTGGAACGGCCGCCCACGCTAGAACCTCAACCAAACCTGAGGTCAATGGGGAAGATCCGCCGAGGGAACGCGCCCTCAGGGGCGGGGGATGGCGACGGCGTTGTACGAGACGCCGGGAGTCGGCCCCGTGGCGAAGAACCGGATGTTGGGCAGGTACAGCCGGGAGCCGAAGGCGGCCACGGTCGTCGGCAGGGCGAGCCGGGGGTCCTTCACGCGCCGCACGACGCGGCCCTCCGTTCCCGCCGCATTCAGCTTCAGCACGGCCACGGTGTCGAGCCGGTTCTGCACCGCGTACAACGTCCGGCCTTGCAGCAGCAGGCCGTCGCCCTCCGGCAGCGACTCGCCGTGCAGGTCCACCCGGCGGGTCTCGCCGGTCGCCGGGTCGACGCGGAACAGTCCGCCGGTGTTCGACTGCACGACGATCAGGCCGCGGCCGTCCGGCGTCGGGGTGATGCCGTTGGCGTTGAACCCGGCGCTGCCGGGGCTGTCGGGACCGCCCTGGTAGACGAGGTCGCCCGTGAGCGGCACCCGGACCGCGGCGGAGGGCGGCCCTCCGCCGGGCAGCGGCAGTTTGTAGAGCACAGGGTTGGTGGAGTCGGTGAACCACGCGGCGCCCTGCGTGAGGACGACGTCGTTGACGAACGAGGGGCCGGCGGCCAGCCGGTAGGAGGCCAGAACCCGCCCCGTACGGGCATCGAGGACACGGGCGTCGCCACCCGGGCCGCCGGCCACGAACAGCCGTCCGCGCCCGTCGCTCTTCAGCCCGAGGGCCGGCGTGCCGGGCCCCCGGCTGACGACCGCGCCGGCTCCGGTGCGCAGGTCCGCGCGGTAGACCGAGCCGTCGGCCATGGAACCGACGTAGGCGACCGGGCCGGGCCCGATCGCGATGCCCTCGGGCTGGAACCCGTTCGGCAACCGGATCGTGGCCGGGTACACCGCCGTGCCGCGGTCGACGGCCGCCTGCGCCGGCGCGCTCATCGCGGCGGCAAGCCCGAACACCAGCACGGCAGAGAAGGTCCGACGTCGCATGGAGGGTCCTTTCAACATTGAAATGTTCAACGCTGAGGACCGTAGATCGAGTGCTAGCTTGATGTCAAACAGTTCAACGTTGAGAGGTGCCCGTTGGAGCGTGACGCCGTAGACCGCGTCGTGGAGCAGTGGACCCGCGCCCGCCCCGACCTCGACCCGTCTCCCATGAGGGTCCTCGGCCGCCTCTCCCGGCTGACCCGGATCGCCGAGCGCGAGCTCAAGGCCCTCTTCGCCGAGTTCGGGCTGGAGCGGGGCGAGTTCGACGTCCTGGCCACCCTCCGCCGCGCCGACTCGCCCGACGGCATCACCGCGGGCGACCTGGCCCGCTCCTCGATGGTGACCTCGGGCGCCGTCACCAACCGGCTGGACCGCCTCGTCGCCAAGGGCTACGTCACGCGCGACCTGGACCCCGCCAACCGCCGCACCGTCCTCGTCGCCCTCACCCCCGCCGGCCGAGACCTGATCGACCGCGCCGTGGCCGCCCACCTAGAAAACGAACGCCGCCTCCTAGCCGCCCTAGACCAGCAAGAACAAGACGCCCTAGCCACAACCCTCCGCACCCTCCTCCTAAGCCTCGGCGACCACGCAGAAACCCCCCAACCCCTAGGCGACCAGCCCTAGCCGACCCTCAGCCAAAGCGCCCTCGGCGACCTCCCGCTCGGCGAGTCTCGCGCTCAGATGTAGCCTGGGAGTGGCGATATGAACGTGTGCTGCTGCTGGCGGCACACATGCGTCCGTGGTCCGTCGTCCCCATCACTCCGCGCCTGCTGCGCTTGTGGAGGGAGAGGGCAATGGAACCGATACCGGCGGTTCAGCGTGTGGACCGCTACGTGCATGAGAGACGACTGACGGACCAGACGCTCGTCAGCTGGGCCATCTACGCATTCCTGCTTTCATGGATTACTTTCGGCATATACACCATCGTGGTGTTCTACCGTCGAGTGAACCGCACTGATCTGTTCCGGGAACGCCGTCGTCACTACTACGACGCGGTCATCGAGGCTACGAGGCAGTACGCCGACCAGGTCGGCCAGGACGCCGAAACCATGGAGCAGCTCAACGATCTCAGGCGCTACGTGAACGAGCGCTTCGAGGACGAGCACCGGCTGATCAACGCCGGGCTGTCCGTCTTCCTGACCTTCCTCACGCTGGGCATCTACTGGTTCGTCGCCGCGTACCGCATGATGCGCTTCTGGTGGGAGATCCAGCTGACGGAAGAGGACTTCGACGACAAGCTGAGCGACTGCTGGTTGCGGCTCGGAATCGTGCAGTATCGCGTCACCTTCGAGCCCGTCCCGCAGCTCCGGCGCGGCTTCGGGCTCCACCTCCTGCTGACGGTCGTCACCTTCGGGATCTATGGGCTCGTCTGGGATTACCAGCTCCATACCGATCCAGAGAAGCTGTACCCGGAGGTTCACTCGACCGAGGACACGGTCCTCTTCGCTCTGCGCCATGCCGAGACGGCGCCCCACGGAGGACGCGCTGCGGCCTGACCCGCTCCGCGGATGCAGCGTCTCGAACGGCGGCGGCGACGCGGGAGCGGATTGAGCCGATCCGCCGGAAGATGGCGGGGTCGGAGTGGCGGCCGGTGGTTGAGGAGTGTCGTGGTCGGGGACCGAGGTCGAGCCGGATGCCGTGCTCGGCGCCGGCTCCGATCTCGGACCGGGTTCACCGCAGGTGGGCGTTGGCTCGTGCGGTCCATACCGCCAGCGCCGCGACCAGGGCTGCGGCGCCGCCGATCCACAGCACGCCCGGGAGGTCCAGCGAGTCGAGGGCGACGCCGCCGACCAGCGCGCCCAGGCCGATCGACAGGTTGAACACCGCGACCCACAGTGCGGAGGCCGCCTCGACCGCGCCCGGCGCGGCCTTGATCATCCAGGTCTGCAGGCCGACCGACACCCCGCCGTAGGCGAGACCCCAAAGGATCAGCAGTGCGGTGCCGCCGATCGTGCCTCGGCCCAGCAGGGGGAACAGCGGCATCGCGACGGCCAGGGCCAGGGTGATCACCTGCACGGTGCGATGCGTCCAGCGGGCAAGTGCCGCACCGGCGGCGAAGTTGCCGACCATCCCCGCGACGCCGAACGCGAACAGCAGCGGCCCGACCAGCCGCGCGTCGATCCCGGACAGCCGCTGCAGGGCCGGGCTGACGAAGGTGTACGCCACGAAATGACCGGTCACCAGGAAGAAGGTGGCCAGGATGCCGGCCCGGACGCCGGGGTTCCGCAGTTGCCGGACCAGCAGGCGCGGACTCATCACCTGTGAGGCGGCCAGGGGCGGCAGCGCGGTCAGCAGCGCGGCCAGCGCGACCAGTGCCAGCGCGCTGAGCGTCGTGAACGCGATCCGCCACCCGGTCAGGCCGCCGATCACCGTGCCGATCGGCACGCCGAACACGTTCGCCGTCCCGACCCCGCCGAAGATGATCGCGGTGGCGCGCGGCACGTGCGCCTCGCTCACCAGCCGGACCGCCAGGCCGCCCGCGACCGCCCAGAACCCGCCGATCGCCACCCCGACCAGCACCCGGGACGCCACCAGCACGGCGAAGTTCGGCGCCAGTGCGGAAGCCAGGTTCGCCAGCGTCATCAATCCCATCAGGCCGAGGAGCAGCAGCCGCCGGTCCAGCCCGCCGACCAGCGCCGGGACCGCCGGCGCGGCGACGGCCGCGACGAGGCTGGGCACGGTCACCATCAGTCCGGCGGTGCCTTCGGACACCCGGAGCGCCGAGCCCACGTCGGTGAGCAGGCCGATCGGTAGCTGTTCGGCGGTGACCAGCAGGAACGTCCCCAGCGCCACCGCCGCCACGGCCGCCCAGCGGCTCGCCTCCGGCTCCGGCCGGACGGATCGGCTGGTCGGCTCGGTGGTCGTCACGTCTACCTCCACAGGCGATGAATTTGAGAGCGATCGCTCCCAAACAGTGCCGGACCCTAGTATGGGAGCGATCGCTACACAACTCGGCTAAAGTGGGCGCATGGCACGACCTCGGCAGTTCGACGAGCAAGAGGCGGTCGCCCAGGCGATGGACCTGTTCCGGCGTCGCGGCTACAACGCCACCTCGGTCCGCGACCTTGGCGCCGAACTCCACCTCACGCCCAGCAGCCTCTACCGGACGTTCGAGGACAAGCACACGCTGTTCCTGCGCGCCCTCGACCACTACCGCGCCACCGAGTCCGCCCAGGCCGGTGAACGGCTGGCGACCGCCGGTCAGCCGGTCCGCGAGGCGCTGCGGGATTGGCTGCTGTGGCTGGTAGGCGGCACCGAGCCCGGCCCGGGCTGCCTGGTGGTGAACACCGCCACCGAGCTGGGCACCACGGACACCGAGGTCAGTGCTCGGACCGAGGCGGCCTTCGAAGCCACCCGGTCGTCACTGCGGTCACTGTTGGAGGAAGGGCGCCGCAACGGCGAACTGCCCACCGACCTCGATCTCGACGCCGCCGTGGAACTGCTGTTCACCACGGTGCTCGGGCTGAGGGTCCGGGAACGCGCCGGACATGATCCGCAGCGGCTGGCCACCGCGATCGACTTCGCCATCCGCGGCCTGGGCCCCGCACCGATGGAGCCGGCTCGTTCAGAACGTTGAGTGAGTCTCCCCAACTTCGAGGATGCACCCAGAGGCGGCCGGACCCGCGGGCCAGGCGACCGCGATCGGCACGCCACGGCCTCGAGGATCAGCGGGAACGGTTGCGGCGATCCCCTCGCCAGGGGGACCGGCGGTGAGCGAGGACCCAGCGTGCGAGAGGGCTTAGCACCGCGACGCCCGCCGCCGAGCCAGCGAGGAGGAGCCAGGGGCGGCGTGATCGCGGGCGATCGGACGGCGGAGCGGGCGCCAGGTCGTACTCCTCGTCCAGGATCTCGTGGAAGCGGCGCGCTCGCTTGCTCCCGGCCGTGCTCATCCGGACCTGGCGAGCCTCTTCCCAGAAGGCCCGCCCAGGTCGGCCGGAGAACATCTCACGCGAGATGGCGCGCAGCCGCTTCTCGGGAAGGGCCTTGGTCTCGAAGGACATCTGCCACTCCGAGACGATCATGTTGATGTACATGAGTTGCCGCCTGGCCTTGCGGTCCGCGTCCGCCGGGACAGGCCCCCACGCCTCGTCGAGGGCCGGGTCGTCCATGGCCATCTTGAGCAGTTCCGCGATCGCGATGCGCCGGGCCTCCTCGCGGGCGATCTTCGTGTCATGCGCCTGGAAGATGAGGGTGGCCGCGATGCCGATCAGCGCGAGAGCGGCCAGGAGAACGTTCTCACCCTGCTTCGGCCCAGGCGAGCGGACGGCATCTACGAACGATAGATCAGACCGCCGGAGCGGGTAGCGGGGCCACTTCCCGTTCAAAGAAGCGAAGCAAAGGCTCGCCTTTGCGGTGCAGGCGGCTGATCTCGGACGCGGCGGTGCGGATCACGTCCGGCGTCTTGATGCGGCGGGCGCCGCACGGTGTCCAATCCGGCCGGTATCGGACTTCATAGAGGACGCGCGTGCCGATGACGACCACTTCGGGTAGTTGGCCCTGGATCTCCAGGTCGGAGAGGTCTTCGGCGGGGACGACGCTCAGTTCGAAGCCTTCCTCCGCCAGCATCCGGAGTGCGTGGAGCTCCCATTGGACATACGGGCTCAGAGGGCGCTCGACCACGCGCACACGCTTGATCTCCAGCCCCTGGCGCCGGTTGCCGTCGGCCTCCGTGCGGATGGCCTTGCGGTCTTCCTCCAGCAGTTCGAGGGAGCGCCGCCAGTCTCCGGAACTGAACGCCTGCCAGCTGGGGTCGTCCAACTCGCGGAAGACCTGGGACCGTTCGAGTTTCCAGATGGTGCCGCGCAGGTCGTCGATCTGGCGGGCGAAGTCCCGGTGGTAGGCCGCGTGGTCCAGCACTTCCCCCCGGAGGCGGGCGATCTGGTCAAGCATCTCGGATGTCCGGTTTGGCGGCCGAGAGCAGCCGACCGGAGATGATCACAAGGCGCTCGTCGGAACCGATGCTCACTCCCGGCGGCAGCCGGTCGCGGTAGGCGCCCGTGGCATCTCGGCCGATGACGGCGATGTCGCCGTTGTCCAACTCCCAGATCTCGGGACAGTCCTGTGTCGTGCGGCTGTCGCCCACCTCGGCCGCCGTCTTGCCTAACCGTCGCTGGAACCCCGCGTCGTGATCGGCTTCCCAGGGCCTCGTCATGGCGCCACTCGCCTCCGTTAGCCGGTGATAAAGCAAATGCTCTCACCATCGCCCGGAGGTGCCAAGTGGTGTCCGAATCGCTAATTTGGCGTCACATGACACATTGGAGGCAATTCAAAGGGGACGGCCTCTATGACGTGTGCGTGGAATCAGTTCTCCGTACTGGCCGGGTGAGGCCGCTGGGGTGGGACGATCGGGACGGGGGCTGTGGCGGTGGGCATGAGGGCCCAGACGATCTTGCCCTGGCCGGTGGCGGACGGGCGGACGCCGGTGTCCTTGGCGTAGGCGGCGATGATCGCGAGCCCCCGCCCGCTGAGGGCGTCCAGGCCGGCCTCGCAAAGGCGGGGGAGTTCGGGCGACGGGTCCCAGCACTCCAGAAGCGGCGCGCCCTCGTGGACGGCGATCCGGATCCTGAGCGCGCGCCCGGCGGCTGCCTCGACCGCATTCGTGACGATTTCGCTCATGACGACCGCCGAGTCATCGACCGGAGAGCGCTCATAGCCCCAATTGATCAGCGCATAACGGGCGAGTTCCCGGGCCAGCCTGACCGAAGCCTCCTCGCCCTGAATGGTCATCCGGATTTCACCTGATTTGGGAATCTGTACCACGGGCATTTGATCGTTCATATCCACTCTCCCGTCTCTCGCGAAGTGCCCTCAGGATCGACATTCGAGAGTTAGGGTGCTGTGCATCGGGATGCAGTGGATACAGCGGGAGTGCGAGTGAGTGTTCGGGAAACGATCGATCCGAACTCGTCGCTTTGGGGCTGGTTGGCCTTCGACCTGTGGTTTCACCGCACGCAGCGGGGGCTGTCGCTTGCGCAGATGGGCTCGATCGTCCGGGCGGCGCGCGGCACCGTATCCAATTGGGAGGCTGGTCGGCTCAGGCCTCAGGACGACCACATGAAGGTGCTGGACGAGGCATGGAATACGGGCGGGCACTTTCAGCGCCTGCTGTACTACGCCCGGACGGGACACGACCCTGATTGGTTGTGCGACGTGAAGTCGCACGTTTCGAGTGAATGCATGATTGGAGGTCGATGGAAAGTCAAAATGCATTCCAGGCTAGTGCCTGAGCCTGT